>JAFXZT010000158.1 GCA_017541145.1 Bacteroidales bacterium | reverse complement strand
TAATGTTGACGATGCATCGTCCTGCCAACGTTGATGAGGCCAGTAAGTTGCAGAAAACAATGCAGGAGATTGTAAATAATGTCCACAGATTACCGATAATATTCCCGATTCATCCGCGTACGGCAAAGATTTTCAAAGATTTAGGTATAGAAGCGTCAAATCTTCATATAGTTGAACCAATGGGATATTTGGAATTCAATTATATGGTGCAGCATTCGTTGGCGGTGATAACAGATTCGGGAGGTATTACCGAGGAAACTACTGTTATGGGTGTTCCGTGCATCACATTGCGCGACAATACCGAACGCCCAGAGACATGCACCATTGGCACAAATGAATTGATTGGTACGAATCCAGATGCAATAAAACCGACGTTGGAACACTTGTTTGCCGGTAAATGGAAAAAAGGCGGCATTCCTGAATTGTGGGACGGTAAAGCCGCCGAACGAATTGTAGAAATTTTGACAAAATAAACAACATGAAACAAATCGAACAGGTAACATTACGAAATGGCGTGAAATTGTATCCGTTTTCTTCGAATGAAGAACTGATTGATTTTGTTTCTAACGAAAAGAAAATTTTGGTTGCCGTGAATGCGGAAAAAATTCTACATGCAACCGAACAAACTAAATCTATCATCAATAACAATATTGGCTACAGTGATGGCATTGGGGCAGTGATGGCATTGCAAAAACACGGCTTTGCCAATGCAAAAAAACTTCCAGGTTGCGAATTATGGCTGAAAATTGTGGAATCCTTGTCCCAGCAAGGCAAAACATTTTATCTTGTGGGTAGTAAGCAGGAAGTGATAGAAACAACCGTTCTACAGTTGAAACAGGATTTCGCTGGTATTCAGATTGTTGGTTTTCGGAATGGATATATTCAGAATGAAGACGAAAAGAACCAACTGATTTCTGATATAGTTGAAAAGAAACCTGATGTTGTGTTTGTTGCGATGGGCTCGCCCAAACAAGAATTGTTGATGGAGGAAATGTTGCAACAGCATAAAGCAATTTATCAAGGTTTGGGCGGTAGTTTCGATGTTTATACGGGAAATGTAAAACGTGCGCCTCAATGGTGGGTATCGCATAATCTTGAGTTTGCATATCGTTTGCTCAAACAACCAACACGAATCAAACGACAGATTCATTTGGTGAAATTTTTGTTGATGGTTAAATTGGGAAGATTTTAAAATGGGATATAAAAACATACAATTTCCAAAGAATTCGTTGTTCTTAGTCACAGGAGGGGCTGGATTTATTGGCTCAAATCTTTGCGAAGCATTATTGAATTTGGGATATAGGGTTCGTTGTTTAGATGATTTGTCAACGGGAAAACAAGAGAATGTTGATTTATTTATCGACAATCCAAATTATACATTTATACAAGGAGATATAAAAGATTTTGATACGTGTATGTCTGCTTGTAAAGATGTGGATTATGTGCTTCATCAAGCGGCATGGGGAAGCGTTCCTCGCTCTATTGAGATGCCGTTGTTTTATAGTGCGAATAATATTCAAGGTACGTTGAATATGTTAGAAGCAGCTCGGCAAAATAACGTGAAAAAGTTTGTATATGCTTCGTCTTCTTCTGTTTATGGCGATGAAGAACATTTGCCAAAGACAGAAGGTGTGGAAGGTAACCTGTTGAGTCCGTATGCCTTAACCAAGCGGTGTGACGAAGAATGGGCAAAACAATATACCAAACATTATGGTTTGGAAACTATTGGCTTACGATATTTTAACGTTTTTGGTCGTCGCCAAGATCCGAATGGAGCATATGCTGCGGTAATACCTAAGTTTATAAAGTTGTTGTTAAATAATGAACGACCGACTATTAATGGAGATGGTAAACAAAGTCGTGATTTTACGTATATAGAAAATGTAGTCGAAGCAAATTTAAAGGCTTGCATCGCTCCGAATAACGTATCAGGACAGGCTTTCAATATTGCGTATGGCGGACGGGAATATCTGATTGATATTTATTATGTTCTGACTAAGGTATTGCAAAAGAACATAGAACCGATTTTTGGACCAGACCGTCCTGGAGATATAAAACATTCCAATGCTGATATAAGTAAAGCAAAAAAATATTTGGGTTACGAGCCAGAATACGATTTTACAAGAGGGTTGGGTGAGGCTATAGAGTGGTATAAGGAAAATTTATGCGAATAATGAATATCTTAATTACTGGAGCGGCTGGATTTATTGGATCAAATCTCGTTCAGAGATTGATTGCGGCGGATTGTAAATGTAATATTGTCGGACTTGATAATGTGAATGAATATTATGATGTTTCATTAAAAGAATATAGATTACAACAAATAGAAAAACTTGTTGGCGAAACAAATAAAACGAAATGGACATTTGTAAAAGGTAGTATTGCTGATAAACAAATAGTAAATAGTTTGTTTGAACAGTATAAATTTTCTATTGTTGTTAATCTCGCGGCTCAGGCAGGAGTACGGTATAGTATTACAAATCCAGATGTCTATATAGAAAGTAATGTAATTGGCTTTTATAATATTCTTGAAGCGTGTCGGCATTACCCTGTGAAACATTTAGTGTTTGCCAGCAGTAGTTCTGTGTATGGAGGAAACACAAAAATTCCATTTTCAGAAACTGATAATGTTGACAATCCTGTTAGTTTGTATGCAGCGACAAAAAAGAGTAATGAGTTGTTGGCATATTCCTATGCTAAATTATATAATATACCATGTACGGGATTGCGATTTTTTACTGTATATGGTCCTGCTGGACGACCAGATATGGCATATTTCAGTTTCACCAATAAATTACTAAAAGGCGAAAAGATACAGATATTTAATTATGGGAATTGTCAACGTGATTTTACGTATATTGATGATATTGTTGAGGGAATGTTTCGTGTTATGATGAAAAATCCAAAACAAATTTGCCCTACTATTGATGTCCCTTATAAAATATATAATATTGGCAACAATCAACCTGAGAATTTAATGGATTTTGTTACAATATTACAAGAAGAGTTGCTTCGTGTTGGACTTTTGCCTAAAGATTATGATTTTGAGGCTCATAAAGAGTTAGTCCCTATGCAAGCTGGCGATGTACCTATAACGTATGCAGATACTTTAGCATTGGAAAATGATTTTGGGTTCAAACCACGTACAAATTTACGAGATGGTTTGATGAGATTTGTGCTGTGGTATAAACTATTTTACCGATAAACATAATTTGATTTTTAATCAATAAATCATTATCTTTGTGTAATTTGTAGATGGTTCTTGTTACTACAAGTCTTGTCTTTTATGTCGCTGATAGTCAGTACAGAATGGACATTATTGTTTTTTGAATGCTTCTATAATAAACGGGGCATGTCCCCTTGTGTTTACGCAGAGTAAAGGTGATGATTGATAAATCTGTTTGTTTGTGGTATCCGCTTCGCATCAGTTATTCATCTGATTCCCGTGTGATGAAATTAAAGGATTTGTTGGATAAAGAAGATGGTGTAGAAACATATGTCCCAATGACCTACAAAAGAGTTGATTCTCGTTTACAGTTGGTCCCGGCATTAAATAATATACTATTTGTTTATACAACATTCGCAAAATTGGAGGATATAAAAAAGAATAAGTCATTATATGAACCACTGCGCTATATGATGCATTCTGTTACGGAAGATAATGGCTTGAAACATTCGGAAGTAATATATGTGCCAGACCAAAGTATGAATGATTTTATTCGTGTTACATCCACGCAAAATGAACACGTGGAGTATCTTCGGAATATGGATTTTGTTTATCGTCCAGGTACAAAGGTTCAGATTGTCGATGGCGTTTTTAAAGGGGTAAAAGGCGTTGTGAAGCGGATAAAGAAAAATATGTGTGTGGTGGTTCCTGTTGGAGGAATTGCGGCTGTTGCGATAACAAGTATTCCGAGGAGTTTTTTGGAGGTTCTCGTGGAAGACGAGCATACTAATTTGTAGAAGTATGAATAATAATCGATTATATCAATTTGATTTGTGTCGTGTTATTTGTGTGATATGGATTGTCGGATTCTGGCATTTGCAGTATTATCTCTCTGAATCCTATAGATTGCAAGGTGTAGTATATGAATATTGTAAAATAATTACAAATTGTATTCTTGCTTGTTTTACGTTTTTATCAGGATTTTTCTTGTCAAAATATACATTTTCTTCAAAATCGGATATTAGTATGTTTTATAAAAAAAGACTATTCCGATTTTTCCCATTGTTACTCGCGTCAGTGCTTTCGCTTGTTTGTATAGGAGGTGGGCATGTTAGTCAAATTATACCAACAATGTTTGGGTATTCATTATTTATGTCACGCCCGATACAAACTTTGTGGTATTTTAGTATGTTGATTTTGTTTTATTTTCTAACTCCCATTTTAAAATTTACTACCGCAAATCAAACAAAGATTACGTGGAGGGGGATTTTTATTATTTTATTTGTAGCAATATCTTTAAAATACGCTGATATAAGGTTATTGATGTATTTCCCATTTTATGTTATTGGTTTGAATATTGAAAAAGATTCTTTTTTGAAAATAATAAAACGAAAGTTTTGCTTCGTATGGTTGCTGCTTTTTTTTATATCGTTAGTTTGTGCATATAAGGGTAGGTATGTAGGTATGTATGTATGTATGTATTCAGGTGTTCTTTGTTTATTGTCACTATCAATGTCGCTTTATCATCCTATGATTGAAAGAACAATAACTGTTCTGGCGTATGCTTCAATGTGTGCTTATTTATTCCATAGACAGTTATATGGTATAATTGTTTTTTGTATTAGATATTTTTCGTCTATTGATTATATGCCATTATTAGTTGCTATATGTTCTGTGTGTGTGCTTTTTGGCATATCTTGGTTTGTTCAATTTCAATATGATAAATTGGTAAAAAAATATGTTAATGGATACTGATTGTATTGTGATAAAACCGTCGGAGTTGAATGGGGAGTTGTATATAACAGGTGCGAAGAATGCTGTTTTACGTCATTTAGCTGCGTGCATTTTAACGGATGGGAAAATTCGTATAACAAATTATCCTAAAAATATGCTGGACGTTAGGGTACAGGAAGATATGCTTGTATATCTAGGAAAGAAAATATATAAAGATAATAATTCTGTTGTAATAGAAGATTCTGTAAGTACATCTGAGTTAATATGGGAAAAACGTTCTATTCGAAATACGTTATTGATATTAGGAGCATTATTGACTAAAACGGGGTATGGAAAAGTTCCATTACCAGGAGGATGTCCTTTGGGCGACAGGAAATATGATATTCATATTGGGTTAATGAATGCGATGGGAGCAAAGGTTTGGCAAGATGGCGAATATTTATGTGCTAAAGTGGATGGAAAATTGCATGGTTGTGAATATAGTCTTCCTATTCGTTCAACAGGAGCAACAGAAAATGCTATTATTATGGGGGTATTAGCACAAGGAGAATCTAAAATATGGAATCCCCATATTCGTCCAGAAATATTGGATTTAATCGCTCTATTAAATAAAATGGGGGCGCATATAGTTGTTAATGGTCAAGAGTCTATTGTAATAGAGGGTGTAGAAAGTTTAGAAGGAGATGTGTCTCATCATGCACTTAGTGATAATATGCAAGCATTAACATATTTGATGGCTGGTGCAATCGCAGGGAAGGAGTTGTTGATTCATAATTTCCCATTTCAAGATTTGGAAGTTCCTCTATTGTTTTTGAAGTTTTCAGGATTGAAATATTATCAGTATGATACAGATGTGATAGTGAAAAAATGTACTCCATATCCAATTGATATTAGTACTGGTCCATATCCAGGAATTAATTCTGATATGCAGCCTCTATTTGCCGTATGGGGGGCATTAGCAAAGGGCGTATCTAATATTACAGATTTGCGTTTTATTGGACGGTATGGTTATTCCGAGGAATTTAAGATTTTGGGGGTCGATTGTGCGGTTGATAATAACAAATTAACAATTAGAGGAGGAAAAACGATATTGGGTCACAAAAGGGTCTCGGCAATTGACCTTCGTGCGGGGGCGGCATTGTTGTTGCTTGGATTGGTCGCAGATTCATCAATCACAATAGAAAATTTTTGGATGGTTGAACGTGGATATGATGATATCCTGTCTTCATTGCAACAATTAGGTGTGGATTATATGATCGAAGATTAAATTATGTTGTGGGGATGCTTGGTACTAAATTCTATTGTTTTGTATGTCGGAAATAGCAGACAGTAAGCGGATAGCAAAAAACACATTGTTTTTATATGCTCGTATGTTGCTCATTATGTTGGTGGGACTATATACGGTACGTCTTGTCCTGGATATATTAGGAGCTGAAGATTATGGCATTTATAATGTTGTGGGAGGGGTACTCGCAATGTTTTCCTTTTTGACAAATTCAATGGTCTCGGCATCACAAAGATATTTTGCTTATTATATAGGCAAAGGTGATGAAGAAAAATTGAGTCAGTATTTTGTAACGACGGGTTTATGTTATTTTCTAGTGGGAATAGTAGTTGTTATTCTTGCAGAAACTGTAGGACTATGGTTTGTGTTACATAAGTTAACAATTCCAACGACAAGAATGGATGCGGCAATCGTGGTTTATCAATGTTCAATATTTAATTTTGTATTACGGCTTTTTGTCATTCCGCACCAATCATTCATTATAGCGAAGGAGCGGATGAATGTTTATGCATATGTTAGTATTGTGGAAATTGTTCTTCAATTATTAATTGTATTTCTCTTAAAGTGTATTGATGCTGATCAATTAATAGTATATGGGTTGTTTCATTGTCTTACAGCAATTATAATTTCATCGTGTTATATTTTGTATAGTAAGGTTCATTTCAAGGAAACGAAATTATATTTATATTTTAATAAAAATCAATTCCTTGATTTGTTGGGGTATAGTACATGGAATTTAATTGGTGTATTTTCGAGTGTCTGTAGAAGTCAGGGGATAAATATCCTTTTAAATATGTTTTTTACACCAGCTATCAATGCGGCAAGAGCTGTCGCATATCAAATTAATAGTGCGGTAAGTACTTTTGCTCATAATTTTTTTAGTGCGGTTAAACCTCAAATTACAAAGCAATATGCTGCTGGAGAGCATAACTCAATGATGAATCTTGTGTTTCGTTCTTCTCGATATTGTTATTATATATTATATATTTTAGCATTGCCAATATTATTAGAGGTCCCTTTTCTGTTAGAGTTATGGCTGAAGAAAGTTCCTGATTATACAGTACTCTTTACAAGACTGGTGATAATAAATGCATTGATTGATAGTACTGCTCATCCATTGATGACGGCAATACAGGCTACTGGGCGTATTCGAACATATCAAATTGTAACAGCAGGTTTTCTGTTATTGAATCTACCTATTTCTTATATTTTTTTAAGAATGGGATTCCCGCCTCAATCAACTATGATTATTTCCATATGTATTTCTGTATTTGCACAAATTTCTCGTGTTTTTTTTGCAAGGAATATGTTGAATATGAGTGTTGTTGATTATATAAAAAATGTAATATGTCCTATTATTGCAGTGACACTATGTTCAGTTGTTGTTCCTTTGGGGGTATTTTTGTTATTTGATACAAGTGCTATGAGTGTTATATTGATAGTATTAAGTGCATGTCTCTCTGTCGGAGGATGTGTTTTGTTCTTGGGAATGAAGTCGGCGGAACGAGTCTTTTTGTTGAATTTTGTAAAAACAAAGTTTGTTAAAAATGAATGTACAATACAATCTTGATTTAACGGAATATAATTCCTATCGCATACATTCTGTAGCAAGAGTTGCGTATTTCCCTGAATCAAAAGATGAATTGATTGATGTTGTCCAGAAAAAACATCCTATTATTATAGGTGGCGGGTGTAATGTGATTTTATCAAAAGATATTTATGAACAGCCAATAGTGTTTATTCGTGAAAACTATTCAAGCATAAAACAAATAACGGGCGAACAACTATTAGTTATGGCTGGTACGGATTTGAAGGTATTAAGTGAATATGCATTTGAACAATCTATGACAGGGTTAGAATATTTTTATGATATTCCAGGATGTGTTGGTGGCGCAACGATTATGAACGCAGGTTGTAATGGTGTGTCGTTTGGTGATTTTATTGATTTTGTAACCTATTTTGATGTTGATAAGAATAAAATCATTACAAAGTCATCTAATGATTTGTTTTTTCAATATCGGGGTAGCCAATTGTCAGTAATGAATATTGTAATATTGGAAGTTGGATTATCGTTAAAAATAGGGGAACGGGAATGTATTTGGAAGATAATGCAAGAGAATAAAGATAATAGATGGCGAAAACAACCTCGGGAATATCCAAGTGCGGGAAGTGTTTTTAAACGCCCAGCTGGACATTATGTAGGGCCTATGATAACGGAAGTCGGATTAAAGGGGTATCGCATAGGCGATGCGATGTTCTCTGATAAACATGCAGGTTTTATTGTGAATGTAGGCAATGCAAAAGGGGGGGATGTATTATCCTTGGTGGCAATTGCACAAGAGAAAGTAAAGAAAATGTATGATGTTAATTTAGAGTTGGAACAACGAGTTATATGAAAAAAAACATTATGATGCTTGTTTTCTCAAAGAAAACTGGTATAGGAGGGCATTTTTATAGTTTGATTACGATTGCAGAACAACTTCGTAAAATATATAATGTTTATATAGTGAATGTAGGACTAGTTCCTTCGTCTATTATAGAAAATTCACCTATATCAAGTATATATATATATAGCGATTATAGAAATGTATATCAAACACTTAAAAATATTAATAAAGAGGTTGAGAGATATAAGATAGATATATTACATGCATTTGATTTGTATTCATATTTACTAGGGGCTATTTCTGCTAAAAAAAAATCTTTACCTATTGTCTTAAATAAGTGCGGTGGACCTAATGTGAAATTGCCGTATGTGTATAATATGATATTTTTTACAAAAGAAAATTATTTGTTTTATAGGAATTCGCCAAAGAATAGAGACTGTCACTTTTCTTTAATTCCCAATCGTGTGAGTGATTTTTTATGTGATGAAGAAAAAATAACTATGATAAGGGATAAATACAATTTGAAGAATAAAAAGGTTGTATTGAGGGTTGGAAGTTTTAGTAATGCATATAAAAAAACAATCGAGCAAGCAATCGAATTGATAGATTTATTACGACAAAAAAATGACGAATATATTTTATTGTTAATAGGAGTCATTCCTAATAATGATGTGTATGAATGGATTAAAGAAAAAATCAAGGGAAAAGAGTCGTATGTATTTATAGAAACGGATAAATTTTTTGCTGAGAATGCGAAACAAATATTGGAGGTTGCAACAGTAGTAGTGGGGACGGGGCGAGGTTTTATGGAAGGTTGCGCTAAGAATAAAATAATGTATGCTCCATGTAGTAATGATAAATATCCAGTACTTGTGACAGATGAAAACTTTGAGGATGTGTTTGCAACGAATTTTTCTGATCGATATGAAAGAAAAGAACATGATGTCTCTTTAATGGAAGATGGAAAACAAATATCAAGAATTTGGTTTGAAAAAAGATTTAGCGTTTTGGAGGTAGGACAATATTATAAAACGTTTTATGAAGAACTTAAATGTGATAAACGAATTGGTATTGATATTTACTATTATTTGATAAAATATTATATAGCATCTTTTATGTCTAAATAACAAAACAAATTTTGTAAACTGGTGTTTTATAGTTTAAATAGAAAACAGAAATTTGTATATGAAAATACTTGTGGCTGGAGATTTCGCTCCTCAAAATAGGGTTAATTTTCAAATAGAAAGGCGTGATTATAGTTGTTTAGAAAATGTTGAAACAATGATTTCTATGGTGGATTATTCTATTGTAAATTTCGAATGTCCTATTTTGATGCAAAAATCACCGCCAATAGATAAGACAGGCTCAAATCTGTGGTGTTCTGAGAAAGCAATGGAATGCATTTCGCAAGTAGGATTTAATTGTGTAACATTAGCAAATAATCACTTTCGGGATTTTGGACAAAGAGGCGTTGAAGATACGCTCACGGCTTGTCGAAAATATAATGTTGATTATGTTGGTGGTGGTATGGATATGGCTGAGGCTACGAAGATTTTATATAAAGACATAAATGGACAACGATTGGCAATTATTAATGTTTGTGAAAACGAATGGTCTATCGCTGATGAAAAACGAGGAGGGGCGGCTCCACTTAATCCAATACAAGTTTTTTATATGATTCAATCAGCAAAAAAAAATGATTCTATTGTCCTTGTGATAATTCATGGAGGAATAGAACTATACCAATATCCAACTCCACATATGCAAGAGGTATATAGATTCTTTATAAATGCAGGTGCTGATGCTGTCGTCAATCACCATCAACATTGTTTTAGTGGATATGAAATATATGAAGGGAAACCAATATTTTATGGATTAGGTAATTTTTGTTTCGATAATAATAATTTTAGAAATATTTTATGGACACAAGGATATATGGTGACTTTACAATTTGAAAATGGGAATGTTCATTATGAGTTGATACCGTATAATCAATGTTCAGATATAGCAAAAATTATTTGTTTGAATGAATTAGAACGAGAAGTGTTTTATGACACTATAATACGGATAAATGAGGTGATTTCTGATAGTTCTTGTTTGCGGAGTCGCTTTGATATGAGGGTTAAAATAGATGGGGCTCGTATATTTGATGTTTTTGAACCGATAAGAAATAAATTTGTGAAAAAACTAAGACGTATGAAACTATTACCATCGCTTGTTTTTTCTCATAAACGTAATCTGATTCATAACGTTATAAGGTGTGAATCTCATAGAGAGGTTCTTTTAAGATTCTTAGAGAATGAATAGTCTTACGAAGATATCAATCGAGGAATTTTTATTATATTTTACCATAGCAATAAGTATCTTATGGGATCCGATTCGCCATTTCCTAATTCCAACAGATGGAGCGGGGCGTACTGTAATAGTATGTTCATTAGTTACATTGTGTAATCGAAAATATTTTAGTACTACTATAAATATTTTAAAGTACCCTTCTTTAATTATATGGACAATACTTGTACTATATTCGTTGATAAATTCTTTGTATAAGGGATTTTGGGGAGCTAATGAGAATATGACTCTTTGGGGATTATTAAGAGCATTATATTTTCGTCCGTTTATTTTTCTGACATTATTGATTGTCGGATTGCGAGAGAATCGGGTTAAGTGTTTGTATGTTATTCTAATAGCGTCTTTTTTGTATCTATGCTGGGGATCATTAAACCTTCATTCGTGGACTGTTGATTCGGGACGACAAATGTCTTCCCTGGGAAACAGTTTACCGTTGTTTGCAGTGACAAGTTTTTTTATTGCGGGAGTGATGTATTTAAATGGTTTATTAAAAAGAGAACTATTTTTGTTTATATGTTTATTATGTGTATTTGTAATATTTTCATCAGGAACAAGAAAGGCATTTGGAGCTGGAGTAATTATATTAATAGGTGTTGTATTAGATAAGAGTGGGAAATTTTCTTTTTTAAAAATATTAAGACTATGTTTGATCAGTTATGTGTTGTATTTTGGAATTTCATTTGTGATAGAAAATTCATTAATTGGGGCTCGTATAATTCATTCTGAAAAGTATAATGTCCAATTAGTTGAGAATGAATGGCTTAATAAGTTTCTTATGCTTTTTTTAGGTGATAGATCAAATATGTATTTACAGGGAATAGAAGTGTTTCGTGATTCTCCCATAACAGGGATCGGACATATGAATTTTCTTTATTATTACTCTGGTGCCACTCATGTCCTTCATACCGAGTATATAGCACAATTAGCGGAAAATGGATTAATAGGGTTAGTATTATTGATGTGGTATTATTTTGTATTATTTTGTGAGATAGTAAGAAAACAAAAACAAATAGGAATATTTAGGACGATTTATTTATTTGCTTTAATATCAATATTGTTTATTAATTTTACAGCTTGGACATATTGTGCAAGTTATGTTATGATAATATATGCATGTTTATTAGATTTTGTGTATTCTGAAGGATGATTATGAAGAAAATAGCAATTTGTAAAACAGAGGGATTTTGTCCTCGATGGGTTGATTATTGTAAAAAAAACAATTTAGATTATAAAATAGTCAATCCGTATGATACGGATATTATAAAACAAGTTGAAGATTGTGATGCCTTTATGTGGCATCATTCTCAGGCAAATTACAAAGATAAGTTGTTCGCAAAAGAATTAATTTATTCGTTGGAATTAGCGGGAAAGCGATGTTTTCCTAATTACAATACAACATGGCATTTCGATGATAAAGTTGCTCAAAAGTATTTGTTAGAGGCAATTGGTGCCCCTTTGGTACCTTCGTATGTGTTTTATACGAAGAAGGAAGCTAAGGCATGGATAAATAATGCCACGTTCCCCAAAGTTTTTAAATTGCGTGGTGGAGCTGGTGCAGCTAACGTTTTGTTAGTAAAAAATAAGCGGAAAGCAAAAGGGCTTGTTCGTCAAGCATTTAGAAAGGGGTTTAGTAATGTCGCATTTTGGGGGGATGTAAAGGAACGAATTAGAAAATGGAGATTAGGAAAATTAACTTTTGTGACTGTTATAAAAGGATTTTGTCGCTTATTTGTAAGAACCGATTTTCGAAAATTATACCATAAAGAAAAAGGGTATGTGTATTTTCAGGATTTTATGCCCAATAATACATACGATATAAGAGTATGCGTTGTTGGGGAAAAGGCTTTTGCTATAAAACGTATGGTTCGGGAAAAAGATTTTCGTGCATCTGGAAGTGGCTTGATTTATTATGGTAAGGAAGAATTCGACGAGCAATGTGTAAAATTAGCTTTTGAGATGGCCAAAAAGTTAAAATTACAAAGTGTCGGTTTCGATTTTGTTTTTGATGAAAAAAAGAATCCTTGGGTGGTAGAAATGAGTTATGGGTTTGTTGCAAGAGTCTATGACACTTGTTCGGGTTATTGGACTTCGGATATGACATGGCATGAAGGCGCTGGATTTGATTTTTGTGGGTGGATGGTGGAAGATTTGATAAATGAGAACTGACTATGCAAAAGAAAAAAGTGCTTTTCTTTGTGAATTCGATGGGCGTTGGGGGCGCAGAACGGGTAACTATTACGATAGCAAAAATGTTGAATGAGGATATATTCGATATTTCTTTTGTTTTGGTTGGACGTAGAGTTGAGAAAATAAAGGATTTTATTCCTGATAAATATGCCTGTATTCACTTGAAGGTTTTTAATATTTGGTGCTTTAGTATTTTTAAAATGCTTCGTGTAATAGAAATAATGAATCCGGATATCGTTTTTAGCTCTCAAACCTTTATTAATTGGAGAGTATTATTAGCTGTTTGGATAAAAAACAGAAATATAAAAACTATTATCAGAAGTAATTGCAAAGCAAAAGAAATTAAAGGATTATATAAAAGGATGGTTTCATATACATATCCGAAGGCAACGTATTTAGTTATGCAGACAGAAAATATGACGGAGGATTTTATAGATACATTTAAATTATGTCGTAGTCAAGTGATAACAATGCATAATCCGTTGGATACAGACATAATAGAAAGTAAACTGAATGGAGTTGGAAATCCATATTGTGGTAAAAATAAAAAAATTGTATGGATCGGACACTATAGCTATGTGAAAGGGGTAGATATTCTAATAAAAGCTTTTACCAAAGTTATTAACCACAAAGAAAATTTAGAATTATATTTGGTTGGGGGGTATGATGAATCTGACTTTTATTATAGGTTTGTTATTGATTGGCTGAAAAAGTATCATTTAGAACAAAAGGTTCATATATTGGGATATCAAGATAATCCGTATAAGTGGATAAAGTATGCTGATGTATTTGTATTGTCGTCTCGTTCTGAAGCATCGCCTAATGTGTTGTTTGAATCTTTATACTTAGGTACGCCTGTCGTTGTCACGCAATGCACGGAAAATATCAATTTTATCGTTATACAAGGGAAAAATGGATATATTGTTCCCGTGGATAATGCAGATGAACTTTCTCAGGCATTATTAAATGTTTTGCAAAAAGGGGTAAAGGATGTAAAACTGACTTATGATTTGTCAACAAAAGAAGAATGGTGTAGAATTTTTAAATAGGATTAATAAGGAAAAAACTCAAATGCGGTTGTGTAATTAGAAATAGTGGTCTTAAAATGTTATCAAGTGAAATAAGTAAAGAAATCCTAACTATAGGTTGTTCATATAAGCATCCTAAAGGTGGCATAGCTCAAGTCCTGAATACATATTCAAAAGAAATTTTTCCCGATTTTCAATGTGTGGTAAATTCAGGTTCTAATATTAGGATATTAAATGTTTCAATAGGAATTTTTGCGTTAATAAAAACATTTTTTATTTTATCTGTTAGAAATTCAATAAAAATCATCCATATACATACTGCATCTTATAATAGTTTCAAAAGGTCTGTTTGGTTTATGCTTTTGGCCAAAACTATGTGTAGAAAGGTGGTCCTACATATTCATGGCGGTGGATTTCGTGAGTATTACAATACCAATCCAAGGTGGATATTGAAGATGTTGAAGAAAGCGGATTGTGTGTTGGTTCTAACCGATAGTTGGCGAAAGTTTTATTCAGATGAACTGCAATTGCCTAATGTAGTCACGTTACCAAATATTGTTTCAAATCCTCAACTCATGAAAGTAAAACATGATGGGAGGTTGCATCTGTTGTTTTTGGGGGGGATTGTTGAGCAGAAAGGTGTCTTTGACCTTGTTGAGGTGATTAAACAACATAAAGACGAATGGGATGGGAAATTGGTGTTGCACGTTGGTGGAAGTCATGAAGTGGAACGGTTGCAGAGTTTCATTAAAGATAATGGTTTGGAAAAACTGATTCAGTATGAAGGGTGGGTTTCTGGTAATAAGAAGATTACGTTGCTGAACTTAATGGATGCCTATATCTTGCCATCATATATTGAAGGTCTTCCGATTTCAATTCTTGAAGCATTATCTTATGGCAAACCTGTGATTACTACACCAGTGGGTGGAATTCCCGAGGTGATAAATGAACGTAATGGTTTCCTCTTTGAGTCTGGTGACCTTGAGGCAATGTATAAAATTATTAACAATATTGTTTCAAATCCAACAAGTTTGAAAGAAATGGCGGTTAATGCAAAGAATAGCGTGGATAAAAACTTTCCGAATAGTATAGCAAGTTTTTTGGAAAGTTTTTATTGTGAACTTTTGAAGAAAGAATGAGCATAAGTGATTATATAAAGAAAGAATTACCCAAATGGCCAAACTGGATTAATCTGATTTTACTTCGTCTGAATGTCTTTGGCGATTGGGTGTATGGTCGAAGTTATCAAACAATCAGGTCAAATATCAAAGAAGTTTCTCCAGAAAAAAAACTAATTGAAATAACCAATTATGCTATTAAAAACGTTCCTTATTATCGAAACAAGTATAATGAACTTAGAATTCATTCCAAAGAAGAATTTGAACAGAAAATAGGTTTTATCGATAAAGAAGAAGTAATGTCGCATTGGGAAGAGTTTCTTGTTGACAATATCGATTGGCATAAGGTTGTTAAAGGAACCACAGGTGGCACAAGTGGCAAACCATTACAATTAGTGACTCCAAAGAATAGGTATATAAGAGAGTCTGTTTTTATAAATCATCATCGTTCTGCTACAGGGTGGAAGCCAGGCGTATGTAGGGCTGTTATCAGGAATGACCGTTTGCCCGAAGGGCGAGATTATTTAGTTAATCCAATACAAAAGTTTTTCATTTTTGACTCATTTCGAATGGATTCGACTTATGCCCAAAAAGTGTATAATATTATTAAAAGAAACAAAATTCAGTATATTCACGCATACCCGTCTGGGGTTTATCAATTTTTCAAATTATGTGAGGAACAAAGTCTTAATCTCGGTTTCATAAAAGCAGTTATGCTAAGTTCTGAGGCTCTTACAGATGAGCAAGTGTGGTATTTTACGAAACATTTGGGTATTAAAATTAGTTGCTCATATGGTCATAGTGAAAAATTGATTTTAGCAATGAATAACTGCAAAGATATGATTCTACACGTTGATCCTTATTATGGTTATTGTGAAATTATAGATGAAAAAGGAAATCCTATTAGAGATAAGCAAAAGATAGGTGAAATGGTAGGTACTACGTTTAGTAATAAGTATCAAGTTCTTATACGTTATAAAACTGGGGATTATGCAGAGATTGAACAATGTGTGAAGAATAATGAAGGGGTAGAAATGTTGAGTCTTAATAAAATAGAGGGACGTTGGAAAATAAATCGCGTTTATAAAAGAAATGGTACATATACAACTTTGACTGCTATGAATCTACATGGTGAATTCTATAACCATATTAATGGAATGCAATATTTGCAAGAAGAAAAAGGTAAACTTATCGTGCTTATAATAAAGAATAATCAATATACATCAAGAGATGAGGATTTTATCATAGAACATCTTGGTAATGCTATGGGCGGGAAACAATATGTTGAAATTAGATATGTGGAACAATTGATTTTTCAACCTAATGGAAAATTTTTACCATTAATAAGTTATATTAAATGAATTATTAGTGTATTCTGTTAGTATATTTATTATAAATTCTATATGTGGATACAAATAAGCTATGCAGAAGATAATAGAAAATCCTCAAACGTGTATGGAAAGGGCAAAATATTGTCAGCAAAGAGCAAAAGAGTATGAAACGAAGAATGTATCAACGAAGATTTTCTTTCAATAATAAAATGTAAATATGAATATTAATATCAAGCATCTTTTAAAAAAAATCTCATCCCCACAACAACGAATTGTTTTAAAACGTTGGAAACGGCATATTAAGTCTTTTTTTTGTGGGGGACGGAAAACTACTTTAATAGAACTGCGTGAGATTTTGACGAAAACATTGGGCTTACAAGCTGGCGATCGAATTGTCGTAACATCCAGTTTCGGCAACCTCAATGCTGCATATGCACCCGAAGATGTTGTGAATTTGTTGATGGAAATTGTAACAGAAAAAGGCAGTATTATGATGCCGTACTACCCACCTACCAACTCTACTGTTTGGGCTAAAGATGGTTGCGTGTTCGATATGAATGAGACTCGATCGGGCATGGGGGTGATTACCAACGTTTTTTCTAAAATGAATGGTGTGGTGATGAGTGTGCATCCCACGAAGGCGGTATGCGTTTGGGGAAAAGATGCAAAAAGCATTGTTGAAGGACACGAAAATAGTACAACGCCTTTTTATTGGGATTCTCCATACGGAAAATTCTTGAAATATGGTAGTAAGTCAATAGGACTAGGGGTAAAGAATATACCAATGGTTCATGCAATAGAAGATATCCTGTCAGATCCTTATGATTTTTATTATCAAAAAAAGAAGTATCGGTTGAAAGTAGTGAAAGGGGACGGTAGTGAGCTGGTGGTAGATACTTTTGTTCACAATGAAACAGTGATGGAACAATGTTTGGCTCCTGGGGATTATACCGCAAGTTTGAATGTGAAATCGTATAGAAAAATAAACTTCGGTTTAGCTTTTCTTTATGTAATTGATAATTGTGATTTGTTTGAGGAAACAAAAAAGGCATTTGCGAGAGGATATACCCGAAAAATAGAGAAAAAATAGTTGGAATGAAGTCTTTATTATTTACATTGGATTACGAACTTTATGGTAATGGTTCGGGTGATGTATTTAAGCATATCATCGAACCAACAGAACAATTATTGACGATAGCAGACATTTGGGGAGTAAAATATACTTTTTTTTTTGAAATAATTGAATATTGGAAACTTAAGGAAGAATGGAACAAAGGCAATTCCATGGGTTACACGGAGAATCCCGTTGCAGCAATGGAGAAACAAATAAAAGATGCCTGTCGACAGGGACATGATGTCCAATTACACTTGCATCCCCAGTGGGTAGATGCTGTATATGAGAATGACCAATGGAAGATGAACCTTGATGAATGGAGGTTGGGGGGGTATCATCGAGATGGAGAATACTCATTGGAAAATTTGTTCTGTAGAGGCAAACAGACTTTGGAAGAACTTTTGAAACCAGTGAATCCAAACTATCAATGTATTGCTGTGCGAGCAGGTGGCTATAACATACAGCCATCAGAAGATATTGTAAAAGCCATGCTTGCAACAGGGATTAAAGTTGACAGTTCTATCTATCCTGGAGGAAAAGAGAACGGTGTGCTCTCTAATTATGATTATACGGCTATTGACCCTGCTTTGGGGTATTGGCAGACGGGCATACGGTTGGAAGAACAAGGCGTGTCAGGAATTATGGAACTTCCAATTGTAGCTTTTCCTATGATACGGTTGAAGAAGTTTCTTACTTGGACGCGAATCAAAGGAATTTTTTTCAATGCGAAATCTGCTCAAGACTCTCTGAATGCAAAAACATCAACTACAGAAAAGAAAAGTGGCTGTTTGGACAAACTTCGCTATTTCTTCCAGACGGAGTGGCAGACGTGGGACTATTGTTTATTTTCTCCATCATTGCATAAGATTTTTTTGAAACAAATTGCGAGACAAGACAGAACTATGTTTGTGTTGGTTGGACATCCGAAGAGTTTTCAAGGTAATAGAGGATTGATGTATTTACTGAATCGTATAAATGGTAAATATGCTTTCAAAACAATTAGAGAGATATGGAGCAATTGAATTTGATAGATTCAATTAAACGATTGATGCGATATTGCGAGAATGAACACTTTAAAGGTTGGGATCCGTACGATGGACTCAATTCAAAAGTGTTTCAAGCAATTCCATTTCTGAAAAGATCAGCATTATGTCGATTGGCGGTAATTCAATTCTTTAAACGTTGTTCCGTTAATTTGAGACGAATTGCATTAGTGCCTAAAGAATATAATGCAAAAGGCATAGGATTGTTTTTACAAGGATATTGTAATCTTGTACGGATAGTAAACAAGAATCAAGAGTTAGAGATAGAATTTGGTACGAAAGAGTCTTTGTTGGATAAAGTTAATGAATTAGCAGAGTTGTTGATTTCGTTGCAATCAAAAGGCGACTATCATGGATCGTGTTGGGGGTATAATTTTGATTGGCAGGCTCGTCGTTTATTTGTATTCCCGAAGGGAACCCCGACAGTTGTCGCTACCACATTTTGTGCTACGGCTTTGTTTGATGCATACGAAATAATGTGCGAAATGCAGTGTTCAAAATATGATTGTACAAAATGGCGCGATGTTGCGTTAACGTCTGCGGAATTTGTGTTATATGATTTGCATCGACATCAGTGCGATGAAGGATTTTTATTTTCGTATAGTCCTTTGCAAGGAAATGATACAGTATATAATGCCTCGTTATTAGGAAGTAAATTGTTGAGCTATTGCTATCATTATACTGAAAATGAGGATTATAAAAATGCGGCACGGGAATCCGTTATAGCTTGTTGTAATGCACAAAAATCCGATGGTTCGTGGGTCTATGGCATGTTGCCAGTTCAGTCATGGATAGATAGTTTTCATACAGGATACAATTTAGAGGCGTTACAATCGTATGAGAAATTAACAGGAGACACTTCATTTCATGGTTGTATAGAAAAAGGTTTTGATTTTTATATACATAACTTTTTTGAGTTGGATGGAACTCCGAAATATTATCACAATCAAACGTATCCAATAGATATTCATTGTCCAGGAGAATTATTTGTTGTGTTATCAAGATTGCATAAATTAGATGAGTATAAGGATATTGCCGATAAAGTTTTTGCTTGGACAATAAAAAATATGTGGGATAGAAACGGGTATTTCTATTATCAAAAGAAGAAAAATCTAATTACAAAGATTTCGTATATGAGGTGGAGTAATGCGTTTATGTTTAATATCTTAAGTTTTCCATTGTTGAATAATGAATATTTGAGAAAAAGTTGCATTTAAGATAAAATTGTTATATATTTATCGGTCAAATTTGGATAGAGAATGAAACGTATTTGTTTTGTAATATTTTATTATTGTTGTTTTTTATGTTCCTATTTTGCCCAAGGTCAAACAATTTGGGAGAATAGAACATTTCAAGGGGATAAGTCTATAGCTAGTGTATCTAATGTGGAAATTAACGGGATTGTGACAATAACTGGAAATTTGACACTTAAGGGAACTTTAAAAATTCAAGAGGGTGCTACATTAATTGTAAATGGTAATGTGACTATGTCAAATAGTAGTTCCTTTATGACAATATCATCAGGTGCTCGCGTATATTTTAAAGGAGATTTGTCTAACTCCGGCACCATCAACTGCAATGGTCGTCTTGTTGTGGGAACGGAAACCGTATGTTCTGATGGTACAACTTTAATTACTTCAAATGGAACGATAACTAATAAGGGGACTATAAATATTACTACATCTGCCGAGGCATTGGCTATAGCACGTAGCGAACCAATATTAGAACATTCAGTGTATTATGCTGCAATCACTTGTTCGGATCTTATAAATGGGAAAACAGATGTTATTTATGCTCCTAACGCCAATGGTGTAATTAATATGTCGGATGGTTCGTTGATTGTGCAAAATGATGTTACATTGTATTATGCCTCAAAAATGTTGTTTAATGCTGGTACCTCGTATATTGATGTTTGGGGGAATTTGACGCAAAAAGATGCATATTATAATCGAACGGATGAGGAAGCTATAGTAAAATTAAATAACAATAACACTACTACTCGTGTGCAAATTAACGTTCGTGAGATGTATAACGATATGACTACGTTGGATAATGCTCGCACAACGCATGATTGGGATTTGGACAACAATCAATTTACTATTGATGACCGTATAGAATTGAGTGTCGGAAGTTATTATACTGCGTCCTCAGAGAAGTTAGATGAAGGCGTTGTGAACTATACGTCTATTACAAAAGATGTATATGCAACCGACTATAGTTATGTTGAAACAGAAATATCGGATTATACTGCGGTAATAAATAATTTAAATAGTGATAAGGCATCATATCTTGATAAGACTAGTGAGGCATATCAGGCATTAGTTACGATACATGGAGAAGATGCTCCTGCGGTTGCTGCAGATCGTGTCGCGCAAATTGAAGCTGAAATCGCATCGTATCAATCTATTATAGATGGACTCGAAATGATTAAATTGTTTGCGAATGATAATATTTCAAATGCACAATTGGAAACGTTAAACACATGGTTCTTCAATACTGATTATGGGAAATGGTTTATTGATCAACGGAATGATAATGGAGGTCGAATCAAAATCAAAAGTGGTAAAAAAGAATATACATATTATGACTATTTCTATAAAGATTATATACAAAATCATAATAATCATTTGAAGTTATATCATTATATTTTAGCATATATGGCTGCGAATGGTAATGATGCTATATATTATGACTCTCGCCATAATGCTCTTTCTGTTATGCTTCCTATAGAACTTTCCTATTTCGAGGTCGCCCAAGATGGAAATCAAATTCAATTTGACTGGGCTACAGAGTCGGAAAACAATAATGATTATTTTACTGTGGAATATTCCTTGGATGGGGTGAATTTTAATTCGGTTGCTGTTGTTGGTGGTGCGGGAAATTCAACGGAGCAACTGGTATATAACACAACGATTTCTGCTGAAAAATATGAGGGTATTGTGTATTTC
>JAFXZT010000157.1 GCA_017541145.1 Bacteroidales bacterium | reverse complement strand
TGTGTCTGGAAAATGAAATCAACTTGCAAAAGTTTCAATCCATGTGTCTGGAAAATGAAATCAACTTGCAAAAGTTTCAATCCATGTGTCTGAAAAATGAAATCAACTTGCAAAAGTTTCAATCCATGTGTCTGGAAAATGAAAACACATTTGCAAAAGTTTTAATCCATGTGTCTGGAAAATGAAAACACATTTGCAAAAGTTTCAATCCATGTGTCTGGAAAATGAAAACACATTTGCAATCATTTTCAATCCACAAGGAAGAAAAAAGTACAGAACTAATTAAAACACTGATTATTTAACTCAAGTTTCGCAAGTAAAATATCAAATAAACACAATTAAGACGAATCTGTAAATTATAACAAATAAAATCATAATCTTCGATTTTGCTTTTTACGAATGTAACGAATACCGACTCCGAAAATAAGTATTTGTTTAATTCGGTGTAAAATTACACTTCCGGGTTTAACATATTTTCCACTCCCTATCCCTAAGTTCAATAAAAAAAATTTTGTTAATTTGGAAAATTATGTATATTTGTAACGGAAATACACAAAATAAATATGAGAAAACTATATTGCACGATATTACTATCAATAATGCTGTTCGCCAACGCGTTATATGCTCAAGGTGAAAAGCTTACGCATATAGACTCATTATGTATAGCCGTTACAAGCGGTAATATCCCCGACACGCTGAAAGCAAAATTTTGTACTGAAATATGCAGTAAATGGATCGGAAAAGATCAAAAACTTGATTCTATTGATAAATACAGCAACATTGGTTTGAGATGTGCATGGGAAAACAAGATGTATACTGAATACATCGACATACTACTTGCTAAAGCTGTATGTACAATCCGATTAGGCGATGACAAAGGTTTTGAATATATGTACGATGCTCTTGATCTTAGTGATTCATTGAAAGACGAAAAGTTAAGAACAAAAACTCTACGCAGACTTGCGACTTCATATAGCAACAACGGCGATTTTGCATTGGGATTCAAATACAATACTCTATGTCTTGAATCTGCTCAAAAAACCAACAACCTCAAAACGATGGCATTCACTTACAGAACAATGGGTATTTTAAATTACAATGTAAATCTGTACGAAAATGCTATACGATATTATACTCTCGCAAAAGATATTTTCAAGGATATAAACGATACTCTCTTTGTAAGTACTTGTAACAGAGATATTGCACAAGTTCAATACAAAAAAGCAGATAATTTTGAGAACAAATATGTAGCGATACAATTTGAACTCAGTTTTATCGAAATGATGAATGATAACGATTTCACATATCAAGATGCCTGCTTGTCGATATTAGAAGAAACATGGAGACTAATGAGAGAATATAATCGGAAAGAATATCAAGATACTTTGCAAAATATCATAGACGACTTGTATAAACGTGCAACTGAATCCGGAGCTTACAACCAACAATTGAGCAAAGAATTTATAAACGCTAATATTATTTATAACTTATCCAAAAAGAATTACAAAAAGGCTAAAGAATATGTTGACAACATATTAGAAGAGTTGGAAACCGACCACAGTATAGGTATTTACGATTTGTATCTTACAGTAATTGATTATTATAAATTAACCGAAAATTGGGAAAGAGCTTATTATTATACTGAAAAAAACAATTATTTCAGGGCAAAATTTGCCAATTTGGAATCTTCTGTAAAAACCGAAAGAACTTTGGCTAACAAAAAAT
Organism: Bacteroidales bacterium; assembly: GCA_017541145.1. Taxonomy (GTDB): domain Bacteria; phylum Bacteroidota; class Bacteroidia; order Bacteroidales; family UBA3824; genus UBA3824. The sequence goes on along the minus strand of JAFXZT010000157.1, from coordinate 30,980 downwards.
ATGAAGAACGCATTCACCAAAGAGAAATAGAAGCCAGAGACAAACAAATTGCTTACGAAATTCAAAACACAATTCAAAAAGGTCTCAATATTTTCATGTTGGTAACAGTTGTTATAATCATAACAATAATTGTAGTAAGAGTAAGCGATTTGCGCGAAACCAAAAAACAAGAAAAAGTATTAGTAAGCTCATCAAAACGATTGGAAGTTTACAACGAAAGGTTAAAATCAATTCAAAAATTGGTAATCACTCAAAATGAGGAAATTATATCTCAAAATATACTCTTACAAGTAAACCGTGACGATTTAATAAGGCAACATAAAAAATTCATAAGTTCGTTGGATTATGCTCACAGAATACAGCAAGCCCTTGTACAAAGCGAAAAAATTGTACAAAAGGTTTTCAATCAGAGTTTTGTATTGTGGTTGCCGCTTGATGTTGTTTCGGGAGATTTTTATTGGATTTACGAAGATAAATACAAGAAGTATGTTGTAACAGCGGATTGTACAGGTCACGGCGTACCGGGAGCATTGGTTTCGATGTTGGGTATCAGCATGTTGAACGATATTTCGGTAAAATTTTCGCAACTTACTACAATGGATATCATGAATATGTACCGCGATGCTTTCAGAAATTCGTTACAAGATAATCTGGTATACGACGGTATGGATTTGGCATTGTACAGTATTGACAAACAAACCAACGTGTTGCAATTTACGGGCGCACACAGACCGCTGTTTTTAATTAGGAATCATGAACTTACAGAATTGAAACCCGACAGAATGGGAATCAACAATACCTTTGTAACTGATAAATTTCAATTCACGAATCAAGAAATTCAGTTGCAAGAAGGCGATATGATTTACACCTTTTCGGACGGAATTACCGACCAACTTGGAGGTGAAGGCGGCAGAAATAAATTCAGTATGAATCAGTTGCGAGGATTATTGAAAGAAATTTCAGGATTGGAACTTTCAATTCAAAAATCAACGATTAATGCAACTATTACGCATTGGATGTCAAGTTTTAAAACCACCTCTCAAACCAAACAGTTGGACGATATTCTTTTGATAGGTGTAAAAATATGATCAAACAACGCTTCCGTAGAGACGTTATACCATGGCGTCTCCAAACAACGATGTAAAAAAATATACAAGACGCCATAATATGACGTCTCTACAAATAATAATAACATGAAAAGATTTCTGATGTTACTTGCATTTGTAATGGTAATTTGTACCGCGGTAAATGCACAGTACAGCACAACAAACAAAAAAGCAATTGCTACATTTGAAGAAGCTCTCGGTAAATACGCATCACAAAGTTACACCGAGGCAATTGGTTTGTGCGACAAATGTATTAAGACTGATGCTAATTTTTACGAACCTTACCTTCTGAAAGCAGAAATTGCAGCAGCTAAATTGGAATATAAAGAAGAAATTACATATCTGAAATCTGCGCTTCAACTTCAACCCAAAGATGCAACTATATTGTCAGGATTAGGCGATGCTTATTTTGAACTTTCGGACTACAACGAAGCTATTAATTATTACAATCAAGCTTTGAAAACGGAGAGAATTTCCGAAAAGTTACAGAAACATGCACAACGAAATATTGAAACGGCAAATTTCAGAATTTATGCGTTGTCGCATCCGTTGGATATCAATCCGAAAAATCTCGGACAAAATGTCAACACAGAATACAACGAATATTTTCCGGCATTGTCGGCTGACGGCAACACTTTGGTATATACAATAGAATTGCCACAGAGAGTGAGCAATCCGTTATTACCTGTAAGTCAAGAAGATATTTTCATCACAAAACGTACTGACAACGATGCTCAGTGGCAACAAGCCAAATCAATAGGTGCAAATATCAATACTTACAACAACGAAGGCGCACCATTTCTCTCGGCAGACGGCAAAATTTTGCTTTTTACAAGTTGTACGTGTCCCGACGGTATGATAAAATGTTGCGACATCTATTATTCGTACCTGACGAACAACGGTTTTACCAATGCGAGAGCTATTCCCGCTCCGGTAAATACCAATTATTGGGAATCACAACCGGCATTTAGTGCTGACAACAAGGTATTGTATTTTGTGTCAAACCGTCCGGGAGGTTTCGGAGGCAAAGATATTTGGTACTGCGAATTGACAGAAAACGGTAAATGGAGCGAGCCGAAAAATGCAGGTGAAAATGTTAACACCAAAGGCGATGAATCAAGCCCGTTTATACATGCTGATAATCAAACACTTTACTTTGCGTCGGATGGTCATATCGGAATGGGCGGTCAAGATTTGTTTGTATCGCATTTACAGGAAGACGGAACATGGGGCAAAGCTCAAAACCTTGGTTATCCGATAAATACCAAAGGTAACGAAACAAGACTTGCGGTTTCGGTTTTCGGAAATTCAGCAATAATTTCATCTGACAGGGAAGGTAAAACCAAACTCGACCTTTATGAAATACAATTGCCGAAATCTATTCAACCCAAAAGAACATTGCTTGTAAAAGGGTTGGTAAAAGACAACAAATCAGGCAAACCGATAAAAGCAAATTACGAGGTATCGGATGTTAACGATAACAAAAAAATACAAAACGGCAGTACCGACACTGATTATATTAATTTGATGCTTTATTTACCGGAAGGCAACGATTATGCACTGAATGTAAATGCTGACGGATATTTGATGAACTCAATGAATTTCAGTCTGAAAAATATTCCGGACAATATTACGGTAAAATACATCGAAATCGGGTTGGACAAAATACTCGTAGGAAATATTGTAACATTAGAAAATATTTTCTTCGACACCGACAAATACGAGTTGAAACGAGAATCATATTACGAGTTGAACAAATTGATAGATTTCTTACAAGAAAATCCGTCAATCAAAATAGAAATCGGCGGACATACAGACAATTCGGGCTCAGAACCCCACAATATAGAATTGAGCAGAAACCGTGCGCAATCTATTGTAAAATATTTAACAGAGCATAAAATCAGCAGCACGCGGTTAAGTGCCAAAGGCTACGGCTCGTCAAAACCGTGTGTACCAAACGATAGCAAAGAAAACATGGCAAAAAACCGCCGAACAGAAATAAAAATAACGGAATAAAAATATAACCGGAAATATTATTACATTAAAAAGTTGAAAATCAACATAATTAAAACCAAAAGAACAAAAACGGACTAAAAATTATAAAAAAAATAATGATGAAATAAGAAAAAAATTTTCTAATTTTGTCGAATAAGTAGAAAAATATGTTCAAATTTGCAACATATAAAAGCAAAAAATGCGTTATTACTAATACGTAAATATTTAATCTCTAACCAAAAAATATTAGCAAGATGAATAAACTAACAATTCTAATTGCAACGTTGTTCTGTATATCACTGACAGTAAACGCTCAGACAAAGCCACAAATGGTGTTGGTAGAAGGCGGTACATACCAGATGGGAAATGCCGGCACAACTCCATCGAAAGGCGATGCAGACGAAAGACCTGTTCACAGCGTAACCGTTGGGAGTTTCTATATTGCGAAAACAGAACTAACAGTAAAAGAATACAAACAATTTATCAATGATGCATCAGGAAAGAAAATATTCTCAAACAAGCGCGAGCACAAGATGCCTGCGGCACCGGACTCAGCTTGGTATGCAGAACATCCTGACACAAAGAAGTTTTATCCGTTGCCAACACAGCCTTGGTGGGATTGGCAAGACGATTTGCCAATGCACCACATCACATGGTATGATGCAGTAGCATATTGCAACTGGCTGTCAGAAAAAGAAGGCTTGCAAAAATGCTATACAGAAAATAGCGACGGTGGTATCGATTTTGATGCAAGTAAAAACGGTTACCGTCTCCCGACCGAAGCAGAATGGGAATATGCAGCACGCGGCGGCAACAAATCAGGCAATTTTGCATACGCCGGAAGCAACAATCCGTCGGCAGTATGCTGGTATGACGATTCATCAAAACTAAAAGGACCGCAAAAAGTAGGTACAAAACAAGCTAACGAATTGGGTATCTACGATATGAGCGGCAACGTTTGGGAATGGTGCTCAGATTACTATGCAAAAGATTTCTATGCAAAATCACCGAAAGACAACCCAATCAACCAAACCTCTACCTCATACAGAGTATTGAGAGGAGGATCTTGGCACTATCAAGTAGAGCATGCCACAGTAACATCAAGAGACGGACCAGAACCGGCTTTCACAAATTACAATTACGGCATGAGACTTGCAAGGAACAACTAATAGTTAGACTATTAAATTTTAAGTTTATGAAACTCACAACCTTTGTAGGCAAAACATTACTGTTGACAGCATTATTGTTGCCTTTAGCAGTGGATGCGGTTGCCCAGACAACCAACCCACCAACAATGATACCTGTAAAAGGCGGTACATTCAAGATGGGAAATTCCGAGGGCTACGCTGATGAAATACCTGTTCATAATGTAACACTCAGCGATTTTTCAATCGGAAAATACGAAGTTACAGTAGCCCAATACAAGCAATTTTGCAACGAGACAGGAAGGAAAATGCCAGCAGACCCGCCAGCTCAATGGTACGAAGAACACGACAACGCCGTAAAATGGCAATGGAACGATACTTATCCGATCGTGAATGTTACGTACATGGATGCCGTGGCATATTGCCAATGGCTAAGTCAAAAATTCGGAGGTACGTATACTTTGCCTACAGAAGCTCAATGGGAATATGCAGCAAGGGGTGGGCAAAATTCTAAAAATTATAAGTACGCCGGCAGCAACAATATCGAAGAAGTAGCTTGGTACGACGAAAATACCAACGAAAAAGGTATTAAGTCTGTTGGTAAACTTAAGCCTAACGAATTGGGTATCTATGATATGAGCGGTAATGCTTGGGAATGGTGTCTTGATTTTTACGGCAAATACACAAGCAGCGCACAAAAAGATCCTCAAGGTCCCGGAAAAGGAAGCTACAAAGTAATTAGAGGCGGATCATGGTATTATGTAGAAGATATGTCGAGAATCACTTCTCGAGATGGTCCTCAGCCGAATTTTACAAATTACAACTATGGTTTCCGTGTTGTAAAAATTGATTAATTTATTATATTCAGTAAATACTTCGTAACCGACATCTGATTGTTTTTTCGGATTACGAAGTATTTATTGATGTTTTTTATATGAAGCCGCGCACTAATTTTTTTTTTACTAATCCTAAAACTTATGAAAACGCTACGACTAAAAAGGAGGTTTAATCTTCTCTTTTCAAAAAAGCTTTTGTTACTATTAGCGGCTGTATGTTTTTCTGTTTCAAACTCTTATTCTCAACTTGATACAAAAGTATACTTATCCCCAAGAATAAAATTAGGCTATACATTATATTCCGGATTCAATTACGGTTTTGAAATGACAATCGGACTTTTTAACTTAAAACAAGAAAATCCGGAAATCAATGTTTGTCTTTCACCACAATATATGATGGTAAACTACAAGGGAAATGTACACAGCATTTTTTCTTTTAATGCAGCAATTGAATCAGATTATTACCGCATACATGTAGGAATCGGCAAGGCGATAATGAAATGGGGCTTCAGAAACAGAAATTCCAACACTGCTTTGGGTTACAACATCGGATTTGCCCTCAGCACCGAAAGTAAATACACGCCATGGATTGAAGGCAATTGTTTTGCGCTTCACAACGGATATTGGGAATTTTACGGAAAACCATATTATTTTTCCGGATCTGTATTTTTCAGACCCGACCCGTATCTTGTTTACGAAACCAAATAATAGTGATGTTACAAGGCTACAAAAAAAAGTCAGAAAAAAATATTTAAAACCAAAGAAACAATAAAACTAAACAAAAATCTAAAACATCATGTGGCCATTTGACCTGATAAAATTTCATAAGACTGCCAACACGTCAAAACAATTCATAAAGACTATCAAGCGCATGGGTTACGAATTGGACCACCAGCTATATTACTATTATTATCTGTGCGAAATCAAAAATTGGTCTACACATATTTCAAACACACGAAAATTCATAAACGATTGTGCAAGAAGATGTTGCGGACGTCATAGTTGTGTGGTTTTGGGTAGCGGTGCATGTTTGGATGTTCCGGTTTTGGAGCTTTCAAGGATGTTTGACAAGGTATATCTTGTAGACCTCGTTCATCCCGAAAAAGTAGTAAAAAAAATGCGAGAATTTCCCAACGTACATTTTATCACAGAAGATATTACCAAAATTGTAACAGAAACTTACAACTGTATCGATAATTACAAAGATTTTTGTGTTGACATCCTGATAAGTTCACCGAATTATAGTAAAGGACGTTACAGCGATTTTCTCAACGAATTTGATTTTGTAGTTTCCGACAATATTCTTGCATTTTTGGCAAACCCGATTATAAAACATCTTCAAAAGCAGGAACTTTTGGACGATATTGCATCACAAAATTTGAAACAATTTATACATCAATATCATTTGAGCATCTTGCCTCAAGGTAAATCCTGCATAATTTCACCTATCAGCGAACAAAAGTATAACGCCGACGGCTTGGAGATGTACGACAAATCAATAGCTTATATTCCCAAAGAGGCAATACGCGAATCTCAAAACTGGATTTGGAATTTTTACAATCAGTCAGAAAAAATAGAATACAATGTAAAAGCTTGGGAATATTGAAATTATTAATGAAAAAATTTTTATCAAAACCATATTTCTTTTTAATTTAGTCCATCAAAAAAACTGAAAAAATTATGAAATACGTATTTAACGCCATACTCGTTATAGTAGTAATCATAGTTATAAGAATGGCAGCCTGCAACAACAAACAGCAGACTACTAATAATGTGACTGCGCCCGTATCTCAAACCGAAAACTTTTCAGGCGCAAGAATACTAAAGACTTGCAAAAATTATTTCAATAATCCGGAATCTGTAACATTCGACAAAGACAACGAGGTAATTTATATCTCAAACACGGAAGACTCTGTTACGGACAACGAATCAACAGGATATATTTGTAAAGCGAGTCTTTACGGTGAAATAATTGACACTCTGAAAATTACAAATCTTGTTTCCCCTAAAGGAATGGCTGTAAAAGACGGCATTTTGTATATATCCGATGTCAACAAAATTATAAAATACAATACCGAAAAAGAGTGGGTAGAAAAATGTTACGATATACCGGAAGCTCAATCTCTTAAAGATATTGAAATCAGCAACAGCGGAATTGTATATATTTCGGACTCCAAAGCCGACAAGGTCTACAAAATAGAGGCTGATTCGGTAAACATCTTCTGTGCTGATTCTCTTTGTAAAAATATCAAAGCATTGTGTCTTGATAATGACGAACTTATCGGCGGAGCTCAAAACCAAATTATTAAATTCAAAGACAGTGGCAAAGCTATTACAATTGCGAAACTAAAATTCACGCCCGAAGCCCTGAAATCAGACGGTCGCGGTAATTATTTGATTTCGGATATTTACGGCGGAATCTACGCAGTTGGCAAAGATACTACAGAGATGTTGGTAGAAAAACACAAAAAAATCAATTGCGGTGATTTTGAGTACAATACAGAACAAAATCTTCTGTTTTTGCCTACAATTACCGACAATAGTTTGGAAATCTACGAACTCGGCAAATATTTAATACCAAAAGAAAACTAATATAAAATTGAAATGAACAAACTAATAATCATACAAATATTACTATTTGCAGCATTAAATTCTGTTGCCCAACAAATTACGTTCAACGAAAAAGAATTTAATTTCGGCAAAATTGACGAACTTGGCGGAGCAGTTTCTCACCGTTTTGAATATACAAATACCGGCGACAAACCATTGATACTCACCAAAGTACAAACTACTTGCGGATGTACGTCGCCATCTTGGAGCAAAGAACCCATTGCTCCGCAAAAAACGGGTTATATCGATGTAACTTTCGATCCGAGAGACCGCGTCGGGATGTTTAGCAAAAGTATTATAGTAAGTTCCAACTCGCAGGAAAACAATGTTTTTACATTGTACATCGACGGCGAAGTTACCGCCAGACCCAAACCTATTTCTGAGGAATATCCTTATACGATGTTTGATTTGAGATTGAAAAATACAACTGTAAATTTCAACAGAGTACTTTACAATTCTACAGTACAACAATACATCTCGGTTTACAATCCGACCAAAGCAAATATCAAAATAGAAAAAGATCCGGCAAATACACCGGATTATATTACAATCACACCCAAACCGTCGATACTGAAACCGGGCGAAAAGGGTTTGATAAAATGCGAATTCAACGCTCAAAAATACAATCAATTTGACTATATACAATTTTCTGTACCTATTTTGGTAAATACATATTCTTACAAGCTGACATTCAAGGCATTCATAACCGAAGAATTCAGCGACAAAGAACGTCAAAACGCGCCTGAACTTACTCTTACAAGTGAGCAAAATCCCGATTTAGGAAAGTTAAAACAAGGCGAAACTGCAACTCACATCATAAAATTTACCAATACCGGCAAATCTACATTAAAAATTCGGGCGATAAGAAACGCATCTAAAAATGTAACATACAAGATTTTAACACCCGAAGTAGAACCCGGCAAAACCGGTGAAATACAAATTTCTGTAGATACCAACGGACACCAAGGATATCAAAACCGATATATTACGATAATTACAAACAGTCCGAAAAATCAAAATGTAATAGTAAAATTATCATTATACGTAGAGGAGCATATTTAGCAAAAAAACAAACAACAATTAGCAACGACAAGAAGCCATGACAGATTTCTTGAGCGAATATTACATCTACATCTTAGTACCGTTGATCTCCGGATTGATTGGTTACATCACAAATGTGCTGTCCATAAAAATGACATTCTATCCGATAGAATTCAAAGGATTGAAACCGTTTTTGGGATGGCAAGGCATAATTCCGTCCAAAGCTACCAAAATGGCGGAAAAATCCGTAGACCTGCTCACAAGAGATTTGTTTAAACCGAAAGATGTTTTTACAAGACTGGATATCAAAGAGATATCTAAACTCACGCAAGAAGATTTTTTGGAAATGGCAGGCCAGATTTCCGACAAGGTTCTGAAAACTCAAGTGCCGGAAGCTTTTGATTTGATGGGAACAAGAATAAAATCACAAATCAAAAAAAATGTTGCAACAATATTGCCTCAAATCGTAGAAAACTCACTCGACCAAATTAAACAAAATATCGATTCAATTCTCGACCTGAAAGCTCTTGCCGTAAATTCAATGAAAGAAGACAAAACGATGATTAACAAAATATTTTTGGATCTTGGCGGCAAACAGTTCAGATTTATTGAAACTTCGGGATTTTGGCTCGGGATGTTGTTCGGTATAGGTCAAAATATTACAACGATGTACACCACAAGTTGGGTGATGTTTGCGCTATACGGAGTTTTCATCGGATTTATCACCAACTATTTGGCAATCAAATTGATATTTGAACCGGCTGAACCCAAAAAGTTTGGACCGTTCAGACTTTGGGGACTTTTCTTACAAAACCAAAGAGAAGAAAGTTACCGATACGCAAAAATTATTGCCGGCGAAATTCTTACAACAGAAAATCTTTTTGACTATATTTTCCGCTTGTCGAAAAACAACATCACATCCAATATTATGGAAAAAGAAATTAGCAAAGCAATAAGTCAAATAATAAGCTCACAACCGACAATTTTCAGATTTATGATTACAAATCAGAAAATTTCGGAACTGAAATCCATAATATTGTTTCACCTGATGCACGAACTGCCGCTGCATATCCGCGTAATTTATCCTTACGCCGAAAAAGCCCTTGATATTCAAAACGAAATCGGAGACAAAATGGCAAACCTTCCGCCGAAACAATTTATTGATTTTCTGCGTCCGGCATTTCAGGAAGACGAATGGAAATTGATAGCTGTAGGAGCTGCACTCGGCGGATTGGCAGGTATTTTACAATCAATGCTTGTATAACAAAAATCACACAAAAAAAATTATGATAATAAGACTTGACGATGAAATATGGTTTCCGGATCCGCACAAAGGCGAAGACGACGGACTATTTGCAGTAGGCGGCGATTTAAGCGTTGACAGGCTGTTACTTGCATATTCCAACGGCATTTTTCCATGGTACGCATTTCGAGAAAAAGAAGCGTCTTTTATTTACAACGGCAAAACAGAAATTATGTGGTGGTGTCCGATGGACAGATTTGTGATTTTTCCCGAAGAAGTTCATATCTCTCACTCAATGCGAAATTTATTCAACAAAGACAAATACAAAGTAACTGTAGATCAAGACTTTCCGAATGTTATTAAAAATTGCAGCGAACTGAGAATCCAACACGAAGGAGCATGGTTAGGTCCGCATATCATAGAAGCCTACACCAAACTTCATGAACTCGGTTATGTAATCAGCGTAGAAGTTTGGAACGAGGAAAACAAACTTGCCGGAGGATTTTACGGAGTTTTGATCGGGTCATGCTTTTGCGGTGAAAGTATGTTTTCGCTCGAAAAAGACACATCAAAACTTGCATTGATAACTTTTGCAAAGAGATTTGCAGAAATTGGCGGCAAAATGATTGACTGTCAGTTTGAAACAAGTCATTTGCTAAGCATGGGCGGCAAACATATCAGTTACGATGAATACATGAAAATTTTAAAATCATAACCAATTTCTTATAAAATTACATGAAAAGATCTACTTACCTGTTACTTGGCGGTTTGTGTCTGACTATAGCATGTTCGCAACCGGAAGTAACTACCAAACCTGAAACCGAATTGACAACAATCGGAAATCCTTATCTGCCACTTTGGGAGCATATTCCCGACGGTGAACCTTACGTTTTTGACGACCCTGACAATCCTGGCAAAAAGCGTGTTTATGTTTACGGTTCGCACGACATCGAAATCTCTAACTATTGCGGTCGCGACCAAGTAGTTTGGTCAGCATCAGTTGACGACCTTACAAAATGGCGTTACGACGGCGTGATTTTCAAGGTTGATAAAAACGGCAAAGGCGAGGCTCAGAAGGAAGCCGACGTACTTTTTGCTCCTGATGTTACAATGGTTGAAAAAGACGGCAAAAAGACTTATTATCTTTATCCTAACAACCAAGTAGGCGGCAGAAACGGCATGGTAGCCAAGAGCGACCGTCCCGACGGACCTTTTGAAGTTATCAATTGGAGCAAAGCCAATCCTGACACCACAGACGGCGTATTGAAATTTGATCCGGCAGTTTTTGTTGATGACGACGGCAAAGTTTATGGTTATTGGGGATTCGGAAAATCGCACGGTGCTGAACTTGACCCCGTTACAATGGCTACCGTTAACCCCGGCACAAAAATCGTTGAAAACATGATTGGCGGTTTTCAAGACAATGATAATAATGAGTTCAGATTTTTTGAGGCATCGTCAATCCGCAAAATCAAAGATAAATACGTATTCATTTACAGCCGTTTCACAAAAGAAGGCGAGAACGGTTTGCCGACATCAAACTACACTTTGGCGTATGCTTACGGTGACAATCCTCTCGGACCGTGGACCTACGGCGGAACGATTATTGACGGTCGTGCCCGTGAAAAAGATCCGGACGGAAATGTTTTCGCTTCGGGAACTCCTGACGGCAACACTCACGGTTCGATTTGTGAAATTAACGGCAAATGGTGGGTATTTTATCACCGTCAGAACGGCTTGAACGAATTTTCAAGACAAGCAATGGTTGCGCCGATAACCGTTGAAATAGAAGAAGGCAAAGGCGGCAAAGTTAAGATTTCGGAAGGCGAAGTTACTTCAGAAGGTTTTTCCGTTGAAGGACTCAACCCGTTGGAAATTCACCCTGCCGGCATTTGTTGTTGGCATACAGGACCTAAAACCGCTGTTCATGAATGGCCGAACAATACATTTTTCGGTTCATACGTGGCTGCGGCATACGGCACAGAAAGCAACATTCAAGAGCCTTACGCCGTAAAAAATAATATCAATCCCGTTGTTTTGAACACAAACGGTTCGATTGTCGGTTACAAGTATTTTAATTTTGATGCCTTTAACGGTAAAAACGACATCAGTCTTATACTCGGAATGATTCCGGAAGGCATTGACGGCAAGATTGAGGTTTATATTGACCGTCCGTGGGCTAAGCAAGGCGGCAAACTCGCAGGAACGCTTGAATTGACAACTCAACTGCAAAAAACTTCCGCCGAATTTCCTATAAAACTCAGCGGTATTGAAAGTTTAAAAGGCAAACACGCCGTATATTTGATTTTCAGTTCCGACACAAAAGAAAAATCACTTTGCACGTTAGAAACAATAAGATTTTCAGCAAAATAAAAAATGTTTAACACAGAGCCGTTGAAATTTACGGCTCTGTTTAATTTTTAATCTTTTAATTTACTGTATTTTTCAAACATTTGACTAATTTCCTTAATAATTTCATCTTGAATCTCCTTTGGCAATAAAACTAACAAATTCTGACCAAACGATGACAACTCACGTATTAGTTCGTAGTTGCGCTTGCAGTCAATCGAAAAAAACGCCCCGCCCGAAAGTGACGGATATTTTTCGCGCAATTTGGTTTCGCCCTCGCCTGAAATCTTCTTTTGCGAACCGTGCAAAGGTTTTGTTAAGACATAATCTTTTGAAAAGTTGCTAATCCAAAAAACAATGTGCAAAATAGGATTTTCAACATAGTTGGTAACGCCGATGATGTCGTCGAAATGTTCGTCGAAATACTCAGGCGGATTTTCAAAGTCTTGATTTTTTGACGGAAAAAGTTCCACAATACGGTCCAACGCAAATGTCAAGATTTTGCCGTCGTTGGAAGTGTCTCTGCCGTACACATTGTTGGAAATTGTACAAGTATCTTTTGTGATTCCGCAATACGGCATCGGACCTTCTCCGCCTCTTCCGCTCCTTGACAAATGAGTGGTTGCAGTGTTGGTATGCCTGATGATGTCGTATGTGCCGTCCTCAAAACCATTCAGGGTTCTGATGGTCTGTTGGATTGTCGCACGAAACAACTTTTGGTTGTCTTCGAAATAGTCCTCCCTCTTTGAACGTGGAATTACGCACACTCTCAGATTCTGCAATCCTGTTGCTTGCAGAATTTGCGGCAATTCTTCTGCCAAAATCGCCGACAATCTCATTGTAGCATTATTCAGGACACTTTGCGGATACGGGTCAGGATGGTTTTTGATGGTACAAATCATATTTTCGACTGTACCTTGAATCTTCCAATTGCCACCACCGTGGTAGTCGGAATGAGTAAATGCTTTGGTGTTGTGCCTGAGGCAATTGTTTGCTGAAATTACAAATTCTTCCATTTCCAAGTTGTTTTAAAGGTTAGACAAATTTGATTATGTTTTTTTGCATTATTCCGTCATTGACGGCCTCGCACATTCCTTCTTGTTCGTTTTCAAAAAGGATGATTTCGCTGTTTTTGAAGCCGAGGGCGGAAGTGGCAAATTTGTATTTGGTGTTTTTGCAGTAGTCCTCTTTGTAGTATTTGGCTGCAAAAAGGTTGCTGATGCCGTGAAACGTCAACAATTGTTCTGCGCGATGTTTTGTGCTATAAGTCAGCAAGATGGCAGGCATATTGTTGGCTTTCAAATATTTGAGCGCGTCAACAAGCGAAATGTTGAGCATTGTTTTGTTGATATGCTGTGCATATTGGCGTTCTTTTTCCTGAACCACTTTTGACAATTCTTCTGCGGACAATTCAGGGAACATTGCCTTGATGCTGCAACGTGTTATGCGGGGGCAACAAACGTCCAAGTTTGCTCCAATGACATTCTTAACCGCCTCACTGTACGAAATGTTGTTGGCGAGGTCGGAATAAATCAGTGTGTTGTCCAAGTCAAAAATGTAGTTCATAGTCTTTTTGTTTACGTTGCAAAGATAGATTGCAGTTACAAACTGTATGTTCGTAACAAAATATTTTTTTCATTTTTGACTCTTAGTGTTGAAAATGCGGGAAAGGTTACACTGTTTTCGCGATTTTTTTGCAAAAAAAAGACTTAGCAAGCAATGCTCGCCAAGTCTTAAAATTATAGATTCTTTTTTGTTTACGCTGCAAAGATAAACCCCAACTGCAAACTCTATGTTCGTAACATATTTTTTTTACGGCTCTGTTTAATCATCCACTCTATTCATCACCGGCTTTGAAATTGTAAATCGGTTTTATGATTTTGACAATTTCCGCGGTTGGTGTAATGTTGTTAACTATATCATCCATAGTTTTGTACGCCATCGGTGCCTCATCTATGGTTTCAAGGTTTACGGTGGTGGAATATATTCCGGTCATCTCGGCTTTAAATTCTTCTAAATCAAGCGTTTGTTTGGCTTTACGACGACTCATCACTCGTCCCGCTCCATGCGGTGCTGAAAAATTCCAATCTTCGTTTCCTTTTCCAACGCAAACTAAACTGCCGTCACGCATATTTATCGGAATTAAAAGTTTCTCTCCTTTTTGCGCACTTACTGAACCTTTTCTCAAAATCATATTGTCGATGTCAATATAATTATGCGTTGTTGTAAAAATTTCTAAGATGTCATTTTCCGGTATTGACAAACCTTTGAGAATTTCATCTACCATGGCTTTGCGATTCATAACGGCAAAATGTTGCATGATTTTCATATCATTGATATAATCATCAAATAATGAACCGCTTACATAAGCCAAATCTTTGGGAATTGTTGTAATAATCTGAGCTTTTAAGTCAGAAATCTTATCTTGAATTTCTGATTTTCGTCCTGATTTTTTTAATTCTTGAATCAAATTGTCAACATCTGCTTTCTGATTGTGATTCAATTGTTTCCATGCCTCTTCCTGATAATATTCTGCAATTTCCAAACCCGCATGACGACTTCCTGAATGTACAACAATATAAAGATTGCCTTCGTTGTCACGGTCGGCCTCTATAAAATGATTTCCACCACCAAGAGTTCCAACACTACAAACAGCACGACTCTTACAGTAATGTCCTCTTACATTCTGAAATTCAATTTCTTGTGAATAAGCGTGCGGTGTTTTTCTGATGTCGTAACCGCATGGAATGTTTTTACGGATAACAGAATCAAGCAAAGCCGGATTAAAATTTTCTGAACTATTGCTACCGGCCTTAATCACAACGGTTTCCATTCCGCATCCGATATCCACGCCCACAAGATTCGGAACTATTTTGTTAGTAATAGTCATGGTAGTACCAATTGTACAACCTGCTCCGGCATGAACATCGGGCATCAAACGGATTTTTTCACCGGAAGTAAATTCCTGATTACAAAGTGTTTGAATTTGCAATTCGGATTTTTCATCCAAAACATCGGTAAATACTTTTGCCGAATTATAAAGTCCTTTAATCTCAATCATAACAATATATATTTTTTAAGTTTAACACGTTGCAAATGTAAAAACACGATACGCAATCATTTTGCGTAACGAAAAATATTTTATAATTTTGATATAAAAAAAATTCAAAATCATGCCGGCAAACAAAAATGCGTTGATTCGTTACAAAACTATTGACAACTGCTTGAGAAACAAGTACAGAAAATGGACTATTGAAGATTTGTTAGATGCTTGTTGCGATGCGTTATACGATTGCGAAGGTATATCCAAAGGCGTTTCACTACGTACTGTACAAAGCGATATTCAGATAATGCGCAGCGACAAACTCGGTTACAACGCTCCTATCGAAGTTTATGACAACAAATATTACCGTTACAGCGATCCGAATTATTCAATTACAAAAATGCCGCTCTCTGAAAATGATTTTCAAGTAATGAAAGAAGCGGCTGATATGCTGAGACAACTTTCAGATTTTCAACAATTTAATGAATTTACCGATGTAATTAACCGTCTTGACGACAAATTGGCGGTAAGTCGCAAAAAAAGAAAACCAATTGTAAATTTCGACAGTGTAAAAGATTTGAAAGGAATAGAACTGTTAACACCTCTTTATAATTATATCGACAAAAAACAGTCATTAAAAATTGTATATCAATCGTTTAACGCAACAGAACCTTCTGAATTTATTTTCTTTCCTTACATGTTGAAAGAATTTAGAAACCGTTGGTTTGTTTTTGGTAACAAAAAAGATAATCCGTCAATTTACAATCTTCCTTTGGACAGAATCCAAAGCGTTGAACCGACAGAAATTCAATATCAAGAAAATCCGAATTTTGACAATGAACATTTTTTCGACAATGTAATCGGAGTAAGTTCAAGAATCAACAATTTTCCGAGAAAAATTAAATTTTGGGCTTCCGAAGAACAAAGCAAATATATCAAAACCAAGCCTTTGCATCATTCTCAAAAGGTAATAGAAGAATTACCGGACGGAAGTTGTATTTTTAGAATCGATGTTGTAATAAATTTTGAATTGTATTCGGTTTTACTGAGTTATGGAAGCGGTATAAAAGTAATTTCTCCAAGAAATGCTGTAAAATACATCAAGGAACAAATCACTGCGATGCAAGAACTTTACAACAATTCAGGATTAACAAACTAATTTTCAAACCGTTACAATTCGTAACGGTTTGTATACAAAAAAGAATCGTGTTTTTCAATAAATCCGATTGTGAAAAACTTATTTCTACAACTCTACTTTCATTATCGTTTCCACTGCGGACTCTCCCCTATCAACTGCGGAAAGAACATCGAAAATTTTGTCACTCCAACCGCTAATAAGAAAAACATTGGAATTGACAAGTTTAAGCGGTGACTGTCCGTAACCAGCAAGATCAAAAATATAAAGTTTGGCATTCGGTGCTTTTTTTTGATATTGAAGCCATGACTTTTCCAACGAATTGTCAACAAACGAAGAATCCCACAACTGACAATCAGTAAAAAACATCACTTTGTCCAAAATGATATTTTTTGTTATAAGATAATCAATTACTTTGTAACCGTTGGTAGAATATCCGACATTACCGCTAAGTTTCCTAAGGTTTTCTGTAGAATGCAAAATATTGTCAACAGGCAAATTAACAGTTTCCCAAGTGTCACCGAAAATTCCGGTTATCACTCTGCGACAACGGGTTTTGAACATCATCGCAAACAAAAGTCCGATATCGTAATATTTTACACTACTTTTCGGACTGATTGTCCAAGACATCGAACCGCTGACATCGCATGCCAAAAGCACACTTGTATCTTGATTGAAACCCTTGATATTTGCAGCCGAATGTTTTACAGCTGTTTCCAATGCCGATAAAACATAAGAAGTGTCAACAGAATCCACATCCCGCAATTCCTTGTAAGCCGAAAGATAACGTAAAGGCAATTGTTTTGACTTTGATACTTGTTCCGGATCGCTCAAAACTGAGGCTACGATGTTAACTTTTTCCGTTGAAACTTCCGCTTGAAGAATATTTCTAAGATTACGCAAAAGAGCCATATAACCGACTTTACCGCTCTGAATCAATTCTTCCCATTTCCGGCAAAAGGCTTCGGCTTTCTGTTGATTGTTATCAAACTTTTGCTGACCGAGTGCTGAAAGTTCGGTTTCCCAAGTGTAAGGAACTTGTAATTTCTTTTCACCAATTTTATTAAAAATTTCTTGTTGCTTTTCATCCTTGGCTTTCGGATGAACAAGAAACAGCGCATCACGGAGTTTTACTTCAAGATTATCGCGATCGTACTTCGCAAATTGATATTCATCGAAACGGTTGAAAACTTTTTGCAGACCGTTTTGAATTTGACGCGAAAGATGATTGAGTTTTTTTACAGAATTTTTTTCAGCATTCCTAAATTGGTAACACATCAAAAGTTCCATAATCTCATCAACACGTTGAACACATCTTTCAACGGTGCGAGCCACGAGATTGTCACCATTATGAATTTTTGCCAATTCTGTTATCAACAACAAAGGAACACTGCGAAGATGCATTTCGTTACGAGTATAAACAGCGAGTTTTGCAGTAAATTCGTGCGGTACTTTTTTTACCAATTCAGAAATACGACTGATACGACCGTCTTTGTCCTCGTAAAAATTATTACACAAAGCAGTTGCAACCACGGCTGTGTAAAGTTCGAGTTCGGGAGGCATCACGTAAGCTTTCGCGCCTACGTGATTTTTAGATTTATTTTGTATGCGTAGCATCGAATTAAAACTCATCTTCGTAACTTTTTTTTTGATTGTTAATAAAAAAACGGTGCAACAAACGCAGAGAGAAAACCCACGCAAAAAACGTGGAAAGGATTTCGCAAACTCCGAAGTAACTCTCCGCTACGGCAACCGTTTAAAAAATTATAAAAGAGGGCAGTGCAACAAACGCAAAGAGAACTAGCACGCGAAAAAGCATGCGACTATTGATTCTTTAGGAAAACCGAAGTAACTCTTCACTACGGCAACCGCCCAAAAGTTTTTTTCAAAGAACAGTTTTCTGTTGATTGACGATGCAAAGTAAAAACAATGGTACGCAATCTTTCTGCGTAACGAAATTTTTTTTTATTTAATTTGATTTTTTATGAGATTCAAAATCTTTTTTGAATCAGTGTCACCCTCAGACGACTCTTTTTTCAAATCTTTAAGCACCGATTTTCCGCCTTTTGGATTGTTAACAGCTCTTACAAACCATTCTACAGCCTGAGTTTGATCTTGAGCCACACCTTTGCCTTTCAGATAACATTTTCCCAAAGCGAGTTGCCCCTCTGCATATCCTTGTTCGGCACTTTTTTGAAACCAAGTAAAAGCCAAGTTTACATCTTTGGTACATCCCTCTCCTTTTTTGTAACATTTTCCAAGTTGATATTGAGCCTTGGCGTTACCTTGATTTGCTGATTTGGAATACCATTTAAAAGCCTCAGCATCGTCTTCCGCTACACCGTCTCCCTTGTCGTAAGCCCTGCCGAGTTGATATTGAGCCTTCGCATTTCCCTGATCTGCTGACTTTTGATAGTAACGGACAGCAATTTTCGGATTTTCTGCTACACCGTGCCCCTTGTCGTAAGCTCTGCCCAAAAGATATTGAGCTTTAGGATGTCCCTGATCAGCAGCTTTTTGCAAATTAGGAATTGCAGAGGCATAATCCTTGGATTCATACTGATTTTTGCCTTTTTTGTAAAGTTCGTCAGCAGTTTGAGCCGAAACCGAAATCGCAACTGTAAAAAATACAGCAGTCAACAATAAAGATAAAATTTTTCTCATATTTGTCAGATTAATTGTTTTTGTTTATGATTATTTATTGATAAACAAAAATACTAATAATCTAATATAAAATCAGTTACAGAATACTAATAAATCTTAAAATAAGTTTTTCAATTACGGTATGGAACTAAAATTTCAAATAACAAAAGTATTAATTGGAATTTTTGAAAATTGTCACGCGAAAAGAAATGAAAATTGATACGTCATTCTCTATTTATCCAAATTGATTCTGATATAATCAACAAATTCTTGTTTATTTAGCCGAGGTGTTTTGCCGAAAGCCGACCGCGATGATGTGCTTACTTGACAGACATAACAACTGTCAAAACTTGATGATGTTTCCAATGTAAAATACGACATCGCAATATTACCGTTTTGCTGATTGATTACCACAGCTCCGAAAATGGCTTCAGATTCGTTATCAGGCGTTGGAAATGTATATAATATCAAACCCGACTTTCCGTGATTCAGCGGCATTACTTCTATATTCAAATCACCAAGATAAAATGTAGAACCGCCGCGTTGTGTTATCAAAATTTCAAAATAATTTCTGTTTGTAAGATTGTCAATACTGTCGGGATTTTTTATCACGTAATCCAACATCTCAGGTATCAATCTGTATGAAAGGTCGTACTTTGTAATCATTTTTTTTAACTATTGATATATCAAAATCAAACCCAAAACAAAGGCTATCAATACTTTGATACCTTTTACAATGAAAAATTCTTTTTTGCTTTCGGCAAATAGCGGAATTGCGCCGTGTCCGTCTTGTACGATACAATTTGCCAACAATGCTCCGAACGGAAACATCCCGGGGTTGGTACAATACAATGTTATAAATATCAAATGCGGACCCGACTGTGGTATCAAACCGATAAGTATTGCTGTTAAAAGAAATATTATTTTAAGGTGATTTTGATTGGATTCTGTCACAAAGCTATTGATATCAACAATATTTGTCAACACAAATATCGCCAACAATGCTACAAATGTCCAAATCGAAATTTTCTTGAAATGTTTTCCGATTACATGATGCCAAATATGGTCTTCCAAAAAGTGGTTTGGTACTGTAACTATCACAAACAGAGATACCAACGACAATACAAGAAATGTAATTGATAATGCTGACAATGCTGACTCGTCATGATGTTCTTCTTCCTCGAAAAATCCAAGGAATGTCATAACAATAAAAATCAGTATTGCGCCGATGATTATCAATCGTTTGTAGCTGACATGACGGAAGTTGTCTTTGAGATTACCTCTCACGCCAAGTTCTGCTTCCACGTGTTTGTGAAGCATAAAATGTATTTGATTTCCGCAAGGTACTGTGTATTTTTTTGCTATAAAATTGATGATATATCCCACAGTTACCGACAATACGAGAAGTATCAAAAATATAATGAAGGCTTTTTCGGGCATTAATGATACCATGAAAAAAGCCTCGTC
Source organism: Bacteroidales bacterium (assembly GCA_017541145.1). Classification (GTDB taxonomy): domain Bacteria; phylum Bacteroidota; class Bacteroidia; order Bacteroidales; family UBA3824; genus UBA3824. The sequence goes on along the minus strand of JAFXZT010000157.1, from coordinate 10,367 downwards.
GCCGGTAGTTGCGATCAAGTTGCTCATAAGAGCTCCAAAACCTATAACATTGTGTGTATAAAGCGAAACGGCTGTAAAAGAGCCTACACAACCCGGCAACAATCCTAATACGGCGGCTACAATTATCTGAAACGATGTGTGTTTTTGCATGAAATCATTCACGTGTCCCATTGAGAACACGTTGATGTATTCCAATACCATTATCATAGATAAAACGAAGAAAGTTATAAGCACAGTTTGCAATATAACTTCCGTCAAAAAATCTTGCCAAATCATAATTTAAGATTACTTTTGCCAGAACCATTTGCGCTTTTTGGGAGTATCAACAATTTGAGCATCACCGCTAAGTTGCTGATAAACTGCCGACCATCCCGGAAACCCGCCAATATTGCGGTCGTCGATAAATACATCGGCATCTATTTTACGCATAAAATTGCCGTTGTCTTGACAGACTTCTTCGGGATAATTTTTGTTAACGGCATAAAAAACGACTCCGTTTTGTTTGCAGAACTCCACAGCATCTTGTAAAAAACGACCTTCCCGACAAGTCCAAAGTATAAGCTGATTGGTTTTCTGCAATTCTTTGAGCGCAGCAAACGCAAATTGCTTAGGCTTACCGATTTCAGGATAGGCATCTTCTACAATTGTGCCGTCAAAGTCTACAGCTATTTTCATCTTGATAAAAAATGTTACAAAAACTGATTTATATTTTTTTACAAATTGGATTTCGGATCTATAAGTTCGGAACGCATACTTGCAATTTTTGAACTGATATCTTTGTACAATTGCGGATCAATATCCTCACCCGGAATTTTGTCGTAAACGTTTTTGATATTGTTGAGTTTGAGGATTATAGCTTTGATATCGTAATTGTAATAAAAAGCAGTACTTTCTATCATTACTTCGTAAAGATAGTCAATAAGGTTTACTAAACCTTGCTTTTGTTCCAAGATAATAGCTTTGGTAGATTTCAAATCGTTTGATTTGATAGTCAGATACTGACTTTCTACCCATCCGCCATAAATTACAAATGGCAGGATGTTGTTTTTCTCATTCTCGTCCAAATAGTTACAAGCTTTCCAATAAGATTCGTTAGCGATAAAACTAAGCGAATCGGCACTTGCGATATTGTTTTCGATACGTTCTATCGATTTATATGTAAAACCTTCGGAAATATCCAAACGGTCGGCAATTTTGAAAGCGCAATTGAAATAATCAAGCACTTCTTGTTGACGTCCGTAGATAGAACAATATGCTACATCGGCAGAGTAAACACCCAGTGCCATAGCTTGTTTGGTTTCTTTTGTATATTTTTCCCTATTTTCTAATGGAATTAGAAGATCGTAATTGAATAGAACTTCTTGTTTTACCATATAGGTGAACAAATCTACCGGCAATGGTATTCCATATTTGGTATATACAACATTTTTAACCTCCGAAAATTCTACATTGTCATTATTGCGGTTGCCCCTTTTATGACTTGAAGTGTCAGAGCAAGCAACAATACTTGCTAACAATAAAGCAGTTACAAATATCGAAATTATTCGTCTCATTTTACGTTTGATTTACAAATTCAAAACTTTTTGCAGTTTGCAAATATAACAAATTTCTCAAATATAAACATAAAATATTTTTTTTGTCACAACTTTTTCTTATTTTTGTTTATAAAATGCTAATTATCAGAAAACTTTATAGGGTCGTAGTCCGGAAATGTTATTACAAATTTGGTTCCCATTCCCAATTCTGACTCTACTTTTACTGTTCCGTGATGCTTGTCGATAAACTCTTTGGAAATCAACAAGCCCATTCCGGAGCCTTTTTCGCCGGCTGTGCCTTCGGTTGATTTGTTTTTGGATACTACCATCAGTTTTTCCAAGGTTTCGGGCGACATACCGATTCCGTTGTCTTCTATTACTATTATTGTAGAATCCTTTGACATCTCGGAACTTATTACTACTAAGCCGTTTTCGTTGGTAAATTTTATTGCATTGGATGCAATATTTCTTACTACGGTCTGAAACATCTGTTTGTCAGCCCAGATTGTATCTGCCATATCACAATTATTTATTAACATGATATGCTTGTTGTCCGCCTGAACTTTTATTTCACTGATTGTTTCGCTCACAACGGGGTTTACTTGTAAACGCTCCGGCGAAAATTGTATTGTGTTTTGCTGACTGCGTGCCCAGATCAACAGATTGTTTAACAATTCATACGCGCTTTTGCCTGATTGATTGATGATTTTTGCCATTTCAAGATTTTTTGCATCTTCGGCTTTTTGCATTCTTTTAATCAACATCTCTGAAAGCCCGTTGATTGCGTTGAACGGATTGCGCAAATCGTGTGCTATTATTGAAATAAATTTGTTTCTTGTATCTATTACTTTTTGTAATTCTGAGTTTTTGTTTGTAAGGAGTTGTTCGTTTATCTTTCGTTCTGTAATATTTGTATTTACACCGCCTACTACTATCGGAGTTCCGTTTACATCGCGTTTTACAATGGCTCTTGTTAAAACCCAAAGTACATCTCCGGTTTTGGTTTTCAGCTGAACTTCTTCTTCTATCAAATCTATTTGTCCGTTTTCTATTTCTAAAATTAACGAACGAATTTTTTCGTGTTCTTCTACCGGTAAAAAGAGTTCAAAAAATTCTTTTTTTGAAAATTCTGAGATTTCGTCCACCGCATAGCCGAGCTGTTTTTTACACTGACTTGATATATAAAACTTTCCGGAATCATATCTGTAACTCCAAGCTCCGTCGTGACTTCCTTCCAAGAAAAGTTCAAGTTGATCTTTGGTTTTGCGCAACTCGTAAATCTTGTCGTCAAGCATTTTGTTTTGACGTTTCAGCTGAAAGGTAAGTTCCTTGTTGCGTTTCTGACTGTTTACCGATTCTGTAACATCTTGCAATACAACACCAACATAATCCATTTCGGGACGATACATATTGATATTAAACCATTTATCGTAAGCCGATGAATATGAATTGAAACTGACGGAATGTCCCGTTGTTAATACTTCGTTGACCGAACTGAAAAATTTATCGGTAATATCTTGAACTATTTCTTTCAGAGGCCGACCGATATAGTGAACATTTGTAAGATTAAATGTATTGAGAAATTTATTGTTAGCAGCCGTAATCAAATATTCGTCGTTGCTTGTATGTCTCAACAGCAGGAACGACGACGACATATAATTGAACAAAAATTGCAATTTGTTTCTTTCATTCTGCAAATTGTCGTTCATCGATTGCAAATAATCGGCAAGTTGTTTTTGTACTTTTACATTGTCTTGCGAATCGAAATACGACTGCTGAAGATTAAGCAATGTACCTGTAAGTACTTGAATGGAATTTCTCTCGAAAGATATATCTTCCATATTGATAATCACGGCATTTTCACCGGCATAATCGATAGGAGCAACGGAAATACGCATTGTCTTTACTTCCAAACGTCCGTCGTTGTTACGAGTATAGGCATACTCGGTGCGCACGGTCGGACGTCCTGTCAACAATGCTTCGCGCTCGTATTCGTACATCCTGCAAAATCCGCAATTATCGTGACAAAACCGTCGGTCTTTGTTGGCTTTGGAACAATTAAGAAATTCGCCAATCATTTTACCGATACATTCTTCCTTGGTTTTACCGAATTTGGAAAGTGCAGCAAAATTGGCGTTGAGAATTTTTCCTTTACCATCGCTAACAATAATCACAGCCGGAATCAAATCGAACAAACCGTTGAGATATTCGGTATATTTGCGACGTTCCCGCTGAATGCTATTAAAAATAGTTTTGGTTCTGAGGATAAAGGCATTGGAAGCAAACGGCAAAAACAAGAAATCATCGGCGCCATACTCCAAAGCCTTGTCAATCAAATCATATTGACTGTCGTTGCCCATCACAATAACGATGGAAAAGGGTTTTGAGATTTCCTTAATACGTTCAATTTCGTACAAATCGGAAATTGTAGAAAGATTGATAAAGACAGCGTAAAACGAAGTCTGATTGAGTACCGTCTCCGCCTCTTCCACCGATTGCACCATTTTGCAATCGTAACGCATAAGCTTCAACAAATCTTCCAAACGTTTGAAAATCTGTAAATCTTTTTCAATTATTAAAATATTGTCTGCCATATCCCAATAATAAAGTTAATAGCTCTATTAAAAAAGCAAAAGTTAAGAATTCAAAAATTTCCGAATCAACTCCAAAAATTCACCATAAGCGCGGTCAAGGTCGTCATTTGTAACAATAATATCGAATTTAGGAGCTCTGGAAATCTCTTTCTCAGCTTTACTTACACGTTTTTCGATTTCTTCCATAGAATCGGTAGCGCGTTTAATAAGTCTTCGGCGCAATTCTTCCACCGACGGAGGTTGAATAAAAATAGAAAGTGCCTGATCCTGAAACTTATTTTTCATATTGATACCGCCTTCTACGTCAACATCAAAAATTATATTGCAACCCATATCAGAAATTCGCTGAATTTCAGATTTCAAAGTACCGTAAAAACGTCCTTCATAAACCTGCTCATACTCCACGAATTGGTCGTCCTCGATTTTTTTCTTGAACTCGTCAACAGAAAGAAAATAATAATCTTTGCCGTTAACCTCTTTGCCTCTGGGCTGACGTGTAGTAGCAGAAACCGAAAATTTGAGTTTCAAATCCTCATTCTGCATTACTCTGGAGACCAAAGTAGTTTTGCCCGTACCGGAAGGGGCTGATACAATTATAATTTTACTCATGATAATCAATGTTTATTTCTCAGCGTAAAGGTAATAAAGATTTTTAATAATTTGCAAGTTAACAAAAAAATTCTTATTTTTGCATAAAATATTTTCAAAATCGCCCGGAGAAGGGTTTTAATTGATTTACAAGACATTATGAATAATCTGGAATTATCAGAACAGGAGCAAATCAGAAGACAGTCTCTTGAAAAATTGCGTGCTATGGGTATCGACCCCTATCCTGCACCAAAATATGAAGTAAATATTCACACCGAAGAAATTAAAGAAAAATATTCTTATCTCAAAGAAGAAGAGTATGCAGAAGGATTCAAAGCCTGTGTTGCCGGTCGTTTGATGAGCCGCAGAATCATGGGTAGTGCATCATTTGCAGAATTGCAAGATTCAAAAGGCAGAATCCAACTTTATCTCAATCGCGATGTTTTGTGTCCGACTGAAGACAAAACGATGTACAACGATGTTTTCAAAAAACTTCTTGATATCGGCGATATCATCGGTGTGAAAGGTTCTATCTTCAGAACCAAAATGGGCGAACTTTCCGTTAAAGTAGAAGAATTGACAGTACTTTGCAAATCATTGAAACCGCTTCCTATCGTAAAGGAAAAAGACGGAAAAGTTTTTGACGCTTTCACCGACCCGGAACAGCGTTACAGAAAACGTTACGTGGACCTAATCGTTAACCCGCAAATAAAAGAAGTGTTCGTAAAACGTACAAAACTTATGAACACAATGCGTCAATATCTTGACAATCTCGGATGCTTGGAAGTTGAAACTCCTATTCTTCAACCGATTTACGGCGGTGCATCTGCAAGACCGTTCAAGACTCATCACAACGCTCTCGACCAGACTCTTTATTTAAGAATCGCTAACGAACTTTATTTGAAAAAACTTATCGTAGGCGGTTTTGACGGCGTTTACGAATTTTCAAAAGATTTCAGAAACGAAGGTATGGACCGTTTCCACAATCCTGAGTTTACACAAATTGAACTTTATGTAGCTTACAAGGATTATTTCTGGATGATGGACACCGTTGAAGAAATGGTAGAAAAAGTAGCAATCGCTCTCAACGGCGACACCAAAGTAAAAGTTGGTGAAAATGTTATCGATTTCAAACGTCCATGGAAACGTTTCACGATGTTTGAAGCTATTCAACATTTTACCGGTGTTGATATTTCCAACATGGACGAAAAAGAATTGGCAGAAACAGCTAAGAAATTCGGCGTTGAAGTTGATTCTACAATGGGTAAAGGCAAATTGATTGACGAAATTTTCGGTGAAACTTGTGAAGCAAAAATCATTCAACCGACATTCATTACAGATTATCCGGTTGAGATGTCACCGCTTACCAAAAAACACCGTTCAAAAGAAGGCTTGGTAGAACGTTTTGAAGCAATTTGCAACGGTAAAGAACTTTGCAACGCATATTCAGAACTCAACGACCCGATTGACCAGCGTCAACGTTTTGAAGACCAATTGCTTTTGGCAAAACGCGGCGACGAAGAAGCTATGGTTTTGGACGAAGACTTCTTGACAGCTATCGATCACGGTATGCCTCCTACAGCAGGTATCGGTATCGGTATCGACCGTCTTACAATGATTATGACCAACAGCGAATCTATCCAAGACGTATTGTTCTTCCCGTCAATGAAACCTGAGAAGAAATTTGAATACGACCCGGTAGAAGCTTACACAGAACTCGGAATTCCGGAAGAATGGGTATCACTCATTCAGAAACTCGGATTCTTGAAAGTAGAAAACTTGAAAGATGCCAAAGCCGGAAAACTTTTCAACGACCTCTGCTCGCTCAACAAGAAAGGTAAACTCAATTTCACCAATCCGAGCGCAGACGACGTAAAAACATGGATAGAAAACGCTGCAAAAAAATTCGCTGAATAAAAATCAGTAATTTCAAAAAACAAAACGAGACTATTCTACCAAAGAATAGTCTCGTTTTTTTGTATAAGATTTAGGGAGAACAAGTTCATGTCGTCCTACACCTACCAAAGGCTTTTCAACACTCAAAAATGAACCATGAAATAGTGTAATCATTGCTGTATCCCTTTTTTTGCTTCCCAATTTTTGAGAGCTTCGGTTATATTCCAAACAACACCACTTATACTTTCGGTGTGCAGAGTGTCGTAACAATCATAAATGAGAGAATGTATCAGACCTACTCTTTCAAGACGATTGTAAAGTTCCGACTCGGAAATGCCCATTTCTTTTGCAGTCGCACCTATCGCAAGAGTCGCAAAATGAGTTTTGTCGTTTTCAAGTGTTCGTGCTATTGTTTCCATAAACTTTATTATTTAAGATTTACGCCACAAATATAACAAATTCCCAACAAAAAGGCCACTCCCATTGTTAAGATATTTTTCTAAAGACGAGACGTCCACATCCTCCCACAGAAAAAACAAAAAAAATTTTTATTTCTACTGTAACTTTTTTCATGGGTTGTACGTCATACGGGTGAAAATTACAAAACAAAGAAACAGTTAAACACTTAAAAAAATATTAAAACCATGAAAAAGATAATTCTTATATTAGTTTTGGCAGTAACTTCAACAATTGTTTCAGCACAAAATTTTTCACAGGAACTAATTGATGTTACCACCAATTTCAAACAAAAAATCACAGAACTGGCTAACGATATAAAAAACGCGAACAGTTCTCAAGAGCGTGAATCCATCACCGACAGCATCGAAAAAGAATTTGAAAATTTCGACAACTATCTCAACAAAGAGATGAGAAAAAATGCACAAAGAGATACTTACAGCTGCTCTGAAATTTCAAACAACAAATCAATGGCGTTTTCCAAAACCCCGACAACATTCAAAATCATAATTGATGATTTCAGATTCAGCGGAACTCCGGTAACTTATTCTTACACTGACAACGATATTACAATTCGTACAACTCCGACTACATTCAAACTTCAGGCAGGCGAAATAGAATATACCTCTACACCGACCTCTGAAAAATTAAAGAAAGAATACCGAAGCGAAAAAGATACGTTGAAAATTCACAAAAACCTGTATAATACAATTTCAATTGTAACAAACAGCGACAACGACAATGACATCGACATCGATAATCCTCACAACAATAATATAAGGTCTGCAAAATATTTCTACTTCGGAATCAACAACTTTATCAATTCAAACGGCAAAGTAGATCAGCCTGATGCAGATTTTATGGCACTAAACAGCGGACGCAGTATCGAAGCCGGATTATGCCTCGGTCTGCACAGATGGGAATTGGCTCAAAATTTTGCTTTGGACATCGCTTTGGATTACAGATTGAATCATTATTCATTTCAAAATACATTCAATTTGATAAAACAAAACGACATGATAACAGCAGATTACGACAATTTGCCGGTAAAAGAATTCAAACGTCACAATCTAAGATTACAATATCTTTCGATACCGTTACAATTTGAATTAGAATTAGGATATACCAATCCATGCCGATTGCGTGCCGGAATAGAAGGTTCAATACGAATCGGAAGCCGCGAAAAACAAGTTTACAAAACAGACGGTCACCGCCAAGTAGAACGCATACGAAGCGATTTTGAAACCAATTTCTTACGTTATGCATTTACATTCGGACTCGGATTCAAAAATCTCGAATTATACGGCAATTATTCTCCCGTACAACTATTCAAAAATGGTCACGGACCGGAACTTTATCCGATTTCGATGGGCATAAGATTCGTAATGTAACAAAAATTACCGGAAAAATACTACATTTGCAACCGGATTGTAACAAAAAACAATCAACATGAACACAACGGAATATAACAACTGTGTAAACCAATACGCCGACGGTATCTACAGGTTTATTTACAAAAATCTGCACAATACCGACGACAGCAAAGATATTGTGCAAGAAGCATTTACACGACTTTGGGAAAAACATAACGAAATCAGCAGTGAAAAAGCCAAATCGTATATCTTTACTTCGGCATATCATATTCTTGTGGACAAAACACGAAAAATGCACGAAACTTCACTTTCTAACGGTCAAGACGCATTACAAACAGTATTCCGTCAGTATTCAGATATCAAAGACGTGTTGGAAAACGCTATCAACAAACTTCCGCAAGATCAGCGAAGTGTAATTATGCTAAGAGATTACGAAGGATATTCATACGACGAAATTGCTGAAATTACGGGACTTTCAGAAAGTCAAGTAAAAGTATACATTTTCAGAGGCAGAACATTTTTACGCAAACATCTTGAAAGTCAAGGTATATATTCAACAAATCTGGAGGATGCAATATGATTAACACAGAAAACTACGAAGAATATTTTCTCGATTACTGCGAAGGCAACATCAGCAAAGAAAAACGCCGCGAAGTACTTGCCTTTATCGCGTTGCACCCTGAACTGAAAGCCGAACTTGAAGATTTTGCCGGAAGTCCCGTACTAATCCCAGAAGACATCAAAATGCCTCAATCCGGCAAAAAAACATTGTTACACACAAGCGATTACGACGACACGGATGTTCCATATTTTGAAAGACTTGCGGTTTTGAATCTCGAAAAAATTGCCACTAAAGACGAGCAAACAAAATATCAAGAGATGATAAACCAAAATCAAGATTGCCGCAAAATTGCAGAACTGTATTCCAAAACAATTCTCAAAAGCGAAATCATTGAATATCCCGACAAACGCAAATTGTTGGTCTATCCTCTGTGGAAAAAAATCACAAAATACGCCGCAGCTGCCTCAATCGCAGCCTTAGGATTAGGAATTTGGTTTTCAACAAGCAACAATAGCAATCTTTGTATCAATCCGGTTACAGTTTCTCATGTTGACTGTCAAAAAATAAGAACCGAAAGACCGAAGGAAGAAACTGCAAAAACATTTACAGCCAACAACAATATTGTAGTAGCAACAGTTAAAACAACCCCGAAACCCCAAGAAACTGCTTTTACCGAACCAGAAGAAATAAAACCGGCAGAGGAGCAACCTGTCGTAACAGAAACAGTTAACCTCGAAAACAACACAGAACCCCTCCCCGATGCCGACTACCAATTTTATTTTGACGAGATTGATACCAAAGCCCTTGTAGAAGAAAATATCAACAAATCAAATGAGTTTGAAGAAATTTGGAAACAAGACGGAATGCCGGATCAAAAGCGTAAAAGTGAAACATTTGTATACAAATGCGGCAGATTTTTCAAGAAAGTAACAAGAAAACTTGTTCCGAATATCTATTTTGACATCAACCACGATTCAGAGGGTCAAATCTACAGAATAGCAATGCACACCGACGAAAAAATTTACGCATGGGAACGCCGTAAAAAGCTATAAAACAGTTACAAAAAAAAACGGACGAAATCTTATTTTGAGACGTTTGTTTTGAGACGTTGCACGTGGGCGTCTCTACGGAATGCAATGATAATGTACAATCCGTTCAATAATAATGCGCAATTCGTTCAATGCGTGTAGAGACGTTGTGTACAACGTCTAACCGTTAATTATTCGATAATTTTTTTTACACGTTTGTTTTGAGACGTTGCACGCGGACGTCTCTACGGAATGCAATGATAATGTACAATCCGTTCAATAATAATGCGCAATTCGTTCAATGCGTGTAGAGACGTTGTGTACAACGTCTAACC
>JAFXZT010000156.1 GCA_017541145.1 Bacteroidales bacterium | reverse complement strand
CGTCTCTACGGAATGCAATGATAATGTACAATCCGTTCAATAATAATGCGCAATTCGTTCAATGCGTGTAGAGACGTTGTGTACAACGTCTAACCGTTAATTATTCGATAATTTTTTTTACACGTTTATTTTGAGACGTTGCACGCAACGTCTCTACAGAATGCAATGATAATGCGCAATCCGGTCAATGATAATGTACAATCCATTCAATGATAATGCACAATCCATTCAATGATAATGCACAATCCATTCAATAATAATGCGCAATTCGTTCAATGCCTGTAGAGACGTTGTGTACAACGTCTAACCGTTAATTATTTGATATTTTATTTTACACGTTTATTTTGAGACGTTGTACACAACGTCTCTACGGAATGCAATGATAATTTCAAATAAATCAAAAAGAATGTAATTTTGTCAATAAATAAATAAACAATACGACGAAGACCGTATACAGAAATATTTTTTCCAAATGCAAACAATTATTTTAAATAAATAAAAATCACCCGACAAAATCAAATTCTATGGAATGAAAGACAATTTTAAATCTTTTACCAAATTTCATGTATTTGTTGGGAAAAGCAACAAATGGAAAGAGAAACAATTATCAGCTATAACACTTCCCCAAGGCGACTTTTTTGACATCGATATATATATTTATTGTCGGGAATTATCGATTATTTCGGACAATTAACAAAAAAAATGAAAATTTTTTTATGGAAAAACTAAAAAAAAACATCTTATCAATAGAAATAGGAAATACAACAAAAGTAATAACAAAAATAAGGGGAAAACAAATATTGGTAATCTTGTAACAAGTTATTAGGATTAAATAATAAAATACGAAATATTAATTAATGGTAATTTAGATAAATCACAATAATAAACGACAACAATTATTTTGAATACAAATACAACTTAGAATTAACTAAAAGGGAAGTATTTTCTATTTCAAATATAGAATAACAACAATCAAGGCTGCCACCGGCAGCCTTTGATATTTTATAGGGATATAATATTTCCCGGATAGAAGCACCAAACAATATATATCTTTTCTTAATACGGACACATAGGTTAGCCACTACATACCTTTTATCATGGAACAGATGTTAATTTAAAAATAAAAGGTATTATCAAAGAGAAGGAGAGTAAGTCTTAAAAAGACATCCTAATCCCAATCTGGCAAATTTTTATAATTATTTGCTACATCCTCGTCGGAAATGATATTGTCGATGTCTGGGTCTTCTACATTAAGAGGTTTATAAACGCCCCTTTCTCGTAGTTCTTTGAGGTCATTTTGTGATAAGAATGGGAGATTATCCAAAACATCGTCAAAGTTTTTGATTTTTGATAAGTCAAATGCCATAATTGTAAAAATTTAGAGGATATAAGTGTCCGTCCTAATAATTTCAAACGAGATAAATCCAAATACAGATAAAAAATCAGAATAAAAAAACAAAAGACCGGATATATTTAGAATAATATCCGGTCTTTCATTTATATAAATTGAATCATCGAGTAGATTATTCAGCTTTAGCTTCAGCAGCAGGAGCAGCTTCAGTTTTTTTCTTACGAGAACGACGAGTAGTTTTAGCAGCCGGTTTAGCAGCACCTTTCTTGTTCTGAGTGTAAGTTTCGTTGAAGTCTACGAGTTCGATAAAACAAGTTTTAGCATTGTCACCAAGACGGAAACCAGTCTTGAGGATGCGAGTATAACCACCTTGACGATCTACGATTTTAGGAGTGATAGTAGAGTAAAGCACTTTAACTGCTTCCTTATCTTGCAACTTAGAGAAGATAAGTCTGTGGTTAGCCATACGTTTTACTTTAAACGCTTCCTTTTCTGCGTCATCCTTAGCTTTAGAGTCAGCATAGATGAGCTCAGCTTTAGATGCGGTAAGGATAGGTTCAATGAAAGTGCGGAGCACTTTAGCTTTAGCCACGGTAGTGTGAATTCTCTTATCTTTAGTCTTGTTAACAGACATAATCAAAGAGATGGCCATATTAGTAAGCATAGACTTTCTATGACCGTAAGTTCTACCTAAATGGTTGATTTTGTCTCTATGTCTCATTGTTTTATAATTTGTCGCGGCTTCACGCCGCAAAATGATTAATCTTTATCAAGTTTGTATTTAGAAATATCCATACCGAAACTCAAATCCAAGTTAGCAAGGAGATCATCGATTTCAGTAAGAGATTTTTTACCGAAGTTGCGGAACTTTAATAAGTCGTTTTTGTTGAATACCACCAATTCAGCGAGAGTCTCGACATCAGCAGCTTTCAAGCAGTTAAGAGCTCTGACAGACAAATCGAGGTCAACAAGTTTTGTTTTCAAAAGTTGACGCATGTGTAAGATTTGTTCATCAAATTCTTCACCACCGGCTTGTTCAGTAGAATCGAGAGTAATCTTTTCATCAGAGAACAACATAAAGTGCTGGATAAGAATCTTAGCAGCTTCTTTGAGGGCCTCTTTCGGATGAATTGAACCGTCAGTCTGAATTTCGATAACCAACTTTTCATAATCGGTCTTCTGTTCCACTCTATAGTTTTCAGTAACGTATTTAACGTTTCTGATAGGAGTATAAATTGAATCAACAGCAATGACACCGATTTCGCTGTCAGCAACTTTGTTCTCATCTGCAGGGATATAGCCTCTCCCCTTGTTGATAGTGATTTCCATTGTCAACTTAGTAGCAGGATCGAGATTACAAACAACTTGCTCAGGGTTTAGAATCTTGAAATTAGTAAGGAATTTCTCGATGTCACCAGCTTTGAACTGTTCCTGACCGCTGATAGTGATAACCGCCTTTTCAAAATCTTGCCCGTCAACTATCTGTTTGAAACGGATTTTTTTGATATTCAGAATAATCTCAACTAAATCCTCAATAACGCCCGGAATAGTAGAAAACTCGTGGTCAACGCCCTCGATATGGATAGAGGTTATGGCAAATCCTTCCAATGAAGAAAGGAGTATACGTCTGAGCGCATTACCAATTGTAATACCAAAACCAGGTTCGAGAGGACGAAATTCGAATTTACCATACTTATCGTCTGACTCCAACATTACTACCTTGTCGGGCTTTTGAAAAGCTAATATTGCCATTTGAATTTATTTATATGTTTTTTTTCCGGTAAAAATATAAGGCGACACACAGTAACATACGAAAAATATAATACTGTGTGAGGCCAAATAAAAGATTATTTAGAATAAAGTTCAACTATGAGTTGTTCCTTGATGTTTTCAGGGATGTCCTCACGAGCTGGAACATTCATAAATTTTCCTGAAAGAGTGTTGTTGTCCCATTCCAACCAGTTGAAACGAGATCTGTTAGCACCTTGCAAAGAATTTTGGATAACTTCGAGAGATTTAGATTTTTCTCTTACACCGATGATATCGCCAACTTTAACATGGTAAGAAGCAATACCGCAAACTTTACCGTTAACAGTGATGTGCTTGTGGTTAACAAGCTGACGAGCAGCAGGACGTGTAGGAGCAATTCCCAATCTGTAAACTACGTTATCGAGACGGCTTTCGAGAAGTTGAAGAAGAACTTCACCGGTTACGCCTTCTGCTTTGTTAGCTTTACGGAAAAGATTTGAGAATTGACGTTCCAAAAGACCGTAAGTATATTTAGCTTTCTGTTTTTCTTTGAGCTGAGTGCCGTATTCCGACATCTTTTTACGTTTCTTTTCCAATCCGTGTTGTCCTGGAGGATAACCTTTTCTATCGAGATATTTATCTGTACCAAAGATTGGTTCGCCAAACTTTCTAGCGATTTTTGATTTAGGACCAGTATACCTTGCCATTTTATATTATAATTTTAACAAGTACAAAAATTAAACTCTTCTTCTCTTAGCTGGACGGCAGCCGTTGTGAGGTAATGGAGTTACATCAATAATTTCAACAACCTCAACGCCAGAAGTATGAATAGAACGGATAGCAGCTTCGCGGCCGTTACCAGGACCAGATACGTATACTTTGACTTTGCGGAGTCCTAATTCGTAGGCAGTCTTAGAGCATTCATCAGCTGCCAATTGCGCTGCATAGGGAGTGTTCTTTTTAGAACCTTTGAAGCCCATCTTACCGGCAGATGCCCAAGATATAACTTCCCCCGAAGCGTTGGTCAAAGAGATTATAATATTGTTGAATGAAGAATGGATGTGAGCCTCGCCCACAGCATCAACTTTAACAACTCTCTTTCTCGTTACTTTACTTTTTTGTGCCATTTTCTAAATTAAATGTTATTTAGTAGCTTTCTTCTTATTTGCAACGGTCTTTTTCTTACCCTTGCGTGTACGTGCGTTGTTTTTGGTTTTTTGACCTCTTACAGGAAGACCAAGACGATGACGGATTCCTCTGTAACATCCAATATCCATAAGACGTTTGATGTTCATAGAAACTTCAGAACGCAATTCGCCTTCTACTTTGAAGTTGTCATTGATAATCTGACGAATTTTAGCAACTTGATCATCATTCCAATCCTGTACTTTGATATCTTTATCTATGCCAGCTTCTGCAAGAATTTGATTTGCTCTCTGGCGACCAATACCATAAATATAGGTAAGACCAATTTCACCACGTTTGTTTTTTGGTAAATCTACACCAACAATTCTAGCCATTGTTTATTATTATTTACAGAATTTGTTCTTGTTATTATTGTGACTGCAAAAATAGTAATTATATTTCAATCACAAAATAATTTTAAAAAAAATTAACCTTGACGTTGTTTAAATTTAGGATTTGATTTACAAATAATGTAAACTCTACCTTTTCTTCTAACAACTTTGCAATCAGCTGATCTTTTTTTAACAGATGTTCTTACTCTCATTTTATTTTATAATGTTTTATTTATACCTAAAAGATATTCGACCCTTAGTCAAATCGTAAGGGGACATTTCAACTTTTACTCTGTCGCCAGGCAATATTCTAATATAGTGCTGACGCATTTTTCCTGAAATATGGGCAATTATCTCATGTCCATTTTCCAACTCTACACGAAACATCGCATTCGACAATGCTTCGGTAATTTTACCATCTTTCTCTATCGAGGCTTGTTTTGACATTGTTTGTTTGTTAGATCTTTCGAATCTCTATTTCAATTTATTAACCAACCGTTGATTTTGTTGATAATATATTAACTTATAGACACATAAAAAGTCCACTCAACAAATCTCACGATTTTTCAAGCGGCAAAATTAATATATTATCACTTAATTGCAAAACTTATTGGAAGGTTTTTTTATTTTTTTCAAATAATATTGATTTATGCCTCAATGAGTTTTTGATTTATTTTCCTATTACCAATTGATTTAAGTAAAAGAAGAAAAACCTCTCATTGGTTTTTAAACAGATTGATTCTCCGGCACTTGAAATTTAGTTCCGAACCGAAGAATCAACTGTTATTGAATACCTTCTTATATAAACTTTGCAAAAATCTATTAGGATTTTTATACTTACAAAGCTGCTACAGATCCAGTACGTCCTTTAATTCTGCCGGATTTCATCAATCCGTCATAGTGTCTCATCAAAAGATGTGACTCAATCTGTTGCAATGTATCAAGTATTACACCTACCATAATCAACAATGAAGTACCACCGTAAAACTGTGCGAACTGATTGTTGATACCACAAAGGATAGCGAACACCGGAAGAATAGCTATAAATGCGAGGAATATTGAACCCGGCAATGTGATTCTTGACATAATATCATCAAGGAATTCTACTGTTTTTTTACCTGGTTTTACTCCCGGAATATAACCACCTCTCTTTTTCATATCGTCAGCCATTTGTTGTGGGCTAAAAGTAATTGCTGTATAGAAATATGTAAATACTACTACCAACAATGCGAATACGAAATTGTACCAGAAACCAGTGAAATCTGCAAAAGCAGTAGCAAAAGAACTGGTAGCTTCGGTGTTAAAATGGGTAAACATAAGAGGAATAAACATCAATGCTTGCGCAAAAATGATAGGCATTACGCCGGCAGCATTCACCTTGAGAGGAATATACTGTCTTACGCCGCCGTATTGTTTATTTCCAATAATTCTCTTTGCATATTGTACAGGAATTTTACGTGTACCTTGTACAAGAAGAATAGAAACGACAAACACCAAGAGAAGCATTACGATCTCAGCGATTAATGCGATAGCACCGCCCGCGTTAGCCTCAGTAAATTTAGAAGCAACTTCTGCACCAAGAGCAAACGGGAATCTTGCGATAATACCAATCATAATCAAGAGTGAAATACCGTTTCCAATACCTTTATCCGTGATACGTTCACCCAGCCACATAATAAACATGGTACCAGCCGTAAGTATAATTACTGAAGGCAAGGTAAATCCCCAAAAACCTTTCGCCAAGAAAGCTGACTCAGGAAGCTGATAACCCAAGTTAATCAAATAACTTGGAGCTTGAACAAACAATACCCCGACAGTAAGGAGTCGGATGATACGATTGATTTTGCGTCGTCCGCTTTCGCCTTCGCGCTGAAGTTTTTGGAAATATGGTACTGCCATACCTAAAAGTTGCACGATGATAGATGCCGTAATATAAGGCATAATACCAAGAGCAAAAATAGAAGCATTGGCAAAAGCACCACCGGAAAACATATTGAGAAGAGACATGATGCCGTCTTTAGTTTGATCTGCGAGAGCGGCGATCTGATTAGGATCAATACCGGGGAGCACGATGTGCGCTCCAACACGGTATACAAGAACTAATGCTAACGTAGCAAGAATTCTATTGCGAAGATCCTCTATTCTCCAAATGTTTGTAAGTGTCTGAATAAAGTTTTTCATCAAATTGAAATTTACAACGTATTAACAGTTCCGTTCAAAGCTTCGATTGCTGCTTTAGCTGACTTTGAAAAAGCATTAGCAGTAACATTAAGTTTTTTAGTAAGCTTGCCGTTACCTAAAACTTTTACAATGTCATTTTTAGAAATCAAGCCTTCTTTTTTAAGAACCTCAGGATTGATATCAGAGATATTCAATTTGTTAGCGAGGTTTTCAAGATCAGAAATGTTGATTACTCTATATTCAACTCTATTAACGTTGTTGAAACCGAATTTAGGAACACGTCTTTGAAGAGGCATTTGACCACCTTCAAAACCTACTTTATGAGAATAACCAGAGCGAGATTTAGCACCTTTGTGACCTCTTGTAGAGGTACCGCCCCAGCCAGATCCTTGACCTCTACCAAGTCTCTTCTTGTTTTTAGTAGAGCCTTTGGCCGGTCTTAATTGTGACAAGTCCATGATTTATAATACCTTAATATTATTCGTTAATATTCTCAATTTTCAGAAGGTGTCTTACTTTGTAAATTCTACCCTTGTTGCAAGGATTATCTTCAAGTACGACACTTTGTCCGATCTTCTTAAGACCTAAAGATTCCAAAGTAGCCTTCTGATCTTTTGGCCAGCCGATTTTGCTGCGGACCTGAGTTACTTTTATTTTCATTGCAGTTAAAAAATTAAATAATTAACCGTTAAATACTGTGTTGACATCTACACCTCTGTATTGAGAAACAGTCTGAGCGTCTCTCAACATAGAAAGAGCCTTGAAAGTAGCCTTTACAAGGTTGTGAGGGTTAGAAGAGCCTTTAGACTTAGCCAAAACGTCTTTAACACCAACGCTTTCCAAAACAGCACGCATAGCACCACCGGCTTTAACACCAGTACCGCTAGATGCAGGTTTCAACAATACGTTAGCACCGCCGAATTTAGCAATTTGCTCGTGAGGAATAGTTCCTTTGTAAACAGGAACACGGATAAGGTTTTTCTTAGCATCCTCAACACCTTTAGCGATAGCAGTTGTTACTTCGTTAGCTTTGCCGAGGCCATAACCTACAACACCGTTTTCGTTACCAACAACTACGATAGCTGCAAAAGTGAAAGTACGACCACCTTTTGTAACCTTTGTAACACGATTGATAGCTACAAGTCTATCTTTAAGCTCCAAATCGTTAGTTTTAACTTTTCTAATACCTTGTGTTAACATAATTTACTTAAAAATTTAAACCGCCTTCGCGAGCAGCATCAGCCAAAGATTTGATTCTGCCATGATAGAGATAACCATTTCTATCAAAAACAACATTATTGAAACCAGCAGCCTTAGCTTTGTCAGCAATAGCCTTTCCAACCAAACGAGCCTGCTCAACTTTGTTAACCTTCTGTTCAGAAATTTCTTTTACTCTTGAAGAGGTTGCGACCAATGTCTTGTTGTTGACATCGTCAATTAATTGTGCAAAGATGTTCTTATTACTTCTGTATACGCAAAGTCTTGGACGCTCATTAGTACCGAAGAATTTCTTGCGGATACGGTATTTAATTCTTTGTCTTCTTTCCTGCTTAGATAAAGCCATTTTTGAATAATTTTAAAAATTAAATAAGCTCGATTATTACTTAGAAGAAGAAGCTGTTTTACCAGCTTTTCTGCGAAGTACTTCGCCCACAAACTTAATACCTTTGCCTTTGTAAGGTTCTGGTGCGCGGAAAGAACGAATCTTTGCTGCAACTTGTCCCAATAGTTGTTTGTCACAACTTGTGAGAGTAATAATCGGATTAGCACGTTTTTCTTGTACAACACTTACTTTTACTTCTTCCGGAAGTTCCATAAGGATGTTGTGTGAATAACCTACAGAAATATCAAGCAATTGACCTTGAGAAGTAGCTCTATAACCAACGCCGACCATTTCTTGTTTAATTGTAAATCCTTCGCTAACGCCCTTAACCATATTAGCGATCAACGCTCTGTAAAGACCATGCAATGATCTGTGCATTTTGTCATCTGAAGGACGAGAAACCTTGAGAGTATTTTCCTCAACTTCTACCTTAATATCAGGATTTACTTTCTGCCTCAATTCACCAAGCTTGCCTTTAACGACGATTGAATGATTTTTGTCGTCTACGGTTACCTGTACTCCTGCTGGAATCTGAATAGGCAATTTTCCAATTCTTGACATTTTATATACCTAATTTATTAATAAACGTAACAAATTACTTCTCCACCGACATTTTGAACTCTAGCTTCTTTGTCGGTCATAATACCTTTTGAAGTAGAAACGATTGCAATACCCAAGCCATTAAGAACTCTTGGCAATTCTTTGCAACCTTCGTATTTACGCAAACCAGGAGTAGAAACTCTGGTGATGCTCTGAATAGCTGATGCCTTAGTTTGAGGATTGTATTTCAAAGCTATTTTGATGGTTCTATTTTCATCATCAAACTTGTAGCTGAGAATATAACCTTTTTGGAAAAGTATTTTAGTGATTTCCTTCTTAACTTTGTTTGCCGGCACTTCAACAATTCTGTGTCTTGCCATCACGGCGTTTCTAATGCGAGTCAAGAAATCTGCAATAACATCTGTCATTTTCTTCTATTCTTTAAATATAAGTTTTACCAACTTGCTTTCTTAACGCCTGGTAAGAGACCGTTAGAAGCCATTTCACGGAATTGAATACGGCTGATACCGAACAATCTCATATAACCCTTAGGTCTGCCGGTGAGTTTGCAACGATTGTGAAGTCTAATAGGATTAGAGTTCTTTGGAAGCTTCTGCAAGCCAACATAATCGCCGTCTTTCTTCAACTGAGCTCTCTTAGCAGCGTATTTAGCTATAAGTTTTGCACGCTTAACTTCGCGTGCCTTCATTGATTCCTTTGCCATTGTTTTAATTACTTTTTGAATGGTAAACCAAAATTTTGCAACAACTTGAATCCTTCTTCGTCAGTGTTAGCTGTTGTAACAAAAGTGATATTCATACCTTGGATTTTGCTTACTTTGTCAATATCAATTTCCGGGAAAATGATTTGCTCTTTGATACCAAGAGTATAGTTACCTCTTCCATCAAACTTACCGCTGATACCGTTGAAGTCACGAATACGAGGAAGAGAGATAGCGATCAATCTTTCCAAGAATTCATACATACGGTCGTGGCGAAGTGTTACCATTACACCAATCGGCATACCCTTTCTCAAACGGAAGTTAGAAATATCTTTCCTAGAGAGAGTAGCAACCGGTTTCTGACCGGTGATAGCAGTGATCTCAGCTATAGAGTTATCAACAATCTTTTTGTCAGCTGTAGCGTCACCAATACCTTGGTTAACAACAATCTTAACCAATTTAGGAGCCTGCATAACGCTCTTATAGCCGAATTCTTTCATAAGGGCAGGAACAACCTCTTCCTTATACTTAGTCTTTAAAGATGGTACGTATTGCATTTTACTTTATCTCCTTTTTGTCTTTAGATTTTTTTGAATAACGTACTAATCTTGCAACACCGTTAATGGTCTCGATTTTTCTGCCGATACGAGTAGGTTTGCCAGTCTCAGGACAAATCAACATAAGGTTAGAGATGTGAATAGAAGCCTCTTTCTTTACAAAACCACCTTCATTGTTTTGAGCAGAAGGTTTTGTAGCCTTAGAAACCATGTTGATACCTTCAACAATAGCACGATTTTTCTTAACGAGGACTTCCAAAACTGTTCCCTTTTGACCTCTGCAGTCGCCAGAGTTAACAATTACTGTGTCTCCTTTTTTAATGTGCAATTTCATTTTGTCTTAAAAATGCTTTTAAAAAATTACAAAACTTCTGGAGCTAATGAAACGATTTTCATATAGTTGGCACGAAGCTCACGGGCAACAGGACCAAAAATACGAGTTCCTCTCAATTCTCCCTGATTGTTGAGCAATACAACGGCATTATCATCAAAACGGATGTAAGAGCCGTCTGCTCTACGGATTTCTTTGTTGGTGCGTACGACAACTGCCTTTGATACTGTACCCTTCTTTACATCACCTGAAGGGATTGCGCTCTTAACAGTTACGACCACCTTGTCGCCAACAGAAGCGTATCTGCGACCTGTACCGCCGAGAACACGAATACAGAGTACTTCTTTTGCGCCGCTGTTGTCAGCTACAGTCATTCTAGATTCTTGCTGTATCATAATAATTATTTAGCTTTTTCTACGATTTCTACCAATCTCCAGTTTTTACGTTTGCTCAATGGGCGAGTTTCCATAATTTTTACTGTATCGCCAATATTGCATTCGTTTTTCTCATCGTGTGCAATAAACTTCTTAGTACGTTGAATAAATTTACCGTACTTAGGATGTCTCATTTTTCTATGAACCTCAACTACGATAGATTTCTCCATCTTGTTGCTTACTACCACGCCGATACGTACCTTTCTAAAGTTACGCTTAACTTCTTCTTTAACTTCTTCCATTGTTAATCAAAATTATTGAGCGTTATTAATTCTTCTATTGCTCAACTCAGTTTTGAGTCTTGCAATATATTTTCTACTGTCACGTATCTGAATTGGGCTCTCCAAAGGAGTGATAGCGTGATTGAGTTTCTTCTTTGAATAATCAGCAACAGCTGCTTTCAACTTCTCTTCCAATTCAGCGGTAGTCAATTCTTTTATTTCTTTATTTTGTACTGAACTTTTCATTATTCGTTAGATGATGAAGGGTTGACATAATCGCGTCTTACGACAAATTTTGTTTTAATTGGAAGTTTCTGAGCTGCCAAACGAAAAGCTTCTTTAGCGATTTCGTAAGGAACACCGTCTGCTTCAAACATAATTCTGCCTGGTGTAACCGGAGCTACGAAGTATTCTGGTTGACCTTTACCTTTACCCATACGTACTTCAGCAGGTTTCTTTGTTACTGGCTTGTCAGGGAAAATTCTAATCCAAATTTGACCTTCACGTTGCATATAACGTGAAATTGCCTGACGGGCAGCTTCTATTTGACGTCCTGTAATCCAGAAATTTTCCAATGCTTTCAAAGCGAATGAACCGAATGCGATGTCATGACCTCTTTGGGCAAGACCTCTCATGCGGCCTTTCTGCATTTTTCTGAATTTCGTTCTTTTTGGCTGTAACATTTTCTTTTTACAAATTTAAATGATTAGAACTACTTCTGTCTTCTTTGCTTATTAAAATTACCTTTTTTCTGTTGCTTAACGGTAACGTTATTAGAAAGATCTCTCTTTCCGTAAACTTCACCCTTGCAAATCCATACCTTAATACCAACAGCACCTACTTTTGTATTAGCAACTGCCAAAGCATAATCGATGTCAGCTCTAAGAGTATGCAAAGGAATTCTACCTTCCTTGAAAGCTTCAGTACGAGCCATTTCGGCACCGTTCAAACGGCCTGAAATAACGAACTTAACGCCTTCAGCTCCCATTCTCATGGTAGAAGCTACAGCCATCTTGATAGCACGACGGTAAGCAATCTTACCTTCGATTTGACGAGCAACGTTATTAGCAACGATTACAGCATCTAATTCCGGACGTTTGATTTCAAGAATATTAATCTGAACGTCCTTCTTTGTAATGTTTCTTAATTCTTCTTTAATCTTGTCAACTTCTTGACCGCCCTTACCAATGATGATACCCGGACGAGCTGTATTTACTGTAACAGTAATAAGTTTAAGTGTTCTCTGAATAATAATTTTTGAGATACTAGCCTTTGCAAGACGAACATTAAGATATTTACGAATCTTATCGTCTTCAACTATTTTCTCAGAATAGTTTTTTGGATCAAACCATTCTGAATCCCAACCTTTGATAATTCCCAATCTGTTACTGATCGGATTAGTCTTCTGTCCCATTATTTTTCTGTGTTTTCTTTATTACCTAAAACTATAGTAACATGATTAGATCTTTTTCTTACTCTGTAAGCTCTGCCTTGAGGAGCCGGACGAAGTCTTTTCAACATTCTGGCGCCGTCTACGCGAACTTCTTTTACGATAAGATCTGCATCTTCAATCTGAGCGCCTTCATTTTTGCTTGTCCAGTTTGCAATAGCAGACTGCAAAAGTTTTCTCAACTTAATAGCTGCTTCTTGTGGAGAAAATTGCAAAATATCCAAAGCTTTTGTAACATTCTGATTTCTAATCAAGCCAGCTACAAGACGCATTTTTCTGGGAGAAGTAGGGTTATTTCTCAAAACTGCAAACGCAACATCTTTCTTTTGCGCTTTCAATTTTGCTGCTCTTTCTTTTTTCTTGGTTCTATGCTTTGTTTCTTCAGCCATTTTGTGTATTAAATTTTAAATGGTCTATAATTATTTCTTATTACCGCCGTGACCTTTGAAGATACGGGTCGGTGCGAATTCACCTAATTTGTGTCCTACCATATTCTCTGTAACGTAAACAGGAATAAATTTGTTTCCGTTATGAAGAGCAATTGTATGACCTACAAAGTCAGGAGAAATTACTGAGGCTCTTGCCCATGATTTGATAACTGATTTCTTGCCAGATTCGTTCATAGCAAGAACTTTTTTCTCAAGTTTGTAATCGATGAAAGGGCCTTTTTTAATTGAACGACTCATAATTTACTAAATATGCATTAATTATTTGTTTCTTCTTTCTATGATAAACTTGTTTGAAAGTTTCTTAGGTCTACGTGTCTTGTAGCCCTTAGCAAGCAAGCCTTTGCGTGATCTTGGGTGACCTCCTGAAGCGCGTCCTTCACCACCACCCATTGGGTGATCTACTGGGTTCATAACAACACCTCTGTTGTGTGGTCTTCTACCCATCCAACGTGATCTACCTGCCTTTCCGCTTTTCTCAAGTTCATGGTCGCCGTTAGAAACACTTCCGATTGTAGCTTTACAAGTTACAAGGATCATTCTTGTTTCACCAGAAGGAAGTTTTACAACTGCATATTTACCATCTCTTGCAGTAAGCTGAGCATAAGAACCTGCACTTCTTGCCATCTTAGCACCTTCACCTGGGCGCAATTCGATGTTGTGAATAATTGTTCCCAATGGAATATCTGACAAGAACAATGCATTTCCAATTTCTGGAGCCGCACCTTTACCTGATTCAATCTTCTGACCTACTTGAATACCGTTAGGAGCAACGATATATCTCTTTTCACCGTCAGCGTAATAAACCAAAGCGATTCTTGCTGTGCGGTTCGGGTCATATTCAACTGTTTTTACTGTACCGGGAACACCGTCTTTATCACGCCAGAAATCTACGCATCTGTATTTCTGTTTGTGACCGCCACCGATGTAGCGAACAGTCATTTTACCGGTATTGTTACGTCCACCTGTTTTAGCACGACCGTAGGTAAGTGATTTTTCAGGTTTGGAAGCTGTGATCTCTTCAAAAGTACTTAATACTTTTCCTCTTTGTCCCGGAGTAGTCGGTTTAAATATTCTTACTGCCATTTTGGTTAGATATTGCTATAAAAATCAATATTATCACCCTCTTTCAAAGTGACAATAGCTTTTTTGTAAGTTTTAGTTTTGCCAACAATATAGCCGGCTTTTGTCATGCGGGCTTTTGTTTTGCCAGCATATTTCATAGTATTAACTGCCACTACAGTAACACCATACGCTTCTTCTACCGCTTGTTTGATCTGAATCTTGTTAGCGTTAGGATTAACGATGAATGCAAATTGCGCAATATTTCTGGTGCTTCTGGTATCAGTAGCGATTGTTCTGTGCTCGCCTTTTTTGCGAGTTCCTTTTTCGCGTTTGATATAAGTTTTCTTACCAGTTCTTACTGTACGTGAAGCAAGCGCAGTAAATTTCTCTGTTACAATAGGTTTTTCAATGATTTCCATTATATTTTCCCTTATTTATTTTCGAAAATCTTGTTCAAAGCCTCAACTGCACTTTCTGTGAATACCAATGACTGAGCATCAAGTACATCGTAAGTAGTTAACTTATTGGCAGTTGTAATTTTGGATTTCTCCAAATTTCTTGACGACAAATATACGTTTTTATTTTCGTTTGACAAAACCAATAACGATTTTTTATCGTTAATTTTAAGATTTGTTTTCAATGCAACAAAATTCTTGGTTTTTGGAGTGTCAAATGTAAAGTCTTCTACAACGATGATTTGTGCATCCTTTGCTTTATAGGTCAAAGCTGACTTTCTTGCCAATACTTTGACTTTCTTGTTCAATTTGAAACTGTAATCACGTGGTTTCGGTCCGAATACTCTTGCACCGCCTACCAACAAAGGAGAATTAACATCACCCTGACGTGCACCACCTGTACCTTTCTGTTTTTTCAACTTGCGGGTAGAGCCTGACATTTCGCTTCTTTCTTTGGCTTTGGCAGTACCTTGTCTCTGAGCTGCTAAATAACGTTTAACATCAAGATACATTGCGTGATCATTGGTGTCAACTGCGAAAATGCTATCTGACAAAGTGATTTTCTTGCCAGTTTCAGTTCCGTTTATGTTTAATACTGATATTTCCATTAGTCTTCGATAATTAAATATGAACCTTTAGGGCCTGGTACAGCACCTTTTACTAATACTAAGTTGTGTTCAGCGATAATTTTTACGATTTCCAAGTTGCGAACTTTAATTTTGTCGCCACCTGTACGACCTGCCATACGCATACCCTTGAACACTTTTGACGGGTATGAAGATGCACCCAAAGATCCCGGTGCTCTCAATCTGTTGTGCTGACCGTGTGATGTTCCGCCGACACCATTAAAATGATAACGTTTTACCGGACCTTGGTAACCTTTACCTTTGGAAATACCACTAATGTCTACAAAATGTACATCGTTCAAAGATTCTACAGTTACAACGTCACCTAATTTTACGTCTACGTTGATGTTTTTGAACTCGTGAACTTTTGTTTTTGGTGTAGTATTGGCTTTTTTGAAGTGTCCCATTTCGGCTTTTGATGTATTCTTTTCTTTCTTGTCATCAAAAGCAAGCTGGATAGCATTGTATCCGTCTGTTTCTTCAGTCTTAACCTGAGTAACTACACATGGACCTGCTTCAATTACTGTAACTGGTACATTAACACCGTTTTCATTGAATACAGAGGTCATGCCTACTTTTTTTCCTATTATTCCTGACATTTTAATAGAATTTGTTTTTGTTTACTTAACGGGCTCGGCCGAAAGAGGTAAACTGTTTAAAAAAATTAATTTCTTTTGTTGATTTTCAAATTATCAAACCTTAATTTCTACTGCTACACCGCTTGGCAATTCAAGCTTCATCAAGGCGTCAACTGTCTTTGAGGTTGAGCTGTAGATGTCAATCAATCTCTTGAATGATGATAATTGAAACTGCTCTCTTGATTTTTTGTTAACAAAAGTAGATCTGTTAACTGTGAAGATTCTCTTGTGTGTTGGCAATGGAATAGGACCGCTGACAACAGCACCTGTAGCCTTTACAGTTTTAACGATCTTTTCAGCAGAATTATCAACCAAGTTATGATCGTAAGATTTTAATTTGATACGAATCTTTTGACTCATGATACCGTTTTAATTATTTATAATTGGTCAATAAATGTAATTTTACCTTTTATCTGGTCGATGATACCCTGCGAGATTTGAGGAGGTACCGGTTGGTATTCCTTAAATTGCAGCGACGAAAGTGCACGGCCTGATGTTAAAGTGCGCAAAACAGTAACATATCCGAATGTCTCCGCCAACGGAACCACCGCCTTGATAATCTTTACTTTGGCTTTTGAATCAGTGCTTATAACATTACCCCTGCGTTTGTTAATGTCGGAAATTACGTCACCCATATACTCGTCAGGTGTATCTACTGTAAGTTCCATCACAGGTTCCAATAATATAGCTTTTGCATTCTCTGTTGCAGCTCTAAAAGCCTGTTTTGCTGCAATTTCAAACGACAAAGCGTCTGAATCTACGCTATGAAAACTACCGTCGACAAGTTCAACGGTGAGACTTTGCATCTTGAAACCGCCCAAAGGTCCGTTGTTCATGGCTTCTTGGAAACCCTTCTCAACAGCTTGAATGAATTCTTTCGGAATCACTCCGCCTTTGATGCTATTGATAAACGTAAGTCCGGTAGCTCCTTCTTCCGACGGCGATACTTTAACAACGATATCGGCAAACTTGCCTTTACCACCAGTCTGTCTCTTAAAGACTTCGTGATGTTCCACTGTTTTGGTAATCACCTCTTTGTAAGTTACCTGAGGCTTTCCTTGCGATACCTCTATCTTATATTCCCTCTTAAGACGGTCTATAAGAATTTCGAGGTGAAGCTCTCCCATACCCCTCATGATTGTCTGACCTGTTTCAGAGTCTGTTTCAACTTTGAAAGTCGGGTCTTCCTCACTAAGTTTTGCGAGCGCAACATCAAGTTTTTCAAGGTCGGCTTGAGTTTTAGGCTCAATTGCCACGCCAATAACAGGATCCGGAAAATCAATACTTTCAAATATTATCGGATGCTTCTGGTCGGTCAAAGAATCTCCGGTTCGGATATCCTTGAATCCGGCAGCTCCACAAATATCACCGGCCTCAACAAAGTCGATAGCCTGCTCCTTGTTGGAATGCATACGGTAAAGATTTGTAATTCTCTCTTTTCTGCCTGTACGTACATTGAATACTTGTTCGCCGGCTTTGAGTGTACCTGAATATACTCTGATGTATACCAATTTACCCACAAACGGGTCAACGGCAATCTTGAAAGCCAAAGCAGCAAAAGGCTCCTTATTATCCGGCTTTCTAACCAATACTTCATCAGGATTTTCAGGGTCAGCACCCTTCACCTCGCCCATATCCAAAGGACTTGGCAAATAAGCGACAATGGCATCCAAAAGTTTCTGTACCCCCTTGTTTCTAAGCGACGAGCCACAAAGAACAGGTACCGCTTTTTCAGACACCGTTGCTTTACGAAGAACAGCCTTAATATCCTCTTCAGATATCTTGCTACTGTCCTCAAGATACTTCTCCAGGAAAGCGTCATCGCCCAAATCAGCACACTTTTCAAGCATCTTGTCATGCCACTCCTGAGCTTGGTCAGCCAAATCAGCAGGAATTTCCTTCTTAACGAAAGTCATACCCTGATCATCAGAATCCCAAACATAGGCTGACATCTCAATAAGGTCGATAATACCGACAAACTTGTCCTCCGAGCCGATAGGAATCTGAACCGGAATCGGGTTAGCACCCAATTTATCTTCAATTTCCTGAACTACAGAGAAAAAATCGGCACCTATTCTGTCCATCTTGTTGACAAAAGCAACACGAGGAACATTATAATGATCGGCCTGATGCCAAACAGTTTCCGATTGAGGCTCCACCCCTCCTACAGCACAGAATACTGCAACAGCACCATCAAGCACCCTAAGACTACGCTCTACCTCAACAGTGAAATCCACATGTCCCGGAGTATCGATAATATTAACAGTGTGTTTGATGTTATTGTAATTCCAATACGCTGTGATAGCGGCAGAAGTGATGGTTATACCTCTCTCCTTCTCTTGCGACATCCAATCCATTGTAGCGGCTCCGTCATGAACCTCGCCCATCTTATGAGTGACACCTGTATAATAAAGAATACGCTCAGTTGTTGTGGTTTTACCCGCATCAATATGAGCCATAATACCGATGTTTCTCGTATACTGAAGTTCGTTATTCATTTTCTTTAAATTTGCCAGCTAAATAGATTAATTGTTTAAAAATTAAAAAATGTCTTAGAATCTGAAGAATGCGAAAGCTTTGTTAGCTTCTGCCATTCTGTGAGTATCTTCTTTCTTCTTGAAAGCTGCACCTTCTTCATTGTATGCTGCAATGATTTCGTTTGCAAGCTTTTCAGCCATAGAGTGACCAGAGCGAAGACGAGCGTATTTAATCAAGTTCTTAACGCCGATAGATTCTTTTCTGTCTGCACGGATTTCGGTAGGTACTTGGAATGTAGCACCACCTACACGGCGAGACTTAACTTCAACGTCTGGAGTAATGTTTTCCATAGCTTTCTTCCATACTTCGGTAGGAGTTTTGCCGGTTTCTTTTGTTTTTTCACCAACGAGTTCCATTGCCTTGTAGAAAATTTTGAAAGCTACACTCTTCTTTCCATCCAACATCATGTCATTGACAAAACGAGTTACGAGCACGTCGCCGTAAACCGGATCTGGAAGAATCACTCTTTTCTTTGGTTTTGATTTTCTCATTTGTTTTTTTAACTAATCAATTAAATGATTTACTTTTTCTTAGGTTTCTTAGCACCGTATTTAGATCTCTGCTGTCCACGATTTGCAACACCTGCTGTATCCAATGTACCGCGGATGATGTGATAACGTACACCAGGGAGGTCTTTAACACGACCGCCACGTACCATTACAATTGAGTGTTCCTGCAAGTTGTGTCCTTCTCCCGGGATGTAAGCATTTACTTCCTTAGAGTTAGAAAGCTTTACTCTGGCAACTTTGCGCATTGCAGAGTTAGGTTTCTTAGGAGTTGTTGTGTATACACGTACACATACACCTCTCTTCTGTGGACAAGAATCTAATGCTGGAGACTTACTTTTTACAGTAATGGTCTTTCTACCTTTTCTTACTAACTGTTGAATTGTAGGCATTTCTCTTATCTTTGAAATTAATACATTTTGAGACGCAAAGTTAATGTTTTTTCATGGATTATCAATAAGTTTTGTGAAAAAATTTTAGTCAAATCCTAAAATTTTTCTTTATTATCGTTGTAATTTATTGATAATCTGATTGGTAAACCCATATATTAATTTTCCGTTAAATCGCTTTTTATAAAAAATTTACTTAAAACTATTTTCGGAAAATATTGTGTATCAATACCAAAGGTTTTTACCCTCTGAAATAGTATACTAACCGTTACTTATTTTTTTCAATTTTTTTTTGACTGAAAATATCAAATTTTTCCGCAAATATCGTAATTGTTGTATCAACTATATCGCAATTTCTTTTTCAATCAAAATAATATTGTAACCGTAATTATATAACAAAATTTCAACTCTCAATATTACGACGCCTTATTTATAACCAATGCCGGCTAAGGGAAAATACCCAACCGGCATTACAACTAAAAAAACTATGATAATTTATAAACAGACTATATGAGTGTTGAAATTTCGCACTTTATATTAATTGCTCTTTCAATAAAGATGTAAAAGCGGTCTACAAACCTCCTACTCGTACCTTTTGCTGACCTGTGGTTTCCATCTTTACGAAAGGATTGCTTTTCATAAGAACATGAGCCACGTCCTGATTTTTGCATTGAAGAGCATAGTTAACAGCGCAAGAATAGAAATCCATACGACGTTGTTCAAAGCCCAAACTCTTCATACGCTCGTTGGCGAAAGCTGTTTTGTATGCAACACCCGGATTGTTGTTAAGTATCGCATAATATCTCAAACGTGCATAAGCATTTCCGGCTTCAGCTGCGATTTTCAATGTATCAGCTTCGTTCATATCTACATATTTTGACTTTGCTGTATTCCATTCGTTTTTCACAAACGAATAATCAAAGGCTTTTGATTTGAGAAGCTTTTCACACTCAGAATCTACAAGCAAAGGATTAAACGGCTCACCGTGTTCAATCAAAATCTTAGTTAAAGGTGCACCTTTCTTTACTAATTCTTCATCAATCAAAGCACCGGCTGTCATATTTACCGACACAGCTCTGATAATCGAATAGTAGAGTCTTGACACCGCAAAATCATCAGCATCTTTCTTGATACCTTCGGCAAAAGTCAAGAGCTGCTCTTTGTAATCGGCAAATCTTGCAGCCGACAATGCTACGTAAACAACATCGCTGTACTGACTGTAATCAGAAGAGATGTTGGCACGAATATCAAGTACCTGCGGAATCGAGTTGTACTTAGAATCAATAGAACCCGAAACCGAAGAAAATTTAGGCATTCTGTTCAAAAACAACTGATTATTATAAACAGTAGTCTGAACCACTACACCCATTTTGTTACCGCAAAGACCACGGTTCTCTGCCTGAAAATCCGAAGCTACTTCCACACACATCGATTTAGAAGTTTGGGCACTGTCAAGAAGATAACTAAGAACATCGATGAGATTATCTGCATCGTCAACAACTGTCAAATAAGTTAAATTGTGCCATTTTTGACCCGGGATTGCATCTACTACCTGACCCCAAGTACTAATAGTTACGAACATCGCAACTAATAAAGAGAAATATCTTTTCATTTTAATTGTTATAATAAGTGTTTTATTTCAGCCGTAAAGATAAAAAAGAATGGGGAACGAAAAACATATTAATATCAGAATTCACTATTCTTTAATACCAAAGCGACCTAAAATTATCAATAATTTAAACAATGCCTCAGACTGCGTACATTTTGACAACGCAACCCGTCACGTTATCCCACATCAATACGCCTTTCACCAAGGTGATTTAATATGTAACAAAGATTCAGCACCGTAATTACCATGGAATTTATGATGATAACACCGGTTAAAAATAAAAATTCCCTTGGGAAAAACAAAAATTACATCAAGTCACGGCTGCAATTACCCTGGGAATTATGACCGCGACCCCAAGTAAAATGTAATTTTCCAACGTCATTCTTAATGATGAACCTTTATAAAAATTACTATCTTATACGAAAAACTTCAAAGAAAGTCACGACAAAATTTATAATTTAATCTTTTTTAACATATCACGTCTACAGATACTTCTAAGTACATTTTTTGAGCAAAAATCTACTATTATAACCATAAAAACATAGGTATTTTGTATACAAATAACATAGTTGAATTTGCATAATTGAATTATTTTTTGTATATTTGTAGTGAATTTGATATTTATAATATAAATAAATATCGGAAAGAATACAGAGCAAATGCTCTATTAAATTATTTTTACAACAATATTAAATTACAGAATTATGAGAACAATAATCTTTAAAAGTCTTGTGAGACTGAGGAGCAAAGAAATCATTTTCTTCATCTCACAAGCCGGAGAAGCAACGAAATTGCTTACCGAAGACGTAAATGCTGACAAGGTCAGCAAAATATTAAAAGCAAGTCAGGATTATATCTTGGCTATGAAAAAGCGTATGCCTAATGGTATTACCGACGAACTCAACGCATTGAAGCGAAAGTGTCTAAGTAATTATTACTGGATAAAAACTTTTGTGAGATATGCGCAGGAGATGGAGTATAATAACTATAAGGCAGAATTAGAAGCCGTACAAAAGGCTTTGGCAAAACATGTTATTCACAAGGCGGACAATAATTTTATTAAGATGGCAAAAATGGACATCTTGATAAAGGACTTGCTGTCGCTAAATCCGGAATATCTGGTAAGACTGAATATCTACAAACTTGTAAAAAAGGTTTCGGTACACTTATCACGATATGAGGTGTTGTATAATGAGCGTGCCGAGTGCTGCGAAACTTTGAAAGGGCAAAAACTCAAAACACGTAATATTGTACGCAAGGCATGGTACGAATTTGTAGAATATGTCAACGCCGTAAATATTGTTACTGAAGGCAAGGAAGATGATTTTATCAGAGTTGTCAACGGTCTTTACGACAAGGCATTGAATTTAAGACACAACACTCAAGAAAGAAAGATTACTTCATTTTTTTAATTAAAAGATTAATAAACTATGGCTCAGGGGGCTGTGATGCGCTAATTTTTTGCAGCCCTCCTTTTTTCTTGAACAGTGTTTTGTATTTTGCCAATGAGAATAACAATTTAAGAAAGATTTTTTTTCATTAATGATTGCATTTAATTGTTTATTAAAACACGATTAATTGTATGTGAGGGCTGAACTCGCGATAAATAAAAAATCAGCCCTCTTTTTCTTGGTAACTAAAAGTGTTACCGGGAAATGCAACTTGTAGGATTTTTTTCCATTTTAACAAGATAAAATTTAGTAGACTATTTATTTAGAGGGCTGCGATATTACGATATATTTTTTATATAAACAGCTCCCTTTTACTTAGACAACAAATTGTATTTGCCACAGATAATGACAATACATACAAGATATTTCATTTCATTAGCATAAAAAATTTTAAATTGTTTTACTTTAAGAGGGCTGGACTCGCGATTAAAATTAATAAACAGTCCTCTTTTTTCTTAATCACCGAATTGTATTTTGTCACCGCTCTTCAACCG
The DNA here is from genome assembly GCA_017541145.1 of Bacteroidales bacterium. Classification (GTDB taxonomy): domain Bacteria; phylum Bacteroidota; class Bacteroidia; order Bacteroidales; family UBA3824; genus UBA3824. Next base: position 84,241 of record JAFXZT010000156.1, on the reverse strand, counting down.
GCTCTCCAATAATGATTTGTTGATTGTAAATTCGGTTTTGGAAAACTCCGGTACATTGTAACTGTACATCAAACTGCGATTGTAATCGGGATGTTTTTGCGGCAAGAGAAATGCTTTGTCGGCGTTACCTTCTGAATTGATGTGAGCGATATATATTCGGGTGTACAATCCGTCGTCACGGCGCGACTCATAGGCTATCCACTCTGAATTGTTTGACCATGTATGATAACTTTCTGCATCCGGACTGTTAGCCAAGGTAAGAGGATAGGTTTCTTTGGTCTTTAGATTGAGCATCCAAAGGTCGGCTTCCTTGTGCCAGATTGCAAATTGTCCGTAATTAAACTTTGTGAACAACAGGTATTTGCCATCGTAAGAGGGGCGCGGGAAAGCTGTTGTCATGGAATCGGATGATACTTTTACAAGCGTGTCAACGTTTTGAGAGAATTCTCGGTTTGTAGCATCAAAATCAATTCTACAGATGTCGTAATATAATTTTTTAGTAAACAAGTTAGCATCCGTTGACTTGCAAGTGGTATAATACAACGAGTTGCCGTCAGGAGAAAACGACGGCTCGGTGGTAAATGTTGTGGTATCATTTATCATATCATTGGTAAACAGTTTATTGTTGTCGATATCATATATTACAACACGGGATTGAGCGTCGTAAACTTCCACACGGTTGGGGTCGCCGGCATGAAATGACTGCATTGTATTGTTTTGCGAATATGCCACAAATTTTCCTGAGGGATGCCAATAAGGGTAGACACAGTTTAATTTGTATTTATCTGTAACAGCACGATATACGCCAAAATCTCCACCGCTACGGATTACAGTGCTATTGAGGTCGCCACGAATATGCAACGAGCTGTACTGAGGATTTCCCGCGCAAAAGGAATGACAGTTGACGCAATTGGCATTTATCAAACGATTGTCAATCACTGTGTTTTGGTCGAAATTGGTAAGGTTGCGACAGTAGATACCCATTCTTGTAAAAATCTCGTAACCGGGTGCTATAAGTCGGTAACTAAGAAACGAATCTATCTCAGAATCAGCAATATTTATTGTAAAAGCCTTGTAGATGTATTTCTTGGAGTTTTTCACTTCTGACACTTTAATATTGATAGCGTTTCCGGCAGCAGAGGTTAGGATGTGTTTCCAGTCAGACTCCGGGATATCAATATACTTATCACCGTTATAAGAATACAAACTGCCGTCGGGTAATTGAATATCGGCAGAGATGTCTTGCAACGAATCGTATGACGATGTAGTGAAATTGAGCGGTGCGATGTTTTTCGGAATGGTAACATCGATATAATCGGGATACAAAGAAGGTTTGCTATCTACTTGAATTTCATTGTAATGAGCATCAGAACAAGCTGCAATTATAAAAAGTGTAAGTAAAAAACAAAAGGGTTTCATAATCAACGGATAATTTTGAGAGCACAATATTAGTGAGAAATTTTGACATGAACGAGTATTTATCAACCTTTTTTACAGAAAAACCACTATATTTGCCTGCCGTAAAAAAACGGAAACATGGAAACTACACGACGATTTCATTTAACACCGAATTTAACAAATGAAACAATTTTTAAATCACTACTAATAAATTAAAATTCAACAAGTTGAATTCTAATTTTACGAATAAAACAATTTTTTGCGGATTTGTTAAAAATTTGCCGACACTTGTAGCATTTGTTTGATGAAATTCATTGTAAAACATTTTGTTTAATTCGTTTTATTCAGTGAGATTTAAAAAAAATTGAAAGAGTCGTGAAGACCACAGCAATTTTCAATCAACAACGTAAAAACACAGAACAAACAGAAATGAAAATAAATAAAAATCAATACCCGACAATATTAACCGGATTATTTGTAATCTTGAGTACACTGTTTATCTACAATCCGATGTACGCGTATCAAGAAGGGTTACAGATATTTATGTTGACAACTGATTATTTGAAAGATACGATGTTGCGTCCGGGAGGTTTTAGTGATTATGTCGGGAGCTTCGTTTTACAGTTTTTCATGTATCCCGTACCTACTGTATTGATTCTTACGGCGATGATTTGCAGTTTGCAAATGATGTTGAATAAAGTATTTGTAAAAAACGGAGCTGATAATAATCAAGCCAAAATTTTGAGCGTAATAGCTGCGGGAGTTTTTTACATGCCGTTAACAGAAGTCAACATCATTTTCAACGGTATTTTTGCGATATATTTATCAGTAGTGTTGTTAAGGCTTTCGTATATTACTGAGAATAAGATTATATTGAGTTTGTTGACAATTGCTGTATATTGGTTGACCGGCGGCTGGGGCACAGTAATATATATTGTGTCAACCACGATAAGATTCTTTGATACCAAGGTTTGGAAGTTGTTGATTGTAAATTCGTTGATATTGGTTATCAGCAGTTTGTTAACAAAATACATAATGCAAGACGATAGCTTGAGAAACGTTTTTGAGGGAGTTGACTTCAACAGATTTCAAGACAAACCTGCCGTTATTTGGTATGTTATGATTATGACATTTGTTATAATATTTGTAATATGCAAGCTGAAGTTTCTATTTTCTAACTTCAAAGTGAGTTACGGGATATTGATAGTTGGTTTAGGATTGATATTGGGCTCGATGATAATGCGTTACGACAGCGAAAATATGTTGTTTTACAAGATAGACCGCATGGTAAGATTGAAACAATGGGGCTTGATAATTTCAGAATGCGACAGCAGGGAAATTAGACATCCGCTTACGATGTGTTATTTGAATCTTGCTCTCAATGAGAAGGGATTGCTGTTGAACAAGATGTTTAACTATAGTCAATCGGGGTCGGAAGGTCTTGCGTCATCAAAGATAGACAGTCAAAAGAAAATCATAGTAAACAGTGAGATATATTTCCGATTGGGCATGGCAAACACGGCAGAACGTCTTGCGATAGATGCGATGGAATGTTGCAACACGTTTCAAAAGAGCGGACGTCAATATAAACGACTTGCAGAAGTTGCGATAATTCAGGGTAACAAACCCTTGGCAATACGCTATCTGAAAAAGTTAGAGTCAACTACATTCTATAGGAAATGGGCAATGAGAGCGGAAGAATATATTAAAAACCCGACGAAAGTAGAACCACTTAATGAATGGAAAATCAAACCGTTGGAATTTCAATATGATTTCTTTTTCAGTTCAGAAAATACTACAGATTTGTTTTACTATATGTTGGCGAACAATCAAGACAATGCAAAACTAAATTGTTATTATATAGCCAATCTGTTGCTCAACAAGGATGTGGAACGTCTGAACAAATTTTTAGGCGACAATTTTGATGAGTATCAACAGCTAACACACATCTACGAGTATAAGTATATACAAATAATGGAAGACAAATCGAACCAAGCAAAACAAGAGTTGAATAAAAATGATAATACAACTCTGAAATTCAAAGCTTTTCTCAATGGTATGACAAGTAAAGAATCAGACAAAGACAAGAAGTTGAAAGCGATGTTTGGCGATACTTATTGGTATTATTACTATTGCAGGTAATGAAGGAAATAAAACAGGCGTATGTTCAACAAAATTAGAACAAATTAATTTCAATCTACGATTAAAATTTTGGGAGACAACAACTTTCCTAACACCTCTACACCACGAGTAAGAGTATATGTATTAACATACGGCATTTCGACTTAAATACACATATCATATTTCCCTTCAGAATAATAGATATGTGTGGGATTTAACACGTCAGATGACTGTCCGTCTCTGAAATTCCACTAAATTTCTTCCGGCTGATAATCACTATACAGAAAACTTACCTGACCACAATAAAAACTCTCATATTGAAAATTAGGGCAAAATCTTATATAATTGGGGAATAAATATAATAGGCGGAATCAGTCTCAACATCGTTTTCCCACAAAAGTTCCTTTGACAAATGTGAGCGAGAGTCATCCGTCTTAACACAAAATTGTGTTCCTATTCCGCAAAAAAAGGAATCACCAACTAACAATTCATGAATAAAAGACATCTCAATATCCAAATCATCAGCCAATTCACGCACACAACTAAATACACAAAGCCATAGAAAGAAAAAAAATTCTCTCTATGGCTTTGTATGTAATATTTCCGGAGCAAACGGTGTTGAAAAAAAAATATCAACAGCGAATTTATTCATCAATTTCCACAAGTTCAAACGGCACATTAACGAGTTTTTTGTAACGTGCGCCAAGTGTTCTCATGTCTTCGTCGATAGATTCGTAATACCAACGTACTTTCACATCACCCTTTTCAGCCACTTTCTGGAGTAAAAGAATAATCTGAATAATTTGTTTACTCGACGCAGTGTTAACATATTCGAGGTCGAAATCGAACTGAGTCTGTACGTTAGGTTCTTCAGCATATTGTTTGATCCAATCCAAAACGGGTTTATAGAAATCCAAAGCGTTTTCAGGAACTGAAATCTTTGAGATTTTGAAAACACCGCCTTCCGGATCAAATATTATTTCTGGTGAATCTTCTGTTTCTTCTCTAAAAAATTTTTCCATACTATTAGTTTATTTCTTCTTGTTTTTAACAGTGGTTTGCAAAAGATAAAATTGTTCTTTGTCGTTGATTGGCTGGAACTCGTATTTAAGCGGCCTGTCGCTCTTGATTCTAAGATCAGAGAAACCCAAACCAGTTTTCTTAGCGTCAGCAGTATCAAAGTCGAGAAGGATATCATCGTAATAGTCAGAAAGTTCGTCTTTGCTCATGCCGTTAACGAATTCGAGACGATCGGTGATAACTTGCTTAGCTTCGTTAGGAATAATATTTCCTGAAGTAAGAATAGTTTCGTTGTCTTTCTGACCGAGGAAGAACACTCCTGAAGTACCGGCTGAATCGGCAGTACGGATACCGTGTTTGATAATATTCTGAAGCATTTCCACCATTACGTTTGAAATCTTGATGGTGGTGAGCGGCATATTCATTCTTGACTTGATGATTGCGAGCAAACTCAAGAGGTTTTCCTGATTGAAGAAGCCGTTGAAATACAACAAAATATTTTCAGTGTTCATCTGTTGGTGCAGTTCTTTTACGCTTTCCAACGAACTATGTTTTCCATTACAGTTGACATCGCCGTATGTAGAATCAGTAGGTATCAAAGTCTGAAGATAGAAATATGTATACTGATCGTTAAGATGTTCAAAACTATAAAGCAATTTGTTGCCCGACTTTCTTGACATCTCAATCAAACCCAAACCGGCACCACCTTTGTCAGAAATATTACCGTTAGAAAGAATCTCACGGTGAAATTTCTTGAGTTCTTCGGGAGAAAGCGAGTTGATTACGTCAAGTTTGGATTTTAGACTATCGATTTTGTCGTTGGCAACGATATTACCGGTAGAGATAAAATACTTATCGCCATTTTTTTGAATAGCGAATATGCCAGGATATTCTTCAAATTCTTTGTCGTTGGCAATTTCTTCCTGATGGTGGGTGATGTTTTGTAAACCTTCCACCATGATGTAATAGATACGTTTCTGCAAAGTAGCTTGAGCTTGGTGAGTTACTTTAGCAATACTTGTATCAGCCAAGTAAAGAATTTTCTTGGTAATGCTGTGATCGAAATAACCTCTGTAAACGTATTCAAAGTCGTTGTCGTTGATTCTTTGAAACAAAGGATATGCGATTTCAAAAAGATTTTGACCTGATTCCTGTGCCATAGTTATCGTTTGTTATTAATATCCTACCATTATTGCAATAAAAATGCCAATCTATTCCTCGTTTAAAGGGAATTTTTGATATTTAGCGTTATTATAATTTCCGCCATTGAGTTTGATTCCCTTGCGAATATACGCCGGTGTATTCTCATATTCCTCAATGTTGCCGGTAGTAAGGTTGATTTTCTTGAATTGAGTTTCAGTAATAGTTGCGTGTGGCATTTCTTGCTGTTCTGATTGGTTGGTATCAACGTTTTGATCTTGCAAATCAGAATCGGCATCTGTATCAGAATCCAAATCGATGGTTTCGCCCACTTTTACAGTTGAACTGTCGTTCTTATCAGCAAAATCAGAAGCATTTGCCGTTGATTTTACTTGAGAATCAGTTGTTTCACTATTATCTGATTGTAGAACTTCAGTTTCGTCTGCATTCTGATTTTTTTTTGGAGTCTGATCAAGGAATTCCGATGTATTAACTTTGGGTTTGTAACCGCCGTGTTCATACGGATTCAAAATTTCCTGAGGATCGAAACCGGTTGCAATCAAAGTCACACAGATAGCCTCGCCGAGTGTCGGGTCAACAGAGTTACCCCAAATAAGGTCGGCATTAGCACCGGCAGCAGACTGGATAAATTCGTTGAGGAAGGCAAGCTCGTTAAGTGTAGTCTGATTTTCACCTGATGACACGTTGACAAGGATGTTCTTAGAACCTTGGATGTTGTTGTTATTAAGCAACGGAGAGTTAAGAGCCTGCATGATAGCACGTTTAGCACGGTCTTCGCCTTCTGCTTTACCTGTACCCATCAAAGCCACGCCAGAGTTCTCCATTACCGTCTTCACATCGGCGAAATCGACGTTGACAGAACCTGTTACGGTGATAATCTCGGCAATACCTTTAGCCGCCATTGTCAAAACGTTGTCAGCGTTGGTAAATGCGTCTTGAATTGTCATCTCGCCGTACATCTCACGGATTTTCTCGTTGTCGATAACCAACAAAGAGTCAACATTATGCGATAATTCCTCAAGACCAGCAAGAGCTTGTTTTACACGTTTAGGACCTTCAAAACGGAAGGGAATTGTAACAATAGCAATTGTAAGAATTCCCATTTCTTTGGAAATCTTGGCAATTACCGGAGCAGCACCTGTATCGGTACCACCACCAAGTCCCGCCGTTACGAAAAGCATTTTTGTAGTATCGTTGTCAACAAGATGATTTTTGATATCATCAATACTTTCAGTAGCAGCTTGTTTACCGTGTTCAGGATTGTTACCAGCGCCCAAACCCTGTGTAAGAGATGCTCCAATCTGAATTTTTGTAGGAATAGGACTTGCAGCAAGAGCTTGATTGTCAGTATTAGCAATAATAAAGTCAACGTCTTTGATACCACATGCAAACATGTGATTGACAGCGTTGCCACCGCCTCCACCTACACCCAAAACTTTTATGATATTGTTCTTTTTCTCAAAATTGAAGCCTAAAGTATCATCGGCCGCTGTATCTAAATCAATCATGATGTTCTAAGTTTAGAGTCTGTTAAGTATTTTTCAAACTAAGTAAATATTATTGGTATAGATAATTACATCTTGGTATCTTCCGGATCTTCCAAAAACTCAGACGCCCATTTCTTGAAACGATTGAAAAAACCGCTTTTCTTGGACTGAGTTTTAGTCTCTTGAGTTTTCTTACCCGTCTGAGGTTTGGCATTTCCGTTCAGATTGGTATTAACGGCAGCTTCAACTTTTTCGTTTTTAAGTTTTTCCTGCTGCTGTTTTACATACACTTCCAAATATTCAAAACCTTTTATCAACAAACCGGCAGCAGTAGAATACTGAGGGTTGAGAAAATCGGCAGTTGTTGGAATTATATTTTTAGGAGTTCCGATTCTAACATCCATACCAAGTCGGAATTTTACATATTGAGTAATGCTATTGAGCAAAGCACCACCACCTGTAATCACGATACCGGCAGAGAGTTTTTTAGAAAACCCTGCTTCATCAAGTTGATATGCAATACCTCCCAAAATCTCATCGAATCTGGCATTAATAACATTAGCAAGATCTGTAAAAGAAACTTCTTTGGTATTTCGACCGTTGATACCTTTCAGGGTAGCGATACGGTTAGAAAATTCAGACAACGACAAAGCAGAGCCGAACTGAACTTTCAATTGTTCTGCCTGACGAGCTAATATTGAAAATGCTTGCTTGATATCGTTAGTAATAGAATTACCTCCAAAAGGTACAAAAGAAGTAGTTCTCAGTACTTTCTCTTGATATACAGCAATATCCGTAGTACCTGCACCAATATCAAACACCATAACACCGCCCTCTTTTTCATCATCGTCGAGAACGGCATCGGCGCTGGCTATTGGTTCAAGTATCACTTTTATAATATTGAGACCTGTAATATTGATGGCTTGACGCAAATTGGCAATAGAAGTAGCATCGCCCACAGCTACATAGAAAGTTCCTTCCAACTTCTTGCAGTTGCAACCGACAGGATTGAGTCCGACGGAATGCCCGTCAACACTAAAATTCTGAGGAATCACGTGAATAATTTCTTCACCCGGTTCCTTGTTGATAGAATACACCTCTTGCGTAAGCTGATCAACATCAGCTTGAGTAATCAAGTTATTTACGATAAATTTAGAATGAGAGTATACCACACCTCTCACGTTTTGACCCGCAATTCCGACAAAAACATTCTTGAAATCCACATTGACAGCAGCTTTACATTTAGCAACAGCTTTGTTGATAGCAGCAGCAACATAACCAACGTTTTGAACCGAGCCATGGGTAACGCCATTAGATTCGGCTTCCCCATAACCAAGAACCGTGATTTTGCCTAATTCATCTTTTTTGCCGGCGATTGCAACTATTTTTGATGTTCCAATATCAATCGCAGCAACAATTTGATTTGTCGTAGTCATGCCAATTACCTTTTGAAAATTCTAATTGTTTCTTATATCAAAAACGCTTGCAGACGATTTGATTTTTGTATTTTACAGATATGAGTTTGTATGTATTCCAACCGGTTTTTCTCATACCTTGAAAATAAAACTCTTTGAGAATATACATCTTACGATCGTAATCCTCGATAGTACCCAACGCAAGAATCTGAGGTCCAAGCATCGGAACGAGTTCATACTCACCCAAATTGTTTACATAAATCTGTTCAATCTGGTCACGCCAGAAATCATCTTTCTGTATTAATTGTGCCAATTTAAACAAATCGGCTGTAGTCTTATTTTTTTTTTCAGTTAAATCAACTTTGTAAATCTGACCTTTTGAAAAGTCAAATTTTTCTTTGATATTTCCGTTGGCAACTATCACCAACGACGAATACCTGTCGGATGTCGGGAAAATCATGCCGTCGCTGTCGATATAATATTCCTGCCCTTCACGATTGATAATCATAAGTACAGGATATCGCTGAACAACATCAACTTTCAGTTTTCCTGATATCGTTTTGTATATTGAAGCATGTCTTATAAACGGATGCGATGTAAGCCTCTGTTCTATAAGATTGATGTTAATACTATCAAGAGCGTGACCAAGTACATCATCGGGCTGATCCTGATAAACAAGGTCAAGAACCATATTCTGGTCGATGAACTTTGTCTCAGAAGAATCGATAATACTAATATCAATGGAAGTACAAAGTGTTGTGTGAAATTTGCTCATGGTCATGTACATAACCACCATCAACAAAATCACCAACGCGATTTTCCATACTTTACGCTTCGATATTTTCATTCTTCAAGTTTTACCAAACGATATATTATCTGCTTTGCAACAATTCTGTTACAGGCTGAATAAGCTTATCAACACTACCGGCACCTAATGTAAGAAGTACTTGTACATCAAGTTCTTTGATTTTCAGAATGATATGTTCGGTATCACTGATGAGAAATGTATTTTTGTTTTTCATCAGACCGGCTATCATCTTGGAATCAACACCCGGTATTGGTTTTTCTCTTGCCGGATAAATATCCATGAGAATTACCTCATCAAGCAAATCAAGCGACTTTGCAAAATCTGTTGCGAAATCTCTTGTACGTGTATACAAATGCGGCTGAAAAATTCCAGTGATTTTCTTTTCAGGGAAAAGTTCTCTCACTGAATTTATTGTAGCCGAAAGCTCTTTAGGATGATGTGCATAATCATCGATGTAAACAACATTTTCGTTTTGCACATGAAAATCCAATCTGCGCTTTACGCCTTTGAAAGTAGCCACGCCTTCTTTAATAGAATCGTTGTCGATACCGGCAGATTGCGCAGCTGCAACACACGCCATTGTATTTTCAACATTTACTCTGCCTCTGGCTCCTATTGTAATATCTTTGATAAGACCATAAGGAGTCATAGCATCAATTGTGTAAGTTCCGTTTTCGAGTCGGATGTTTTCCGCATAATAATCGGCACCCTTGTCGTTATCGGAATATGTAAGCTTTTTAATATCTTTGGTATTGATAATATCTTCAATTTTTTTGTTGACAATTACCACGCCGTCTTTTTTACCTTTTTGAGCAAACTTGTTGAAAGTATCAATCAAATCAGCTCTGTCTTTGTAGATGTCCAAATGGTCTTCATCCACATAGGTAATAACAGTAACATTAGGAGTCAACCACAAAAAAGACCTGTCAAACTCGTCAGCCTCAGCCACAAGGAGAGTTTTAGAGCTTTCAAAGTCTGAATGTTTCTTCGGCATCATCAAGTTGCTGTTGATGTTCTTGGAAATACCTCCAAGAAATGCGAAGTTATCTTTTCCGGCGCAATGCAAAATATTGGCAATCACACTGGAAGTAGTGGTTTTGCCATGAGTACCAGAAACCGCAATTGTAGTATAATTGTCGGATATCATACCCAAAACTCTTGCACGCTTCAACATAAAATATCTGTTGCCGGCGAAGTATCCGAATATTTTGTTAACAGTAGGAACAGCAGGTGTAAAAACTACCATAGTTTTGTCCTGTTCTGCCATACACTGCATCGGAATCAATGAGATGTCATCGTTGTAAACTATCTTGATTCCTTCATTTTCAAGTTGTTGGGTAAGTTCGGATTTTGTTAAATCATAACCGAACACGTTTTTTCCCAATGAATTGAAGTAACGAGCTAACGCGCTCATTCCAATTCCGCCTATACCTAAAAAATATACGTTGTTGATTTTGTCAAAATGATTCATTTTCAACTAAAATCACAAAAAAATTATATAAATACTAACAATTAATTATAAAAAAACTTATTCATTTGCAGTCGAGACATTGTTGATATTACCAATCAAAACATCTACTCTATTTAGCAAATTCAAGACAGTAGTTTTGTCGCATCTGTCTTTTTTGAGTTCGTCAGTTGCTGAATGCAAGCACTGAAGAGCCGAAGTGATGTTGCTGGTTTTATTCAAAAATGTCAAAAGTTGATTGCGACGCTCTTTCAAAAGATTGAGCTTATATGCTTCAACCAAATTATGTTTGCCTTCGTATGGTTGGAAAACATATTTAGAGAGTTTTTCTTCGTTGAAAGATGATTCCGGAATAGAAGCGAGAGTATTCTGGTAATCAATGAAAGACTGATTCAAATTTGCACTCCAAGTTTTGATATCATCGCTCCAAATTTCTTCCAATGCCAAAAACAAGCAAGACATTACAGCGCTTTCGCTATAACGTTTGGAATTGATATGCGATTTAACAACTTTAACAGTTTGTAATGCAACTGAATCACCAAGAGTAGAATAGTAAGATGTGATGTTGTTACAGCATTTAGAAAACGCGTCTTGTTTACCGGTAAAACCGTTGTCAGCCAACACTGCATATTCCGAAGCCACTTGCTTGTAAAGATAAAGTAACTGCAATTTTACTTGCATCGAATCGTTTACAAGACCAACATGCGGATAATCGATATCAGAATTAGCTAAAATACCACTGACAGCATTTTCAAATTCGCTATCAAATGTAAGATTATCAACCTCTTGATATGCCTTAACTATAACATCGACAACCAATGATGTCTTTTCAGCCAAAGTGGTCTCAAGCTTCGATTTTGATGTAGTAAAAGTATCGGTCAAAGAAGAATCTGAACAACTTTGAACGAACAATGCAGCCACAAATGCAGCTACAGAGTATATTAGTATTTTTGCGCGTTTCATATTTTTACAAAATTTTACAGCGTAAAAGTAAATATTTTTTTTTGTTTACAAAAATATGCAATTATTTTTTTATCAATTTTAATATTTCTCCTGCAATTATCTCAGCTGAATTGGGAATAGCAAGTTTTGAAATATTATTAGAAAAAATATTACGTTTTTCCTTGTTGTTTACCAACTCTAATACAGTTTCAAAAAATTTTTCCTCGGCTTCATTATCTTTAAGCATCTCGGCAGCATTTTCGTTTACCAAAGCCATTGCATTCTTAGTTTGGTGATCTTCAGCAACATTGGGCGAGGGTATGAAAATCACCGGCTTTTTTGCAAGACATAATTCTGATACCGACAAAGCTCCCGATCTTGAAACTACAACGTCAGCAACTGTATAAGCCAAATCCATACGTTTTACAAAAGCCATTGCATGGATATCAGGACAATTTTTTGTTGACATCTGTTTTTCAATATCATCGTAATAATATTTTCCCGTTTGCCATATTAACTGTACATTGGATTTCTGAAGTTTTTCAACACAAGCCATGATACTTTTGTTGATAGTCCCGGCTCCAAGACTTCCTCCAATAGACAATATCGTAAGTTTTTCCGGATTAAGCTTAAAAAAGTTAACGGCTTCTTCTCTTGTTGATGTATTGTTAACAATATCAGCACGAACCGGATTTCCTGTAAAAACAATTTTGTCAGCATCAAAATACTTGTCCATATTGCGATAAGCAGTAAAAATCTTAACCGCTTTTTTTGCAAGTATCTGATTAGTAACTCCGGCATGAGAATTTTGTTCCTGAAGTACAATCGGGATTCCGGCTTTGGAAGCAGCTCTCAAAATCGGTCCACTTGCATATCCGCCAACACCTACAGCAATATCAGGACGAAAATCCTTGATTATTTTTTTGGCTTTTATCATGCACGACATCAATTTGAACGGCAACGTAATATTCTTAAAAAGATGTTTACGTTGGAAACCCGCAGCCGGCAAACCAATAATTTTGAATCCTGCAGCCGGAACTTTTTCCATCTCAATTTTGTCTTTCGCACCTACAAAAAGGATGTCGATACTCTCATCTATTTTTCTCAGTGCTTGAGCAATTGCGATAGCGGGGAAAACATGTCCGCCGGTTCCGCCACCTCCGATTAAAACTTTCATAATCCGAATTATATTGTTTTTACTAAAAAATATACTTTATCAACTATCCTGCAATAAACGGATAATCAGTAATTTCTTCCACATTTTGTTCTTCTTCAATTTCTTCCACAAGTTCTTTCTTGCCGGCATATCTCGAGATGTTGAGAATAATTCCGACCGAAATCGATGTAAAAATAATTGAAGTACCACCCATACTAACAAATGGTAACGGCTGACCTGTTACAGGCGTGATATTCACAGCAACCAACATGTTGGCAAGAGCTTGGAAAATTATATTAAGCGACAATCCCAACGACAAAAACATCGGGAACGCCCGCTCGGAATTTCGTATGGTATACAAACACCTATAGAAAAAAATCAAGTAAAATATCATAACACCCAAACCGCCAATCAATCCGTACTCTTCACAAATGATTGAAAATATAAAATCGGAATACGGATGCGGCAAAGAGTTACGCTGAACACTTCCGCCCGGACCAACACCTGTTAATCCGCCACGTGCTACTGCAATTTTGGATTGTTCTGCCTGATAATTTGATTCCCGACTCGATTCGCTATCGGACGACATAAATGTTTCTACACGACTTTTCCATGTATCAACACGAGAATGGAAACCCAAAAGTGATGCAAATAATATCAACAAAATACCTGCACCGATACAAATTCCAATTCCGGCAAAAATCCATTTTATTTTGACTCTTGCTATAAATAATACAAACAAAGAGGTAAAACCTACCAAAAATGCGGTAGAAAAATTACCGAGAAGTATTAATCCGCAAACTCCAACAATCGCTATCAAACATTTTTTGAACCCGGCAAACAACTGTTCCTCAGAATCTTGTGACACGGAAAGAACTTTTGCCAAATACAACATCAAACTTACCTTTGCCAAATCGGAAGTTTGAAACGAGATTCCGGTTAAAGGTATTGTAAACCAACGTTTTGCATCGTTAGTAGATGATTCAAACAATGTAAGGAACAACAAGCCCAACGAAACCCATAATAATGGTCGCGCTAATTTGAAATAAAATTTGTAAGAAAGACGACTTGTGAAATACATCACAAAAAATCCAACTACAATAAAAATGAAATGTTTGAAAATATAATAAACCGTGTTGCCGCCTTGATATTTGTAGGCAAGCATCGACGTGGAACTATACACAGCTGCAAGACTTACGAATGTTAATACAAACACCGTAAACCAAATAGTGCGATCTCCTTTTAGTAAATTAAAAAAACTTTTCATTTTTCATTACAAAAAATTACATCATTTCCTTTACCTGATTCTTAAACTGCTCGCCGCGATCCTCGTAACATGTAAAAAGATCGAAACTTGCACATGCCGGCGACAACAAAACTGTATCTCCGCTTTTAGCAATTTCACGACATTTTTTCAAACATTCTGACATACTTTTGGTATCATAAATATCTACCATAGAATCGAATGCAGCATGAATTGCTTTGTTATCAACCCCCATTGCAACTATTGCACGTACTTTTTCTTTTACAAGATTATCAAGTTGAGAATAGTCGTTACCTTTGTCAACACCGCCAAGAATCAATACAACTTTGGTTTTCATTGCGTCCAAAGCATAGTAAACAGCGTCAACATTTGTTGCCTTGGAATCGTTGATATAAGTAACACCGTCAACAACTCCGGCAGGCTCTATTCTGTGCTCAATCGGTTGAAAAGAATCAACGCTTTGTTTTATTTTGTCAACCGGAATTCCAAGATAAAGAGCAGTAAGAACAGCAGCCATGATATTACAATGATTGTGCTTACCCGCAAGTTGAAAACCTTCAGGAGAAATCGAATCATGATGTTCAGGCAATCTGACTTCCAAATTTCCGTTGTCCAAGAAATACGCACCAAGTTTCAACTCTTCTTTTACAGAAAAAGCCCAAACTTGCTGATTGAATGTACGTTTTTTAACTTCTTCAGCAGAAATAGGATCGTCGTTGAAATAAATAAAAACATCATTTTTACCCTGATTTTGGGTAATTCTGAATTTAGAATTTGTATAATTCTGCATTTTAAACTCGTAACGGTCAAGATGATCGGGAGTTACATTCATCAAAACCGCAACATCAGCTCTAAAATTATACATATTGTCGAGTTGGAAACTTGAAAGTTCCAAGACATAATAATCAAAAGGTTTATCCTCAGCTACTTGCATAGCGAAACTGCGTCCTACATTACCACCTATGGCAACGTTAAGGCCGGCATCTTTCAAAATCTTGTAAGTAAGCTCAGTAGTAGTGGTTTTACCGTTGCTACCCGTGATACAAATCATCTTGGCATTGGTGTAACGTCCGGCAAATTCAATTTCGGAAATTACACGAATATTTTTAGCAACAATTTTTTTGATAATCGGAGCATCATCACGAATACCGGGAGATTTGATAACTTCCTTTGCTTCAAGTATTTTGGATTCAGTATGACCGCCTTGTTCATATTCAAGTCCATATTTTTCGAGCAAATCGCGATAATTATCTTTAATCTTACCAAAATCAGAAACAAAAACTTCAAAACCCTGTTTCTTAGCGAGAACAGCAGCACCAATACCGCTTTCTCCGGCTCCCAATACTACTATTTTGTCCATTATCTAATTTTTAAAGTTAAAACAGAAACTACAGCAAGGATAATTGCAACAATCAAAAATCTGGCAACGATTTTGGATTCGTGCATGCCTTTTTTCTGATAATGATGATGCAAAGGCGCCATCAAATAGAAATGTAAACCTTGTCCGTATTTTTTTAATGTATGTTTAAAATACCATACTTGCAACATCACGCTGAGATTTTCTACGAGGAAAATTCCGCAGAAAATCGGAATCAACAATTCTTTTCTCACAAAAATTGCAAGTACTGCAATAATACCTCCGATAGTTAAACTTCCGGTATCGCCCATAAAAATCTGAGCCGGATAAGCATTGAACCAAAGGAATCCTACTGTAGCTCCGATAAATGCAGATGTAAATACCACAACTTCACCGATTCTCGGAATATACATTATATTAAGGTATTGTGAGAAAATTACGTTTCCCGATAAATAAGCAAATACAAGCAGCGTGGCTGCCGATACCGCCGACGTACCCGAGGCCAAACCATCGATACCGTCAGTAATATTGGCGCCATTGGACACTGCTGTGATTATAAAGGTTACCACCAAAATAAAAATAATGCCGGCAACCCATCCGTATTTGTTGCTGTCTAAAAACCAGACAATTTTTGAGTAGTCAAATTCGTTGTTTTTCAAAAAAGGAACTGTTGTTTTCAAGGATTTAACATCGTTGCTTGATTGAGTGCCTTGAATTTCAGGAGTTTCATCTTGAAGCAACTGATGTACTTCCTGTGTTCCGACATGAACGTTTTCCCTTATTACAATATCCGGACTGAGATAAATTGCTGTACCGATCACGATTCCTAAAAATACCTGACCGATAAGTTTGTATTTACCATCAAGACCATCTTTATTTTTCTTAAACACTTTGATATAATCGTCAGCGAAACCGATTGCTCCGAGCCATACTGTAGTGAAAATCAGCAAAATAATATAAATATTACCGAGTTCACAAAGCAACAAAACCGGAATAAGTATAGCACCGATAATCATCAGACCGCCCATTGTAGGAGTACCGGCTTTCTGATTCTGTCCCTCAAGATACAACGAACGAACGCTCTCTCCTACTTGTTTTGAACGCAAATAATTGATAAGACGTTTGCCCGCTATCATGGTGAACAACAGCGAGATAATTACAGCCATAGCCGAACGGAATGAGATGTAACTAAACAATCTCGCTCCCGGAAAATCGTATTGTTGTAAATAATCAAACAAATAATATAACATGTTGTTTTACTTTATTAATAGTTGTAATTGTCCGCTAACAATTTCTTTATCATCAAAATGGTGACGTACACCGTTGATTTCCTGATAGTTTTCGTGTCCCTTGCCGGCAATAAGAATAATATCGCCTTCTTTTGCCATCATACAAGCAGTCTGAATTGCCGATTTACGGTCGGAAATTCTTACTACTTTTGCTAAATCAGTTGTATTCAATCCCGCAAACATGTCGTCAAGAATAGCTTCAGGATTTTCAGTACGAGGATTATCCGAAGTTAAAATTACCTTGTCGGAAAGTTTGCAAGCCAACTGTGCCATAATCGGACGTTTTGACTTGTCACGATCGCCACCGCAACCACATACAGTAATCAATGTAGAGGTTGATTTAGAAGCTGCTCTGATATCATCAATTGTATTCAACACATTTTCCAACGCATCAGGAGTATGTGCATAGTCAACAATTGCCGTGATTTTAGCGATGTTAACAATATCGAATCTGCCTTTTACAGAATGTAAAGAACTAAGTTCTGTTAAAACTTCTTCAGGCTTTTGACCAAGCAAAACTGCTGAACTGTAAACAGCCAAAATATTGTAAGCATTGAATGTTCCGGGCAAGAATGTCCACATCTCTTTGCCACAGATATTCAACAACATCCCTTCAAAACCGCATTCCAAAATCGAAGCTTTGAAATCTGTAAAACCTCTCAATCCGTATGTCTTGACTTCGGCTTTGGTATTTTGTACCATTACCGAACCGTTTTTATCATCAGTATTTGTAAGAGCAAAAGCATCTTTGGGCAAATTATCAAAAAACAATTTCTTGGCTTTGATATATTCTTTGAATGTTTTGTGATAATCCAAATGGTCAAGTGTGATGTTGGAGAAAATACCGAGTTTGAATTTCAAGCCCGAAATACGTTTCTGAACCACAGAATGCGAACTTACTTCCATGAAACAATATTCGCAACCTACTTCCACCATCTCCGCCAACAATTTGTTGATTGTAATAGGATCCGGTGTAGTATTGTGAGTCGGATAAACCTTTTCGTCAACATAATTTTCCACTGTAGAAAGCAAACCTGCCTTGAAACCCAATTTACGGAAAAGCTTATAAAGCAAAGTTGCTGTTGTGGTTTTACCATTTGTACCGGTTACGCCTGACAATGTAAGTTTTTCGGAAGGATAACCATAAAAAGCCGAAGCAATTTTACCAAGTCCGTCGGCTGTATCTTCCAATTTTACATAACAAACGTTTTCCGACAACGTTTCAGGAAGATGTTCGCAAACTACTGCAACAGCTCCTTTTTTTACAACGTCATCTATAAAAGTGTGACCGTCAACCTTGGTACCGGCAACGGCTACAAAAAGTGTTTTTTCATTTATTTGTCTTGAATCTGATGTAATATCAAGGATATCCGTATCAAGATTTCCTTTCACTTCTTTTACATCGATTCTCTCTAAGATGTCATTAAGTTTCATATACTTCAGTTTTTTCTATTTCAATTCGAGAACTACTTTAGTACCACTTTTAATACTTGAACCCATCGGTATCGACTGAGTTTTTACCGCGCCGCGACCAACAACTGTCACAACAAGACCACGGTTTCTCAAGATACACAACGCATCACGCAAACCCATTCCCGTAACATCCGGCATAATGCCCTTACGAGTATCTACCGGATCCAAATGAATGGCATTCGGATTGGATCGTGCATCGGTATAAACGAACTGACTTTCAGTATTTTTACCGCTGTTTTCCACTTGAATATTAAATTTACTGAACAATCTGTCCAAAATTGCCCTATCACCGGATTTTGAATATGGATTTTGTTTTTCAAAATCTTTATGTTTCAACAAATCAAATTCCTTATTATCTGACTGCAAATCATAATCTTGCGAATACAACTTGTCAGAAATTGCTTTGAATACCGGACCAGCAACCGCACTACCGTAATACGAATCCTTTTTCGGAGAATTGATTACTACAATGCAAGAATATTTAGGCTTGTCTGCCGGAAAATATCCGACGAAAGATGCCAAATAACTCTTGTCGCCTTCTGCATTTACATAACCCGAATTAGCATTAGCAATCTGAGCTGTACCGGTTTTACCCGCAATTTGATAATTTTTTGAACGGATATTTTTTGCAGTACCATTCTCGACAACGCCTTTCAACAAGATTTTTACCTTTTCCAAAGTAGACTTGCTGCAAATAGCAGAGTTGAGAACCTCAGTTTTTTCTACCCGCTCTATTTCGCCGTGAGTTCTTACGGCTTCCAAAATATGAGGTCTTACCATCACACCGTCGTTAGCCACTGCATTATAAAATGTAAGAGTCTGCAACGGAGTAAGCCGCACCTCGTATCCGATTGAAATCTGTGTTAACGATACTGTACCCCACCAATCCTTGTCGCCCGGATATTTGAAATCAGGAATCGGCTCACCCGGAATATCAATTTCGGTAAGTTTCTCCAAATGCATCTGATCCAAACGGTCGATAAATTCAGATTGATTTTTCTGATACGTATTGTAAATCAACCTTGCAACACCCACATTAGACGAATGTTCAAAAGCTTCACGGATTGTCATCTTAGGCGGCGCATCATGATCGTCCCTAATGATATGACCTGTACCGGGAATTTCAAACTGTCCGTTGCCGGGCGTCAAAATTGTATCATCGATGTCAGCACCTGTCTTCTCAAAAACTGTAATCAACGAAGCGAGCTTAAATGTAGAACCCGGCTCCGAAAGATTACCGACAGCATAGTTGTAATTTTCCGAAAAAGTACCGTCAGCATTCATATCAATATTTGCCATCGCCCTTATTTTTCCGGTTTTTACTTCCATTACGATTACCGTACCATGCTTAGCATTGTTTTTAACAAGCTGGTTCATAAGGTTTTGTTCGGCAATATCTTGGATGTTGACATTTATTGTACTAATAACATCCTTGCCATCTTCCGCATCGAGCTGACCGTCCTCATCCACAGAAGAAGTAGCGTGATAATCGCCCGAAGGAAGCCTTGCCATAAGCTGCACACCATCATGACCGGCAAGAATTTCGTCAAAACTTGCTTCCATACCGTATTTATGGTCGCCGGGTTTACCGATTGTTCTGGCAGCCAACGACTTATGAGGCAATGTTCTATTGTAACTACGTTCAATAATAAGTCCGCCCTTATTTTTTCCGCGATTGAAAATCGGAAACTTTTTAAGAGCTGCAACTTGCGTGAAAGTAACCTTGTTTCTCACCAACACAAAGCGATTAGACTTCTGGGTACGTTTCTCGCGGAAATATTTTGCATATTCATCTTTTGACTTATCCTTGAAAAGTCTGCTGAGACAAGCCGACAACGAATCGATATTATTGTTGAAAAGAGTATCTTTCAACACTTGCTTACTCATATCCCAATGCACAGAATAAAAAGGCATTGACGTAGCAAGAATACGACCGTCGGCAGCACAGATGTCGCCTCGCAAAGCTTTTACTTCCGCCTCTTTCATGGAATTGGATTTAGCTTCCCATTCCTCGCCATGTCCCTGAAGATAAATAATCTTCATAACAACGGCGATAACAGCTACCACCACCAATCCATAAATAAAGAACAGTTTTACAACTATATTGTGTTTAATATTATTTTCAACCATTTCTCCTACCTGATTTTTTTGTAATCATCCTCAAACTCATTGAAGTCGTTGGTATACTTACGTTTAACAACAGGTTCTTTTGATTTGAGAGAATCAGCTCTCTCAAATTTTTCGATGAAGAAAATCATAGGAGGCTCTTTCTGCTCATGAAGACCGAGTTTTTTGGTTTCCACCCTTTTTGCTACCTCAGTTTCTTTGCTGATAGACATCAGCTGAGCTGAGATAATAATAGATTCTGCCCTGAGCTCACGAACCTCACGTTGTAACAAAAGATTTTTTCTGATGATGGCTTCTGCATTATTTCTAATTGTAATATAAGCAATAGCAAGCCCCACCAAAAACAAGAAGAATTTAAAATAGGAATGAAACTTTTCGTTGGAGATAAAGCTGCCGTCCAGAATAGATTTCAAACCGAATTTTGTTTCAGTTTCTTCCTCTACTTCGGAATTTTGGTCAGATTCATCCACAACGGGGTCGTCCGAAATCTCCGGATCGCCGACTTCTCTTCCGATACCATCGTCATAGATATCGTTTGAAAAAGGATCGCCGGTATCTTCGCGTCCAAAGAAATCATCAATGGAAGGCATCTCACCACTACCCGAAACTCTGTCGTAAGCTTCGTTTAAAAGTTCAATATCTTCATTTTCATCTTCCTGATCATCTTTCCCGTCTATTACGTCTTCCTCGTCTGTCATCTATTGATGTTAAAAAAAAATTTTTTCTACCTAAAAATTAATTATACATCGTTCTCTCAGCAATTCTGAGTTTTGCACTCCGTGACCGGGTATTTGTTTCAAGCTCGGTTTCCGACGGCGTAATCACCTTCCGGTTTACCTGAGTAAAAGGCGAAATCAAATTACCGTAAAAGTCTTTTTCTTCCTTGCCTTCAAAATTTCCCGCTTTAAGGAAATTTTTCACAGGACGGTCTTCAAGCGAATGATATGTCATAATCACGAGCCTTCCGCCTTCCTTAATAGCATTCGGAGTATTTTTCAAAAACTCTTTCAGAACTTCAATTTCCTGATTTACCTCAATTCTAATTGCCTGAAACATCGTGGCAAGATATTTGTTCTCATTAAATTGAGGTACGCAATTGCCGGCAGCTTTTATAAGGTCGGCAACTGTATCAATACCATTGGAATTTCTGTAAGCAACGATATTACTTGCCAATTTCCAAGCGTTCTTAATTTCGCCATATTCAAGAAAAATCTGTTTCAAACGTTCAGCACTATAAGTGTTGATAAGATCGCGAGCCGAAAAATTAGCATTTTGATTCATCCTCATATCCAGAGGAACATCAAATCTAAAAGAAAAACCGCGCTGTGCATCATCAAAATGATGACTTGAAACTCCAAGGTCGGCAATCACGCCGTCTACTTTCGGACAACCCGCAAGTCTAAGGAATTGCGCAAAATATCTGAAATTGGTTCTAAAAAAAACAATTCTGTCATCATTTTCCGGCACATTGTCCATTGCATCGGCATCTTGGTCGAAAACAAACAATCTGCCGGAAGAATCCAATCTTTCGAGAATTGCTTTAGAATGTCCTCCGCCTCCAAAAGTCACATCAGCATAAACACCTGACGGATTGATATTAAGACCATCCAAACACTCTTTAAGCATTACGGGATTATGATAAAAACATTCCGCCATAATTTAGTTGCATTTTTTTAGAGGTTAAAAATAATTAATTTTTTTAATTCATAATTTCAATAAAACAATCAATCACACAAAAACTGCTGAGCCATTGCTGCAAACTCATCAGCCGAAGGTCTAGTTGCATTATAAACCTCTGCGCTCCAGACCTCGATTTTGTCACCGAGGCCCAAAACGCAAATATCCTTTGTAAGCTCTGTAATTTCAACCAATCGTTTCGGAACTAACAACCGGTTGCTGGAATCGAGTTCCACTTCTGCGGTATCTTTAAAAAATTCACGCAAGAAGATATTATGTTGCTTATTAAAAGGATTTAAGCGAGATTTGATTGTCTCCACGCGAGCTTGCCAACTGCTCTGCGTGTAAACTGTCAAGCATTTTTCATAGAGATCTTTCTTTACCACAAAAGTGCGCATGTCCTTGTCTCCCAGTTGATCCAAGAAGACCGACGGGAAAACAAAACGCCCTTTGGGGTCAATTTTGATTTGAAAATCTCCTGTAAAAACGCACATAATAGTCCATTTAAAAATTCTTTCAAAATTACAGTTTTTTCATAACATCACAACCACTTTCTGCCACTTTTTCCCACTTTTTACACAATTACATCACAATAATCTTTTTATCAGCAGAATACAAAAGAAATTTTATTTTATGTTTTTACAATTTTTACTTAAAAAATATAGTTAAGTATACAAAAAATAGTAATTATGAAATCAGGTTTTTGGTAAATGTTCTAAAGAGGTAACAGAAAATCTACTTCCTTAAAAATTCAATATAAAATCAATAAATCTGCCAACGATTTTTTTTTATTTGTTTATTCAAATCGGATAATGTAAATTTGTTTCGTGAAATTTAGCAGAATTACTGAGTATAATGGACAATCAAAATTACATACAATATCCCGAAATGATGTCGGGAAAGAAAATACTTTACGTACACGGCTTTGCATCTTCGGGCGCAAGCGGTACAGCAAAAAGTTTAAGAAATCTGTTGCCTAATGCCGAGGTAATTTCTCCGGATTTGCCTCTTAGTCCACTAAAAGCCATGGAGTTGTTACTTAATATCTGTGATACACAAAAACCGGATTTAATAATCGGAACTTCTATGGGCGGATTTTATGCGGAACAGCTTTACGGGTTCAACAGAATTCTTGTAAATCCGGCATTTCAAATCGGCGAAACCCTCAAAGCACTTCACGGTATGGGCAAACAAAAATGGCTGAATCCGCGTGAAGACGGTGAAACTGAATTTTGGGTTACTCAAGATATTGTGGACGAGTTCAAACAAGTAATGAGCAACAGTTTCTCAAAAATAGATGTCAACGAAAGAAGAAATTTGGTTTACGGACTTTTCGGTGACAAAGATCCTTTGGTTCATACCCACGATTTGTTTGCCTCAAAATACATGAACGCAATTTGGTTTGACGGTGAACACAGACTGAACGACACAGTATTATTAAATTCGGTAATACCTGTAATTCATTGGGTTGACGACAAAATCAACAACCGTCAACGACCGATTTTATACATCGACCTCGATGGCGTATTAACCGATTTTGACAAAGGTTGTTACAAATTTGACGACAAAATTATTGAACAATACGAAGGTCATCATTGGGACATCCCCGGATATTTTGCAGCATTAGAACCGATGCCGAGTGCAGTAAAAGCATTCAGAAGTTTGGCGCTAAGATACGACACCTACATCTTGTCGAGTGCGCCATTTACAAATCCTTCGGCATGGACAGACAAAATGCTTTGGGTACAAAAATGGCTTGGCGTAGCATCGTACCGAAGATTGATTTTGTCGCACCACAAAAATCTTAATTACGGTGATTATCTGATAGATGACCGACCATACAATGGTGCAGAAGATTTTATGGGAACTTTCATACATTTTGGCGAAGCTCCGTACAAAACATGGGACGACATTTTGGAATTCTTTTCTCATCTGGGCGGTCAATAAAAAAAATTAACAAAAAACATTAAGCGAAAACAAATGATACCAGCAAGATACACAACACTAAAAAATATTCTGAAACAAAGAGTATTGCTGCTTGACGGCGCGATGGGAAGTTTAATTCAGGATTACGGACTTTCAGAAGAGGATTTTACAGGCGATAAATTCAAAGGTCTTGTTCCTCAGATGAAAGGAAACAACGAAACTCTCAATATCACAAAACCCGAAGTAATCCGCGATATTCACAAACGCTATCTTGAAGCCGGTTGCGATATTATTGAAACTAATACATTTAGTGCCAACAGAATATCTCAAGCCGACTACTCGTTGGAAAATTATGCTTACGAGTTAAACAAATACGGTGCAAGTATCGCAGCAAATGTCGCAAAAGAATATTCAACGGCAGACAAACCGCGTTTCGTTGCCGGCTCAATGGGTCCGACCAACAAAACAGCGTCAATGAGTCCGGATGTCAACAATCCGGGATACAGAGCCGTAACTTTTGACGATTTGGTACAAGCTTATTCAGAACAAGTAAAAGGTCTGCTGGACGGCGGTGTTGACATCTTTTTGATTGAAACATGTTTTGATACGCTGAATATCAAAGCCGCGCTTTTCGCTATAAATGAGGAACTTAAAAACAGAGGAATCGAAAAATTTCCGATAATGGTTTCGGCTACCATTGCTGACAAATCAGGTAGAACACTTGCCGGTCAAACGGTAGAAGCATTGTTGTATTCGGTTTCTCATGTTGACTTGCTGACAATCGGATTAAACTGTTCGTTCGGAGCTCGTGACTTAAAACCGTATTTAAAAATACTCGGCAACCGTTCTATTTACGGGATTTCAGCGCATCCTAACGCCGGACTTCCAAATCAATTCGGGCAATACGAACAAACTCCCGAAATGATGAAAGAACAAATTCAAGAATATCTTGACGAAGGTTTGGTAAATATCATCGGCGGATGCTGTGGCACAACACCGGAGCATTGTAAAGCAATGAGCGAAATACTCTCAACAGCCAAAATTCACCAACCGGCAGAAAACTTGCACGAAATGCGTCTTTCCGGTCTTGACCCGATGATAATTTCCAAAGACCGAAAAGCATTTTACAATGTCGGTGAACGATGTAACGTGGCGGGTTCCAGAAAGTTTTTACGATTAATCAACGAAAAAAAATACGAAGAAGCAATCGAAATAGCCAAAAAAGAAGTTGAAGAAGGAGCAGATGTTATTGACATCAACATGGATGACGCAATGCTTGATGCAAAACACGAGATGGTAACTTTTATCAACCTTTTGAAAGCCGAACCCGATGTTGCAATCCGTCCCGTAATGATAGATTCCAGCAAATGGGATGTTATAGAAGCCGGACTCAAATGCTTACAAGACAAAGCAATAGTTAACTCAATATCATTAAAAGAAGGCGAAGAAAAATTCTTGGCACATGCCCGTACAATCAAAGAATACGGAGCAGCAACTGTTGTAATGGCATTCGACGAAAAAGGTCAGGCTGATACATTTGACCGTAGGATAGAAATCTGTTCCCGGGCTTACAAATTGTTGACTGAAAAAGTAAATTTCAATCCCGAAGATATAATTTTCGACCCCAACGTTTTGGCAATCGCTACAGGCATAAGTGCTCACGACAATTATGCAGTTGACTTTATAAAAACTGTAACATGGATAAAAGCCAACCTGCCTTACGCAAAAATTTCGGGCGGTATCAGCAATTTATCATTCTCATTCAGAGGCAACAACCCGGTACGCGAGGCAATGCACAGCGTTTTCTTGCATTACGCCGTAGCAGAAGGTATGGACATGGGAATTGTAAATCCGGCGGCAATGATAAAATACGAAGATATTGAGCCGGAATTGCGTCAAAAAGTAGAAGACGTAGTACTCAACAAATACGAAAGTGCGTTTGAAAAACTTGTGGATTACGCCGAAATTGCAAAAGCGAACGCTCAAGGCAAAAAAGTTGTAAAAGACGAAGAATGGCGGCATCTATCTGTAGAAGAGCGACTTCAATACGCTTTGAAAAAAGGAACAACTGAATTTTTACAAGCCGACATCCAAGAGGCACTACAAAAATATCCGCTTGCAATCGACATCATTGAAAAACCGTTGATGGACGGTATGAATATGGTTGGTGAACTTTTCGGTCAAGGCAAGATGTTTTTACCTCAAGTAGTAAAAACTGCACGTGTAATGAAAGATGCCGTAGAATTTTTGAAACCTACAATAGAGGAACAAAAGCAAAAGTCCGGTAAATCAGGCACTTCAGCAGGCAAAATAATCATGGCAACAGTAAAAGGCGATGTACATGATATCGGTAAAAATATCGTTTGTGTAGTAATGGCATGCAACAATTTTGACGTTGTAGATTTGGGCGTAATGGTTCCAACCGAAAAAATTGTAGAAGAAGCTATCAATCAGAAAGCCGATGCAATTGGACTTTCGGGTCTTATCACACCATCGCTCGATGAAATGATAAATGTAGTAAAAGCTTTGGATGCCAAAGGTTTAACAATTCCTGTTATGATTGGCGGAGCTACAACTTCAGAAATTCATACAGCCGTAAAAATTGCACCTAACTACAAAGGTCCGGTAGTATATGTAAAAGATGCATCTCAAAATGCTTACGTTGCAACAGCTGTTATCAACAAAAATCAAGAATTTCTCGATAATCTAAAAAAACATCAACAAGAACTTCGCGACCAAAATTCAGGCACAAAACCTCAAAAACTATCGGAAGAAGAGGCTCTGAAACTTGCACCGAAGTTTGATTACAACAATATATCAATTGTTAAACCTAACAATCTTGACAAAATTGTTTTAAACGACATCGACTTAAATTTGTTGATTCCGTATATCAATTGGAGGATGTATCTGATAGCTTGGAAAATAAACGGCGACGCCCCTGATAAAAAGGAAGAAGCCGAAAGAATACTCCAAGAAGGTAAAGAATTTCTGCGCGAAATAATTGACAACAAACTTACCACGGCTCATGCAATATTACAGATTTTCAGAGCCAACAGCAATGGCAATTTTGTTGACATCTATTGCGATGAACAGCGGAAAAACAAAATTGAAAGGTTCAACTTTTTAAGACAGCAACAACCTGATACTGATGGACATTGCACTTCGCTTGCTGACTATATCGCTCCCCAAGGTTACGAGGATTATATGGGTATGTTTGCTTGTACAACGGGTGTCGGTTTGAAAGTTCATACCGACAAATTGATATCAGAAGGTAATGATTACAAAGCAATTGCAATAAAACTCTTAGCAGACCGCCTTGTAGAAGCTCTCGCAGAATATCTACACAAAGAAGTTAGAACCAAATATTGGGGATATTCGCCTGATGAAAATCTAACTCCGGACGAGCTTATCAAAGGTCATTACAAAGGAATACGTCCGGCTATCGGTTATCCGGCAACACCATTGCATGAACAAAAAAAGCAAGTTTTTGACTTGTTGGAGGTTACAAAAAATACTCATATCGATTTAACCGAAACAATGGGGATGTCTCCGGCGGCATCGGTTTGCGGTTTCTATTTTGCGAATCCCAACACAAGATATATTATTGTAAGATAAAAAAACAACCTCGTTTGAAATTAAATCCAAATTGAATTAATTTTCAAACGAGGTTTATTATGAAAATACAACAAAAAGATACTATTATTTATCTAAAACTTTATTAACGTAATCAATTGAAATATTGAGTTGAGCAGCAATCTTATCAGAAGGAACTCCAAAAGAAGACAACATTTTTATTGATGTATTCAGTTGTTGTGTTGCTTCATGCAACTGTTGAGTTGCTTTATTCAATTGTTGATCTTTTGCATTTAATTGTTGATCTTTCGCATTTAATTGTTGCTCTTTCGCATTAAGTTGTTGTTCTTTTACGTTCAGTTGTTGTGTTGCTTCATTCAATTGTTGATCTTTTGCGTTCAGTTGTTGAGTTGCTTCTTTCAACTGTTGCTTTTTTGCATCTAACTGCTGATTTGTTTCTTTCAATTCATCTTCAAGATCTTCTCTCTCCGCCATACGAATTGCGTAAAGGCGTTTTGCATAATCTTCTGCATCAACATTTCTACGCAATTGTTCATCACCTGCAGCAGATAACAAACGTCTGAAAATTACATTAAAATCGGAATCTGAATCTTTATCTTCTGTCAATTCAAGATATTTTGAATCGTACTCCAATTTGTACCTTTGATCAAAAGCACGCAATATATTTTCCAACGGTTTTTTGGGCTTTTCCGGTAAAAACGGAATTTGTATAATATATAAATGATATGTCATAGCTTTTATAAACTCACATTGAGTCTTAAAGTTCAAGACATTGTCATCCTCATCGTAAAATACTGTACTGCCTTTTATCAATGGATATTCAAATTCTTTACCTAAAGTATGTCCTAATATAAAAATTCCGTAAATATGTCGCGGTTTCTTAACTTCATACGGTGTTCTCTCCTTGTTACGACGATATTTAATAACTGAATCGGCATTAGATTCGTTAGCCATTTGAATACCAAAATATTTACGGAAACGCATAACTTCTTCCGGCTCAGATGCTTTTTGAAGTTCTATTGTTACAGTTTCCTTTGTACCGTCAGGATTTTCTATAGTTCCGGCAAAATCAAATCTTAAAAGTTTAAGATTGTTGTCCTCGTCTGAACTATAAGCATATTCGTGCCCCTTTATCTCTATATCGACTATTGTTTTATTTAAAATAGCACCCAAAAGAATCTTTGCAACACGCTTATCTTCAATCAAGAATTAAAAAACGGTATCATATATAGGATTACAAACTTTTGCCATATCATATCTGTTTGATTAATTATGCTACAAAGATAATATTTTTTTGAATTAAAAAAGAAAACTCAAGTTTCGAAACGTTTTTACTTACGAAACTTGAGTTATTAAAATATAAATCTATTTCTTTAATTTTTTTCTAACCCCAAGAACTACCGTCAAAACAATGCGTACAAAGTTTTGTTTTCGGGAGTCCGATGGCTGCTACTAAATCAGACAAACGTTGAAATTTAAGAGTTGTAAGTCCCAAATCTTTACGAATTTGCTCTACCATAGCAGCATATTCAGGAGAATCACAATCGGCATATTTTGCAAAATCCACATCCAAATTGCCGTGAATCTTTAAAATAGCTTTTCTTGTAGCAAGTTCCAATGTTGTACGTGAACGACTGAAATTCAAGTATTCACACGGATAAATCAACGGCGGACAAGCAATACGCATGTGAATCTCTTTGATACCATATTCTACCAAATCCTTAACATTATCCTTCAACTGTGTACCACGAACAATTGAGTCGTCAAGGAAAACACCACGTTTACCGTCAATAAGAGCTGTATTTGGAATAAGTTTCATTTTAGCCACCAATTCACGCTGCTTTTGATTTTGCGGCATAAAACTTCTAGGCCATGTCGGAGTATATTTTGCATAAGGTCTCAGATACGGAATATGTCTTGTATTAGAATAACCAAGTGCGTGACCTACACCTGAATCCGGAATACCTGCAACAAAATCGGCTTCAACATCAGAATCATTTTCAGCAAGTTTTTTACCGCATTCATAACGACATTTATCAACATTGATACCTTCATAAAAAGATGGCGGATATCCGTAATAAACCCAAAGGAACGAACAAACCTGCATATCAGTATTCTCTTTTTTAAGAGTTGTAATACCGGTGGTTTTTACAGATACAATTTCGCCCGGACCCAAATACGAATAAATTTTGTAACCGAGATTCAAGAAAGAAGTGGTTTCGGATGCCAAACAGAACGAACCGTCACGATGTCCGATAATAATAGGAGTACGACCCAATTTGTCACGTCCGGCAATTATCTCATCTTCTGTAAGAATAAGGACTGAACATGAACCTTTTATTGAATCATAAACATTTTTTATACCTTCAGTAAAAGTAGATTTTTCACAAATTAGCATTGCAACAAGTTCGGTAGGATTGATACCGCCTTGTGAGGTTTCTGCAAATGTTTTACCTTGTGACAAAAAACGTTCTGCAATTTCATCAACATTATTGATTTTGGAAACAGTTGTAATAGCAAACCTGCCTAATTTTGAATATATTACAAGAGGTTGTGCTTCAGTATCGGAAATACAACCGATACCGATTTTCCCTTCAAAAGCGTTGATATCGTCCTCAAATTTGGTTCTGAAATAAGAGTTTTCCAAACTGTGAATTGCGCGTTGAAAACCTTTATCTTTTGAATACATCGCCATACCGCCTCGTTTGGTACCCAAATGCGAATGGTAGTCGGTTCCGTAGAACACTTCATTAACACAGTCTTCTTTGGAGACTGCACCGAAAAAACCGCTCATTATTTAGAAGTTATGATTGTTTTGATTGATTTACTGCGGCAAAGATAGGAAAAAAATGTTTTTTTGGAAAACAAAAAATTCAACATTTATAAAAAGGTCTCATCAAAACCACTATCTCTGTATAATACCCGATATTTTTTTTAACATCTTTTATAGAAATATCATATAAAAATATTATAACAACTAAATGATTATTAACGGGAAATATATACTTTTGCAAAAACTTTAATTAACAAATTATTCTATCAAAAATCTGATTTTCTATAATATAAACCAATAATAAATAAACAGAAATGATTAAAAAAATCAAGGAATTTTTACAAGGTCTATCCTTCAAAACAGGTGTAATTGTTTTATCACTTTGCATACCTTTTTACATCTTATCTTTTTATCAGGCAACATTTGATTCACTCTCTGCACAAACCAAAGGTGTATTATGGGTAATATTGTTCGGACTTGCCAAAACATTTCAATACGGAGGTCTTACAATTCTTGGTGCAGAAGGTATCAAAAGATTAAAAGCAAAATTCAAAAAGAACAAAAAAGAATTGCAATAACGGATTTTTAAATTACAAGATTTTAAAAATCCTCGGATTTTATCATTCAATTATTCCGAGGATTTAAAAAGCATTTTATCATTCCGGGGATTTAAAACCTACGGTTTACATCCCCATCGATATTCAAACACCACTCCGTGGTTACATCGCATTCATGTAGACTTACATGAATTTAGTACTTTTCGTTATTAAATCGCTTGCGAAAATTAAATCAGTTTATTTACGTTTTATGCAATGTCCGCAACAACAATCTTTATTTTTTTTACGAAACAACGATACGATTTTGCATAAAACGTAAATTACTGATATTAAAATCAATATATATGTTATTATCTCCTGCCACATCTTAAAACATCTTACCGATTGAATTAATTGCAAATGCTAACAACCACGCAATTGTAATACTATATGCAACTGAAATAAGTACCCATTTTGCTGTACCGGATTCTTTCGCCATAGCAACTGCCGTAGCAATACAAGGGAAATATATCAATACAAAAATCATAAAGCCGAAAGCCGCGTATGGTGTCAACGGCAAATCTGAAGTTTTGTCGTTAGATATTTTTTCTGCTAATGATTGTGTATCATCGGTTTCGGAGTGATACAACACTCCCATTGTAGAAACAACTATTTCTTTGGCTGCAATACCGGTGAAAATAGAAATTCCCAATTTCCAATTAAATCCAAGAGGTTGGAGTACAGGTTCTACAAATTTTCCGATTCTGCCGATATAACTGCATTCTTGACGTAAATAATTATATTCAGCCTCTTTGATAGTCAATATGCTATCTCTCTCTTTGATAGTATTTTCAATCAAAGTTTCATCCGAAAGATTAGCAATTTTAGAATCATATCTGTCTTGCAAAACTGCCATCTTGTTTTTTAAAGATTCAGTTTCTGGAGTTGACATCGGGAAATATCCTAAAGCCCAAATAATAATTGAAGCAATAAGAATAATACCGCCCATTTTCTTGAGATACTGAACTGATTTTTCCCACATGTGAACCAAAACACTTTTCAAAGTAGGAATACGGTAAGGCGGCAGTTCCATTACAAAAGGTGCATCTTGACTTTTGAATGTAGTTTTACGTAACAAAATTGCTGTAAGACAAGCAACAAAAATTCCGATTGCATAAACAGATGTTGTAACAATTGCCTGATGTTGAGCAAAAAAAGCTCCGACGATAACAGTATACAGCGGTAATCTTGCCGAACAACTCATATACGGACTTATCATCATAGTCAACAACCTGTCACTACGGTTTTCAAGAGTACGAGTTGCCATTACAGAGGGCACATTGCACCCGAAACCCATAATCAACGGTATAAACGATTTGCCGTGAAGACCGATTTTATGCATTATCTTGTCCATCAAAAAAGCAACTCGAGCCATATATCCGGAGTCTTCCATAAAAGATATGAACATAAAAAGTAAAACGATGTTAGGTAAAAATACAATAACACCTCCTACCCCGCCGATAATACCGTCCACGAGTAAATCTTTCAGCATACCGTCGTCCAAATTATCTTTTACGATACCGCCCAACCAATCAACAAACATCCCGATCCAATCCATCGGATATTGTCCGACAATGAATGTAACCTCAAACATCATGAAAATCACAAACAAGAAAATCGGGAATCCTAAAAATTTGTGTGTTATTACCTTATCAATTTTATCAGTAAATTTTCTGGTGTTGACATTTCCTATCTTGAGAGTTTCTGCCAAAGCGCCGTTTATAAAACCGTAACGGATATCAGTAATAACAGATTCTGTATCAGCATTATAAGCAGCCTCCAGATTTTTGATTTCAATTTTTGTTTGATTGATAATACAAGACGGTTCGTCGATATGAGCTTCTGAACTGTTGCCGTGTGTATGACTTCCTTGCGCTGAATTATTAAGAACAATACGTTCAATCTCGGAATCTTTTTCAAGAAGTTTCAGAGCCATAAAGCGCGAAGGTATTCTCATAAAGATTTCATTATCATTATGTTGATAAATCTTATCTTGAATATTTTTAATTGATTTTTCGATATCGTTACCATAATTGATATGAATATGCCGATAAGTAGAAGATTTGTCTTCGAATATATTAATAATAGTGTCAAACAAAACACCAAACCCTTTTCCCTTATTACTAATAACGGGCACGAATGGAATACCAAGCATTCTACCGAGCGAAACATAATCCAGTTTGTCGCCACGAGCCTCCAATTCGTCGTACATATTAAGTGCTGCCACCACTTTTACATCCATATCAATAAGTTGGGTAGTAAGATACATATTACGTTCCAAGTTACTAGCATCCAACATGTTGATAATAATATCCGGAGATTGTTCTGTTATAAAACGTCTTACATAAAGTTCTTCGGCAGAATAAGCGGTTAATGAATATGTACCAGGCAAATCGGTAATATTAAAAATATAATCCTTGTAAACAAATTTTGCCGTTTTGGCATCAACAGTAACTCCTGAATAATTTCCGACTCTCTCTTTACTACCGGAAGCAAAATTATAGAAAGTAGTTTTACCGCAATTAGGATTTCCCACAAGACCGACATTAATAACATTGCCATGGTCTTTCAGTTCATTTTCAACAAGTTGTTCAAAAGTAAGTTCATGATTTCCCTCTTCCAAAGATGATTTGGCAATATGTTCCATCGTAACAACCTCAATCATCTTAGACTCACTACGTCTTAGCGAAACATGATATCCCATAATTTCGTATTCAATAGGATCGTTAAAAGGAGCTTTTTTTACAACATGAACATGTTTACCTTTTACAAAACCCATTTCCATAATACGTTTGCGGAATGTACCGCGACCTATTACTTTGGTAATTATGGCATCACTACCAATTTCAACTTCACTGAGATTCATACCGATATAATTATAAAAATACAGCTACAAAAATACAAAGTCAAAAAATAGTCCGCAATACTCAAAAGTAGGTATTTTGATAATTAAATAATACTTAATTTTGGGTATCGTAATAATTTAACATCACAACAATTATTCGTCCAGAGCATTAAAGTTTTCTACATCACGCAAACGTCTTTCTATAGCACGACTACGAACGCCTGCCGAATCAATAACGTTAGCAGCTTCGTTAAGCTTTTTACGAGTTTTGTCGAGCACATCACCAAAGTTGGAAAATTCGGTTTTTACTTGTGATAACAGTTTCCAAACTTCAGAACTGCGTTTTTCGATTGCCAATGTTCTGAATCCCATTTGTAAACTAGAAAGAAATGCTGCTAAATTGGCAGGACCTGTTACTGTAATTTTGTAATCACGGCGTAATGTTTCAAACAATCCGGTTCTACGCAAAATTTCAGCATAAAGACCTTCGGTTGGTACAAACATAATTGCAAAATCTGTAGTAGAAGGCGGCATTATATATTTACTATTGATTTCAGCAGCGCATCTTTTTACAGAAATTTCAAAATTACGACCTTCTTTTTCGATGTCGCCACCATTGTCGTAAGCTTCAATCAAACGCTGATAATCTTCAATAGGGAATTTAGAATCTATCGGCAACAGAACAGGTTTGCCGTCAGGATCGGAACCCGGCAGTTTTACCGCAAATTCTACTCTACGTTGCGAATCTTCTTCTACACAAGCATTTACGATATATTGCTCAGGACTAAGAATTTGCTCTAAAATATTTCCAAGTTCCACCTCACCCATGTTTCCTCGGGTTTTAACATTGGATAATACTTTTTTCAAATCGGTAACACCTTCTGCCAAACCGTGCATTTCGCCTAAACCTTTAGAAACTTGCTCCAAACGTTCGCTAATCAACTTAAAAGATTTATCAAAACGAGTTTCAATAGTTTCTTTAAGTTTGTCATCAACAATATTTTTAATTTCATCAAGTTTAAGACGGGTTTCTTCTCTAATTTCTTTCAAAGCCTTAGTAGTTTCATCGCGGTTGGCTTGAGCAGATGCTGCAAAAAGAACATGTAATTCTTTCAATCGTTCAGAAAACAATTGCAATTGAATTTTTTGAGATTGAGCCAACGCATCCACATTACGCCCCACCGATTCACCCATAAGTCTAAATTGAGCTCCCATCTCAATACGAGATTGAGATTCAGAATTTTGACGGTCACGCCGCGAAGTATCAAATTCCTCGGAAACTACGTCTTCCAACCTTTCGATTTCGCCACGCAACTCACGAAGCTGCTGTTTTGTTAAAAAAAATCCCAACAACGAGATTATTGCGAATATACTGATTAAAATTAATGTTACAATTTCCATAACTAAAAGCAAACAAAACTAATACTAAAAGAAGTCAATTTTTCATTTTAATTTTTTTTAACTAAAATTCTACCTGCAAACCATCGTAAGCAAGCGTAACATTCTCAGGCAAAGATGCTTGTACCTCATCATAAAAACCCAAAGTATGTCCCACATGAGTAATCCAAGCATGTTTGGGATTAATACGCGAAATCAGATCCAAAGCCTGCTGAAGTGTAAAATGCGAAGGATGCGGCTCTTTGCGCAAAGCATTAACCACAAGATATTCCGTACCTTCTATTTTTTTTACAGATTCTTCACTGATAAAACTTGCATCAGTAATATACGTAAAATTATCAAACCGATAAGCATCCACTTTCATTTTGGCATGCATTACAATAATAGGAACCACCTTTACGCCAAGCACCTCAAAAGGCTGATCATCAATACGATGAAGCTCAATATCCGGCACTCCCGGATACCTGTTTTCGCCGAAACAATACGAGAAATCACGTTCCAAACGTTGACAAACATACTCAGAGCCGTAAACCGGAATAAAAGCCTTTTGCTGATAACAAAACGGTCTGATATCGTCCAACCCAGCAATATGATCGCGGTGAATATGAGTAATAAGCACAGCATCAATATGTTGCACATGATTTTTCAGACATTGCATCCTAAAATCAGGACCGGTATCCACAATAAAATTTTTATTGTCAACCGAAACAAGAACCGAGCTTCTAAAACGCTGATCTTTGGGATTTTGCGATTGACAAATCTCACATTTACAACCAATAATGGGAACCCCCATAGAAGTACCTGTACCTAAGAAAGTAACTTTCATAACCAAATAATTTTCCACAAAATTAAAAAAATTTACAGATTTGAATATAAATATGTAATTTTGGATTAAAATTTGATAAAAGATTAACAGTATGGCATCAAAAGAAGAGATAAAAAAGAACATCGAAGACAATGCAGGCAGTATAAACAAAAAAGATTATGTGTTCTACAATATTGATTTTCTAAACACATTAGCCGACGCGACAGAAAAAGAAAGAATAAAATGCCAAGAATGTGTTGGAAATCTGGAATTATTATTAACTTTGTCGCGAAATTATCCTGCCCAAATTCAGTCCGGTTCAAAAGGCAAAAAAGAGTTGGAGGAGGCTGTAGAAGGTATAACAAATCATTTGATAAAAGTACACGGATACAGAAGAAAAGGCTGGCAAAAAGCACTATATACATTTTTTGGCTTGATAATTGGATTGACAATAGCAGCATTAGTATCGAAATTTGCAATAGTAAATTTGGAAACCGCGAAAATCGCATTTTGTCTGATTACGGTGATATTTTGGATAACCGGTAGCATAATAGGCGGTATCAAAGAACGCCGACAAGCAAAAAGCGGAAAAATATTATAGTTTTTTTTTGATTAAAAAAAAAATTTATAATTTTGCGGAATTAAAAATTGAAACACATATAATAAATAAATTGTAGTAGTAATTATGAAAAAAGTAACTGTTAACTATCTGGCATTGATGATTGCAACAGCTTTCGTAGCCGGAGGTTGTAATGGCCTTAAGAAGATGGCTGATAACGCTAATTCTATTGGACGCAGTATTACTCCAAATCCATTGGAAATGCACGCCGGTAAAGTTCCTGTAAGCATTACAGTAACATTCCCTGCTAAATACTTCGACAAGAAAGCTTATTTAGTTTGCACACCATCAGTAAAATCAGAAACAACTTCTGATGAAACAAAGATGAAGCCTGCAACACTCCAAGGTGAGAAAGTAAAAGACAACAACACAGTAATTCCTTTCAAAGCAGGTGGTTCTTACACTTATCAAGACACAATCGATTACTCTGATCCATACAGAAGATCAGACCTTATGCTTTCTTTGAAAGCTACAAAAGGTTCTGAAACTGTAGACGTAGCAGATATCAAAATCGGCGACGGTATCAACGTAACTCCATTGTTGGTTGAAGAAGGTTTGAAAGTAGACAACGGCACAGTAGGCCAGACAGCAGATTCAAAAGGTTCTGCAAGAACTGTAGAAGCTAAAATTGCTAAACCTACAGCAAGTTACGAAACCAAAGATTTGACAATGTATTATCCTATGCAGAAAGCTGCTCTTGACAAAAAAGAACAGAAGAAAGCTGACGTAGCAACATTCGTTTCTAACGTACAAGCTGCTGCAAACGATGCTAATACAAAGATCAAATCAATCGAAGTTGCATCTTACGCTTCTCCTGATGGTCCTACCGATATGAACGAAAACTTGGTAGACGGTCGTGGTAAAGCAGGTGAAAAATTCGCTAAAGAAACTTTGAAGAAAGTTGAAGGTACAAGCGATATCATCACTCGTCAGACAACTCAAGCAGAAGACTGGGAAGGTTTCAAGAAAGAAGCTGAAGCTTCTGATTTGAAAGACAAAGACCTTATCCTCCGTGTTCTTTCTATGTATTCTGATCCTGATGTTCGTGAACGCGAAATCAAAAACATCTCTGCTGCTTACAACGGTTTGAAGACTTCTGTTCTTCCTAAACTCCGTCGTTCTGAAATCAAAGCTGTTTTGGAAACTAAAGAAAAAACAGAAGCAGAACTTATCGACTTGGCTAAAAACGACAAAGATAAACTTTCTCAAGACGAAGCTCTTTACACTTCTACCTTGGAAAATCTTGACGTAGATACAAAAATCGCTCTCTTGAACGATTACACAGCTAAATATCCTAACGATTGGAGAGGTTTCAACAACTTGGGTGTTAACTACATCAAAAACAACGACCTCAACAACGCTAAAACAGCTTTGGAAAGCGCTAAAGCTGTAGACGCTAACCAATCAGCTATTTACAACAACTTAGGTGTTATTGATTTGGCTAACGGTGATACAAACGCTGCTAAAGAAGATTTAAGCAAAGCTAAGAACTTAGGTTCTGACGAAGCTGGTTACAACTTGGGTGTTATCAACATCCGCGAAGGCGAATATGCTAAAGCAGTTGCTAACTTCGGTCAAACTCCTACTTTCAACAAATCTTTGGCTGAACTCCTCAACAAGAACACTTCTGGTGCTTCTTCTACAATCGATGCTGTTGAATCAGAAGACGGTTGGGTTGACTACTTGAAAGCTATCGTTGCTGCTAAAAACAACAACGAAGACGGTGTAATCTCTAACCTCAAGAGCGCATTCAAGAAAAACGCTGACCTTAAAGAATACGCTAAACTCGATGTAGAATTCATCCGCTACTTCGAAGAAGATTCTTTCAAAGCAATCGTTGACTAATTAGATTTTTTTTGAAAAATCTCAATATTAGAGGCTGTCACAAAAATGACAGCCTCTTTTTTTATTTTTCTTTCTCACGATTGTTTATTTCTCAAAAATCATTTACCTTTGCCGTTGATAATCAAAACCGATACAATTATGCCAAAATATCTTGACCCGAAGGCTGATTTAACCTTCAAGAAAATATTCGGACAACACAAACACTTGGTGATGAGCCTTTTGAATGCGTTGCTACCCTTGCCCGACGGAATGGTGATTAAGTCGGTTGAATATCTTACACCCGAAAATATTCCGGACACTCCGGCTAAAAAATATTCCATTGTTGATGTATATTGCACTGACAATTACGGCAGAAAATTTATCGTTGAAATGCAGTCGTATTGGAACACGGAATTTTTTGCCCGTACACTTTTTAATGCAGCAGCTGTTTACACCAAGCAATTGAAAAAAGGGATGTCGTTCAGCGACTTAAAAGATGTTTACGCTTTGAGCCTTGTAAACGACAAAAACGGGTTCAATTACGGTAACGAAGAATATATTCAGGAGTATTATCTTACTAACAAGCAACATGAGGGTGATAAACGTACTGATATTTCAATGGTGTTTATTGTGTTGCCAAACTTTAAACCACAAAACCGTGCCGTAAAAAAGATGCACGACCTTTGGCTTAAATTCTTAACAGAAATTGATGAGAACACCATAGATGCAGACCCGGAACTTATTGAAAACGAGGATACAAGTGAAGCATTAGAAATGTTGCGTGCTTCGGCATTTACCGACGCTGAGATGTTGGCATACGATAAATATTGGCTTGATGTCAGCACCGAAAAATCCGCTTTGGAACACGAACGTGCTGAAGGTCGTGCAGAAGGTCGTGCTGAAGGTGAAATGTCCAAAGCCATCACAATTGCCCGCAACCTAAAAGCCGCAGGTCTTGACATCAATTTTATTGCAGAAAACACAGGTCTTACCGCCGAAGAAATTTCAAAATTGTAAAAATAACAGCAATAAAGAAGGAGAAGAATCAAGTAGTTTTCTCCTTCTTTATTTTTAAGACTATCCCCAAAACCTTAGTTACAGACGAGCCGAACGCATTCCAACCTAAATTTTGCAGTGAGGAATTTTAAATAACAAACCACTGACCGATGATAAAATATTTCCGGTTCAATCCATGTGCTGGAGAAATGAAAAAAATCATAAAATTTTCATTTTTTGGCAACTTTTTACTTACTTTTGCAGTTTAAATAGATATAACACCCAAATTATAATTTATTAATTTCAGAAAATCATGAAAAAAACATTAATCATAATCTTAGCTGTTGCTATTTGTAGTTGTTTGGCGGCATGCAAAACCGGCTACAAAACAATTCCGTGCCCAAGATTTCAACTTGGCGTAACGAAATAGCTAAAAGCAATCAATTAAAAATGAAAATAGTTAGAGGAATAGAAAATTTTTGTTACGATTATAATACTTGCATTACGATAGGAACTTTTGACGGACTGCATATCGGTCACCAACAGATTCTTTCTACTCTAACAAATATCGCTAAAAACAACAATCTCAAAAGCGTGGCAATTACATTTGACCCTCATCCACGTCAAATATTAATGCCGGACAAAAAGGTAAATTTTGTTTTGACTCAACACGAAAAAATTAAAGCTTTTGAAAAAATAGGAATCGATTTCCTTATCATTCACCCGTTTAGCAAGGAATTTGCAGCTCTATCTGCACGCGAATTTCTAAAAGATATTTTGTGCGGGAAACTTAATATGAAACATCTGATAAAAGGTTTCAACAATCATTTTGGAAAAGACCGTTTATCAGATATTTCTGTTATAAAACAATACGGAAAAGAATTCGGTTTTGATGTAACTGAAGTCAACAAAAGAACATTAAACGGAATTTCTGCATCGTCAACAGTTGTAAGAGAAATGATTTTGAGCGGCGATGTGGAAAAAGCCGCAATGATTTTGAATTACAAATTTATGTTTACCGGAATTGTTGTACACGGCAAACACCTCGGCAGCCAAATCGGTTTTCCAACGGCAAATATTTCGATAGAAGACAACAACAAAATAATTCCTAAAGCCGGAGTTTATGCGGCAACAACTACAATCAACGGCAAACAATACGATGTAATGCTAAATATCGGCAGCAATCCTACCGTAAATGCCGATAATACTAAAACTTTTCTTGAAGCTCATATTGTAGATTTTAGCGGTGATATTTACGGCAAAGAAATTACACTGGAACTTTATAAACGTATAAGAGATGAACATAAGTTTGCCTCGATTGATGAATTGAAACAACAATTAACGAAAGACAAACTTATGCTGAAAACTATTCTCCACCAAACTGCATAAGGTAAGATTTGAGGAAATCGTTGATTTGACCGTCCATTACAGCTTGAACATTAGAAGTTTCGAGATTGGTTCTGAGGTCTTTTACCATCTTGTAAGGCTGCATTACGTAGCTTCTAATTTGGCTTCCCCATTCTATTTTTTTCTTTTTACCTTCTATTTCGGCTTGTTTCTCACGTTTTTTGTTCATCTCGATTTCGTACAAATGAGATTTCAAAATACGGAGAGCATTTTCACGGTTTTGCCCCTGAGAACGGCTTTCTGTGTTTTCTACAACAATTCCCGACGGAATATGTCGAACTCGCACACCGGTTTCCACTTTGTTGACATTCTGACCGCCCGCACCCGATGAACGGAATGTATCCCACTCAAGATCAGACGGATTGATATTAATTTCAATATCATCATTAATCAACGGTACAACATAAACCGATGCAAATGTAGTTTGACGTTTGCCCTGAGCGTTAAACGGCGAAATTCTTACAAGTCGGTGAACACCGTTTTCTCCTTTCAACCATCCGAATGCATAATCACCGGAAATTGTCATTGTTACGGTTTTTATTCCAGCTTCTTCGCCTTCCAAAAGGTTGGTAATTGTAACTTTAAACTTGTTGTCTTCTGCCCAACGGCTGTACATCCTCATAAGCATTGATGCCCAATCGTTTGACTCAGTACCACCGGCTCCGGCATTTATTTTTAGAATTGCATCAAACGAATCTTCTTCGTTGCGCAACATATTTTTAAATTCAAGATTTTCTATTAAAAGAATTGTCTTGCTGTATTGAGCATCATAATCAGTATCAACATTTTCACCCATTTCGGCAAACTCTGCCAATACTTGTAAATCTTTTAAAGCCGATTCTATAGAATCATATTCATCAGTCCATTTCTTAATATCCGCAATAGTCTTCAAATAAGCTTCAGCTTCTTTGGGATCGTCCCAAAAACTGTCTTCTTCAGTTTTTTTTTGCTTTTGAATTATATCACTGCGTTTAGCATCGATGTCAAAGATGCCTCCTCAGCTCTGCTACACGTGCAACAAGAGCTTTATACTCGTCTTTATTGTACATATTGTCTAAAAAAAAGAAATTTATCTGATTTTTAAAATAGAACCGTCAATATTTACTTTTATTATAGAAGACGGCTCTGCAATAGTATCATCGTCTTGTCTGTATTTTGTTACATAATCTACAGCATTAATAATATCAGATGAAATATTTTTGAAAATACTAGATGGCTTTTCACCGCTGATATTTGCAGAAGTAGAAACGATAGGTTTACCAAATGCAGAAATTAGTCTTTTACAAAATTCATCATTAGGAATTCTAATGCCCACCGAACCGTCTTCACCGATAAGATTACCGGCAATATTTCTTGCATTAGGATAAATCACTGTCAACGGACCGGTTGCTTCTTCCATAAGCTCAACGGCTTTGAAAGGAACACTATCAATATATTGTTGCAGCATCAAAAAATTGCTTACCATTATGATAAGACTTTTGGAACTGGGACGATGTTTGATTTCATAAATTTTGTCAACTGCGTCCTTATTAGTAGCATCGCAGCCCAATCCCCATACCGTATCAGTGGGATAGAGTATAATCTGTCCCTTGTTTAGGGCATCAACCAATCTGTCTAGTTCTTTCTGCATTATACGTATAAATATTAAATTTCGGTGCAAAAATAATAATTGTAAACGAAAAATTCAAATGTTTTTTCTCGATAAAGTATAATTATTACATCACTTAACCATTTTAACTGTATTTTACTCTGACTTTTTACTGTAACAACATATAAATCAGTAAATTTGGCAGATAAAGATTGAAAGTTGAAAAATAAAAAATGAAAATGCTCATAATCATAATTCGTAATTTTCTAAAAAAATTTTTTGATGATATATTTTTACAGTAATTTTGTAATCTAAATTATAAAAAAAATGATAAAGAAATACCTTTCTATTCCGCTGATTTACCGAATGATTGGCGGATTAATTTTAGGCGTAATTTTAGCCTTGATTCCTAAAGGGGAAACTGATTTTTTGAGTATTATTGAAAGTTTAGGAGAAGTTTTTATACAATTGCTTGTAAGTATTGCACCTGTATTAGTATTTATATTGGTGATGGCAAGTATAGCTTCCGCAAAAACCGGCATCGGGAAACGAATGCGAACTGTAATTTTATTGTATATCGTATCTACATTGCTTGCAGCGTTTATCAGTGTAATTATCGCAAAACTATTTCCTGTAGCGGTAGAAATCAAAAGCATAAACGATGTAGCTACTCACCAAACGTTGAAAGAAATTTTAAGCAATTTGGTTCTAAAATCTATTTGCAACCCTCTGAAAGCCATTATTGAAGCAAATTATACGGGAGTTTTGTTTTGGGCGATTTTGTTCGGATTTGCAATCAAAAAAACTGCTACTCTAAAACTCGCAAATGTTCTAAACGATTTATCAAAAGTAATTGGCAAAATAGTAAACTGGATAATACAGTTTGCACCGTTCGGAATCCTCGGATTGGTTTTCAAAGCGGTAAGAACCAGCGGTATAGAGATTTTCACAACTTACGGCAAATTGGTTTTGCTGCTTTTGGCAGGAATGCTGATTGTAATTTTGATTACCGACCCGTTGATTGTAGCAATTGTCACCAAAAGAAATCCGTATCCATTGGTTTTCAAATGTTTGAAAGAAAGTGGAATCACTGCATTTTTTACAAGGAGTTCAGCATCTAATATTCCAATCAATTTAGACCTTTGCGAAAAAATGGGTGTTAACAAAGATTTTTATTCAGTATCCATTCCGTTGGGCTCTACAGTCAACATGAACGGAGCAGCGGTTACGATTACAATCATAAGTCTTATATTTGCAGGGAGTTACGGCATGGAAGTAGGTTTAGGAATGGGCTTTGTAGTAAGTGTAATAGCTGCAATAGGTGCTTGTGGTTCGTCGGGAATTGCGGGCGGAAGTATGATGTTGATTCCTTTGGCATGCAGCACACTCGGTTTGCCGGTGGAAGTTGGAGCAACAGCGATGTCAGTTTGTACAATAATCGGAGTTATACAAGATTCCATGGAAACAGCAATTAATTCATCTACAGACGCAATTTTCACAATTGCAGTAGACCAAAGAATCAATAGAAAAGAGGGTAAAATCTAAATAAAACACAGGATGCACAATCGTCACGGAAATGTAAAACCTGACGATTGTACATCCCCGATACAACATCAATTCAGATATTTTTTGTTGAAATTCAGAATTTTATTTAAAATTGCATCTTCTAATTTATATTTATCATGA
Source organism: Bacteroidales bacterium (assembly GCA_017541145.1). Classification (GTDB taxonomy): domain Bacteria; phylum Bacteroidota; class Bacteroidia; order Bacteroidales; family UBA3824; genus UBA3824. Next base: position 40,021 of record JAFXZT010000156.1, on the reverse strand, counting down.
ATCCCGGAAAAGTAACATGTGAAGAATTGAAAAAAATTCGCAAGATGATTGCGGACAAAAATAATATTCCGTATGAAATTACTGAATGTAAATTTTCAGGACGTTGCAGCGGAACATGTCCATTTTGCGAATCTGAAGTAAAATATCTTGAAACACAACTTGCAAAAAGGAAATCTCTCGGTAAAAAAGTTTTAGTAACAGGAATTGCCGTAGGTTTGTGTGTTTTTGCACAAGCTCAAGACATTCAACAAATTGATACTGTAGAAACTGTAAAAAAAGAAGCTTCTAATACAATCAAACAAATGACAGTTAAAGGAATTGTTTTGGATGAAAACAAAGATCCTTTGCCGGGTGTAACTGTTATAGAAGAAGGAACTACTAATGGTACAATTACAGATCTTGACGGAAAATTTAATATATCAGTAACTCACGATAAAATTCAGTTCTCTGATATTGGCTATAAAACATCGACATTGGAAGTAAGTGAAAATATGAAAGTTGTGATGGAAGATGAAGAGCTCACAATGGAAGAGGGCATTATTGTTATAGGGTATGATCGTGAAATAATAATTGATTTTTTAGTTCGCGGAGAAATCGTTGATGAGTGTGGTTTTAGTATTGATAACGTAACAATCAGCGAAATCGGTTGTTTTAATAAAAATTATTCAGATAGCGAATTTGAATTTCAAATGGAAAACAAAATTCATGAATTGGAATTTTCCGCACCAAATTATGAAACAGTTATAATGAAACCGACCAATAAAATGCGTGTTGTAATGAAACGAAAATTATTTTAGTTGATATCTTTTTTCTATATTATTTTTTTCAACATCGTAGTCCCGACGTGACGACATAAAAAGCCGATTAAGCACATTTTCATCTGCAATTTCAGGGCGGAATCCGTCTGCATTTTTATTATGTCAAGTCCCAATTTATGAAAAGTAGTTGCTTCAACAGGTATGCCGAGCTTGTCTTGAATACGTTCTGTCATTTCTTGTGCGGATTTCTTTGTGAATGAGATAAGAAGAATATCTTTTGGATTGATATTTTTTATTTGACATTTCGTGTTTTTTAGGAATGTTAAATTTTATCAAATCCAAGAACAAATATTTCCATTTATTGATGAAAATATTTTCTTGGGGTTCTGATACATAATTTTGCTGTAAACCGTTTAATTCATCGAAAAAGTTTTTTATTGGTTCTTTGTAATTTGCTGAAAGTTTTTGTAAATATTCAACTTTTTTCTTATGTCTGAGAATAAGAAAAACAACAACTAAAAAAATTATTATAAAACCTAATATAATGAACAAGTTAGTCATATTTCCTAAATTGTAAAGCGTTTTTGATGTAATTATTTTTGAGGCAAATTTAGATTTTTTTTGAAAATATGCCAATAAAAAATGCCATAAAACATTTTGGGAGCGAAAAAACTCTATAATTTTTCGTTATTTTTACTGATATTATTTCAATTTTTTTTATAATTTTACCCGCAGAAAAAATTATACAACGATATGAGAAAATTACTTTTGATGGCGGCGGTTGCTGCGTTGTCGGCGATGAATGTCAATGCGCAATCAACGGAACAGTTGCTTCTTGGCGGCTGGAAATTTCAAAAAGGTGCGCAATCGGGCGCACAGAATTCCAATTTTGACGATTCCAAATGGCAGAACGTAACAATCCCCCACGATTGGGCAATTTCAGGTCCTTTCGACAAAGAGATTGATAAACAAGTGGTTGCAATCGTTCAGAACGGTGAACAAGAAGCCACCGAGAAAACCGGACGCTCAGGCTCGTTGCCGTGGTTGGGCGAGGGTTGGTATAGAACTTCTTTGTCAATTCCCGACAAATACAGTCACGCAGAACTGATTTTTGACGGTGCAATGTCAGAGCCGACGGTCTATGTTGAAGGCAAGTTGGCAGGTTATTGGGCTTACGGCTACAATACTTTTGCAATTGACATCACGCCTTATCTGCCCAAAACCGGCGATGGCAAAATTGCAAAAGGTCGTTATGCCTTGGCGGTACATATTAAAAACGTTGAAGAATCAAGCCGCTGGTATCCGGGCGCGGGACTTTACAGACCGGTGAGGTTGTCGCTCTCGCAAAATGCGGCGATTGAGACTTGGGGCATTTTTGCAAGAACAACGGCTTTGTCTGCTGACAATCAGACAGCGCGTGTTACCGTTACAACCCAAGTCCGCATCGACGGCGGCAAAACCGACGGTTTTAAAGTTGTTCAAACGCTTGTCAGTGACGGTCAGGAAGTTGCAAAATCAGAGGCTTGGCTCAGCGACAGCAAATCGACCGAGCAAGTGTTGGCGGTGAAAAATCCAAAACTTTGGTCGCCCGAAAGTCCGACACTTTATACGCTCGTTACAAAACTTTATCAGGGCGACAAGATGGTTGATATGCGCGAGACTCCAACCGGCATTCGTACAATTAGTTACGAAAACGAGGGTTTCAAACTCAACGGCAAAGTGGTCAAGTTTAAGGGCGTTTGCCTCCATCACGACCTCGGACCTCTCGGCGCGGCTTTCAACAAGGCTGCATTCCGCCGTCAAGTGGCTCTGTTGAAGGATATTGGCTGCAACGCCATCCGCACCTCCCACAATATGCCCGCGCCCTGGCAGATGGATATTTGCGACGAAATGGGCATTATGGTTATGGCTGAAAGTTGCGATATGTGGGTCTATCCGAAATGCAAAAACGGCTATTCAAGATTTTTTGAACAAATTGACACTCAATCGCCCAACGCCGACGGTCGTCCGTGGTGGCAGCGCGATTTTGAAAACTTGATTCTTGTTCACAGAAACCATCCGTCAATCGTGATGTGGAGCATTGGCAATGAAATCCCCGACCAAGGCAGCGCAGTTGGTCTGAAATATACACGCCTGATACAGAACTTGATACATTCTCTCGACAACACCCGCCTCTGCACACAAGGCCTCGACCGTGGAGAACAATGCCTTGCATCGGGAGTTTTTCAAAATACCGACGTTCCGGGCTACAATTACCGACTGCACGTCTATGACAAGGGACACGAACATTCGCCTTCCGGACTTGTTCTCGGCACTGAGACGGCTTCCACGATTTCGAGCCGTGGCGTTTATAAATTCCCCGTTGAGGAGGTTCACGGCGATGCCTACGACGACGGACAGATTTCAAGTTACGACCTTGAAAGTTGCATTTGGAGCAACCTTCCCGACGACGATTGGATGTGGCAGGACAAGGCTCCGTGGGTGACGGGCGAGTTTGTTTGGACAGGTTTCGACTATCTTGGCGAGCCTACGCCTTACGATGACTATTGGCCGTCGAGGAGCAGTTATTTCGGAATTTTTGACCTTGCCGGACTTCCCAAAGACCGTGCGTTTTTGTATAGGACGCATTGGGCTCCCGAAAAAAAGACCCTTCACGTGCTTCCGCATTGGACTTGGCGTGGTCGCGAGGGTCAGGTGACGCCTGTGTTTGTTTATACTTCATACCCCGAAGCCGAATTGTTCATTAATGGCAAATCGCAGGGCAGGAAAAGCCACATTGACATTACTCTCGACGACTACCGTGACAACCGCATCGACGTCAAAATGCCGTGGGGCGATATGTCGAAATTTGCCGACCCAAATGCACCCGAAGGCAAAAATCGCCTCGACCGTTACCGTCTCCGTTGGATGAATGTGAAATACGAGCCGGGCGAAATCAAGGTTGTGGCATACGACAGTAACGGCAACCGTGCCGACGAACAAATCATCAAAACCGCCGGCAAGCCGCATCATTTGGTGTTGGAGGCAGACCGCAATACTCTCAACGCCACGCAGTTAGAGAACGGAATGCCGCAGTCGTCGCCCGATTTGAGTTTTGTAACGGTCAGCGTTGTTGACAAGGACGGCACTCTCTGTCCCGATGCCGCCAACCAACTGACTTTCAGCGTCAGCGGTGCCGGCAAATTCAATTCGGTCTGCAACGGCGACGCTACTTCCACCGAAGTTTTCACCAACCCGACAATGAAAGCCTTCCACGGTAAATTGGTGGTTGTTGTTGAGGCAACAAGTCAGAAAGGCAACGCCGTATTGACAGTCAAAGGCGCAGGAGTAAAACCGGCGACAATTTCGTTGTCAGTGAAATAACGGGATTCTTTGAATAAAAAATCTTGCTATCACCTTAATTTTTTTGTTGTCATATAAATCCAAATACTAATAATGTTGGAAAAGAATTGATTTAACAATCAAAGGTGTGCGCAAATTCTTTTTAATACCTCTATCCACGGACGTTCAATGTTCGTGGATATTTGAGGTAGATTATCTCTGATGTCAGCAAGGCAATTGTTTTCTGCAATTTCATTTGCGGTAATATTATTTGAAGAGGCGATATTTAGTATTGGATGTAAATCACCAATTCCAATCTTTTAATAATCGCATTATACTATTCATTATATTTTTTTATTGCGATAAACTATATATGTCATAAAAAAATTAGCGATATTATTTGGTTTTACTTTTTTCGACAATTTAAAGCATCCAAATATATCGCTAATTTTCAGAAGATGATATTTTAAAATCTCGTTATTTATTACTTGTAAAATGTAAAATATGTCCCATTCTCTCGCGTTTAGTTTCCATATAACGCTGATTGAATTTGTTAACCGGAATTTCGATTGGAACATTTTCTACAATTTGTAAACCGTAACTTTCAAGACCGACACGTTTTACAGGATTGTTGGTAAGCAATCGCATTTTCTTAACGCCAAGTTTGCGAAGTATCTCCGCTCCTACGCCGTAATCTCTCTCATCAGGATCAAATCCGAGGTGAACATTGGCATCTACTGTGTCATAACCTTCTTCTTGAAGTTTATAGGCTTTTATTTTATTGAACAGTCCAATGCCCCTACCCTCTTGATTCATATACAACAAAACACCTTTGCCGGCTTTGTCAATTTCTTCCATCGCCTTGTGAAGCTGATCTCCGCAATCGCAACGGTAACTGCCGAAAATATCACCCGTAGCGCACGAAGAGTGTACTCTTACAAGAATAGGTTCGTCTTCGCTCCAAGTGCCTTTTACAAGTGCCGAATGTTCAAGACCGTTGGAAATCTGACGGAAAACTGTCATCTTGAATTCACCGTATTTTGTCGGCATCATTACCTCCGGACCTTGCTCCACTGTAGTTTCTGTTTTCAAGCGGTAAGCAATCAAATCTTTTATTGAAACAAGTTTGAGATTGTATCTTTTTGCAACTTCTTCCAATTGCGGAAGACGAGCCATTGTACCGTCAGGATTAAGAATTTCGATAAGTGCAGCCGCAGGATAAAGTCCCGCAAGACGTGCAAAATCTACAGCAGCCTCGGTATGTCCTGCCCTACTCAACACACCACGGTCTTGAGCATAAAGCGGATTGATATGTCCCGGACGAGCAAATGTTTCGGCTGTAGATTCCGGATCTGCCAATGCTCGGATAGTTGCTGTTCTGTCATGTACTGATACTCCGGTGGTGCAACCTTCTATTTTATCGATTGTTACAGTAAAAGGTGTACCAAGAATCGAAGTATTTTCTTCTACTTGATGTTGCAATTTCAAATCAGCAGCTCGGCTTATCGTAATGGGCGAACACAATACTCCTCGACCATTTTGCAACATAAAATTGATTTTCTCTTCGGTAATTGTCTGAGCAGCAGTGATAAAATCGCCTTCGTTTTCGCGATCCTCATCGTCTACTACAATTATGATATTACCCTTGGCAAATTCTTCAATTGCCTCTTCTATGGTATTCATTTTATGAGAAATTATATTTTGTTATTTTTTTTAGACTCTTATTAACTATAAAATGATTCATTTTATTTTTGAAGTTCTTCAGGACTTACTTGCTCTGTTTTAACAGGTTCTGAAGTTTTTGACTTTTTGGATTTGTATTTCAAAGCCGACATCGAAACTCCTACAATACAAATTATAATTGCCAAAATTGCAAATTTACTCTTGAACTTGAATTTCTTATTAAGCAAAATTACAATAACTGCCAAAACCACACCGATACTTCCCATGATAATCGCACCAAATTTCATCGGTGAGAACGAAAGTCCGACTGATACAAAACCAAGGATGTACGCAAAGGTCTGACAGAAACTTCTAAACGGATGACTGTCAGTACAATCACCGACATCAGAGAATTTTCCCAACTTTTGAAAGAAATTCTTAACGGGTTCAAATATCCGTTTGAAAATATCCGTATTGAAAAGCTGAGAATCCACTGTAGCTTTGTAAGTAAGGAAAATACCAAAAGGCAATATCACAAACGAACTAAGCCACATCCCTTGCCAAGACGGCCAAACACCTTCTCTTGACATCTTCATGCCCGCCATGGATATCATATAATAAATCAAAAATACGATAATGGAAACCACAATCGGCAATCCGAAACCACCTTTTCTGATAATTGCTCCAAGCGGCGCACCGATAAAGAAAAATATCAAACATGCCAACGACAATGTAAATTTCTGATGCCATGAATTGCGATATTTTGCCATTGTACGTTTTCTTGCAATAAAATCATCTGTATATCTTGTAACTATAGATTGTGTTTCGGTAGAAAACTCTTTGGTTTTGCTCATCACACGGTCTTTATCCGCTTGACAGAAATTGTCATAAACTGAATCCAAATCTACAACAAGTTGCAAATCAGCCGGTTTTATAGAATACACATATTTTGTAATTGAATCGGAATTTTGAGCAATTCTCACTTTTATAATAGAATCCTCAATAATATAATTGGAATCTACGTCCGACAAATTTTCTTCTTCTGCCAACAAACCGTCGGTTGGTCTCAGATGTACCTGATCATACGAACCTTTATGACGGAGTTTATACTTACGATTGCTTCTCAAACTGTCAGCAAAAAGTCGCTCCTTGTGATTGGCATATTTCAAATAATAGTGAGAAGTAAGATTAGAAGTATGTTCCGTAATACGGCGATTAAGAATCTCAGACAACGAATCAATAGAACTTGTTAATTTCAAAAACGGCTGAACCTGAGGATTATTCAAAAACATCTCCTCGTCCATACGGTTGAAATCAAACCCCGCAAGCGAAAACAATAATGTCTGTTTCTCAAAAAAGTCCTTTCTAAACGGAAAATTCTTGTTGTTGATAACATTAGAAGGATTGTTGTCCATTTCGTCGTAACGAACACCATGATACAAATCCACAAGCATATAACGGCTGTCGTCAGTTACCGACATCTTACCCGAATCGGCAAGTATTACAACTGCATTACCTTTTGTACCTCTATCGTTGCTGTGATCGTAACAAACAAAATCATACAACATATTGGTTTTGGGATCTTTGGACGAAACACGAATAGAGAAGTTTTCAATATCATTGTTGAAAATACCCGGTTTGATATTCAATTCCGGACGCTGATTAGCAATACTTCTCTTCAAAGCAATAAACCTCAGATTGGCGTATGGGATTACCTCACTCGCAATAAAGAAAGCTCCGATACTTACAATAATTGTTACAACAAAAAGCGGAAGCATAGCTCTTTGCAGCGAAATACCCGAAGCTTTTATGGCTGTAAGTTCAAACTTTTCGCCCAAATTGCCGTAAGTCATAATCGACGCCAACAATATCGCCAAAGGCAATGCCATCGGTATCAAACTGACCATAGCTAAATACATAAACTCCGCAATTACCGAAGTATCAAGCCCTTTGCCAACCAGTTCGTCGATATATCTCCACAGAAACTGCATTAGCAACACAAACAATGCAATGAGAAATGTTGCTATAAACGGTCCTGCGTATGACTTTAGCAAAAATATATCTAATTTTTTCATAACTTCTTGTAAGTATCCAAATGTCTTGATTTCTTATCAGGATATACATCATCTACTTTTATAAGAATACCGGTTTCTTCCACATCTCCGAAAAACGGATTGAGAGCAGTACCGAAACATCTCATAGTAGAGGAAAGATTCATGTAAGAATTTACAAGCGGCGGTATATTCTCGCCATGAGCACGTACAATATGATTAAGTGTTTTGTAATCTTTCTTGTAATCGTTACCGCAAAAAGTTTTGTTGACAACGTCCTGAGAAAGATTGATTTCAAGAGGCTCACGAGGAATTACAAGATTGTCTTTGTCCTTGAAATAGAGATTCAAAAACGACAAAATATAATCGCGGGCTTCTTGATTATAAGAACGATACATCGTAACCTTGCCGAAGAAATATTTAATATGATCTTCATTAACACGGTACAACGCACCCAAACCGTCCCAAAGATTATCCAACGCAAAAATTGCAAGTTTGAAATTCTCTTTGCTTTGGAATTTAGGTTGTACAAAACTTCTGCCCAATTCAATAGAATGAGGCATATATTCTTTTATAAACTTTTCCGAAAAATCAAAAATCTCGGAAGTAGACAATTCCGGTTGACCGTTTTGTTTGAAAACAATATTCTTACTAAGGTCTATAAACCTGTAGCCACCAAGGATTTCCTGATGTTCATCGTTCCAAACAATAAGCTGACTGTAAGGAAATTCAGCCGTATCAGCCTCATCAATATCTACTTTTTTTCCGGTACCGCCGCCGGCACCTCTAAAAGAAAGTTCCCTGAGACGCCCTACCTCAAGCATCAAATTAGGTGAATTGTGAGCATCAAAGACATATATCTTGTTGCCGCCATAATTGGTAATTCTGAGCAGTTTATCATCAGTCAGTTCCTCCAAAAGTTTGGCTCTGTCTATTGGTGCAATTATATTTTCCATTATTTACTCAAAAATTGTTTATTTGATTGTGTCCTGCAAATTATATGTTAAACTTCTTACATATTGTGTACGCTCTTCTGCATTGCACATGCCGGACAATACACTCGGCTCTACAGGACGTCCGAAATACAAATTTATAGGTTTATCATGATATTTAAAAACCTCCGACGGTAATAATACAAGTTCATAATTAAACTTGATTCCTAATTTTTTTCTCAAATTGGCTACATTGTAAAAAAAAGAGGAATTTACCGCATCCACAAAAATTGGAACAATCGGGATTTCATGTTTATAAGCCTTTTCGATAAAATTTTTCTTCCATTTCAAATCCTGAATCTTTCCGTTGATTTTTCGCGAACACATCCCAGCCGGAAAAATACAAATATCATCTTCAGAATTAAAAAGGTTGTCAATATTTTCAAAAATCTTTGGAGTATTGTGTCCGTAAACATTTACACCACAAAACACTTCCCGCAAATTGTTGATATTAAGCAGCAACTCATTTACAACAGCAGTGGCTTTTCGGAAATTTTTGTTAACAGCAGATATCACAGCCAAACCGTCGATACCTCCCAAAGGATGATTTGCTACAAATAGCAAACGCTTGTCGGCATATTCTTTCAGATTTTCCAAACCGTAACAATTAATATCTACGTTGAAATCTGCAAATACTGCATCAATAAATTCCACACCTTGCAAATGCCCGTAAAGGGTTAGCAACCTGTTTATCTTATCCTGACATATTATTTTTTTAAGCCAATTAATTACAAAACCCGGAAGTTTTTTATACAATTTCGGATTTTTATTTTGTATAATAGCTTCTATATCAATTAGATTATTGCTTTGTTCCAATCTATTTTCAGATAAAAATTTTCAGAGTACAAATTTAAACATTTTTTTATTACGATTGCAATATTTTTTCTGTTTAGTGCCAACATCAACGCATTTTTTTATATTTGTTAACATCAAAACTTCAATTACGTTAAAAAAAAAATCGTATTTTAAATTCTGAATTGTTTTCACACCATAGAATTTTAGGAGCGTTGACAAGCAATGCCCTAACGATTTGCAAATAAAAAATAATTAATATCTTTGCACCTTGAATAATAAACTGTTTTTACAAGTGAAAAAAATTCTTTTTATCATAATAGCTATTCTGACAAGTTATCAGCTAATGGCTCAGCAACAGCAACGCGACACTGCTAAAGGTCACAAAATTGAAATCGTAAACTCCAACACACTTTCGGTTGACGAATACCACGGTCCGGAAGTCAAAGTATTGAAAGGTGATGTACAATTTTACCACGATAGTGCTACGATGTATTGTGATTCAGCACTTTACAACAGCAAAGAAAACAAATTCCGAGCTTTTGGACGCGTACACATGTATCGACTTGTAGATAAAAAAGACACAGTTCACCTCTGGGGCGATTCGCTTGATTATGACGGTGCTACAAGATTTGCACGACTTAGAGAAAATGTTGTAATGAAAAAAGATTCAATGACGATGCTCACTGAAAATATGGATTACGACATGGAAAAAAATTTCGGCAACTATTTCAACGGCGGTACAACATTTACCGGTGAGGATACTTTGATTTCGGAACTCGGATATTTCTACCCCAAAACCAACGATTTGGTTTACAATCAAGATGTTATTGTAAAAAATCCGCAATATACGATGTATTCCGATACACTTACTTACAATATAAAAACCAACATCTCAAAATTTCGCGGACCTACAGAAATCATCGGCGACAGCAATTACCTCTATTCTGAACGCGGGATGTACAATCACAAAAAGGATGAAGGTGTACTTACCAAAAAAAGTTTTCTTGTAAGCAAGGAACACAAACTTCTTGGCGATACGATTTACTATTTCCGCGAAAAGAAATACGGTATAGGAAAATCAAATGTAGAAATAATTGATACACTGCAAAATATAAAACTTTCCGGCAACGAAGCAAGATATTACGAACAGCCGGAATACAGTCTTCTGACCGACAGCGCACTTATGATGTATGTCTCCAAAAAGGATACGATGTATCTACACGCCGATACTATTATGTCGGTAACAGATACATTATATAACGACGAAGACACTACAACGTTCAGAATCATAAAGGCTTACCATCATACCAAAATATTTCGCAACGATATGCAAGCGATGTGCGATTCTCTGATATACAATCTTCAAGACAGTATTATCACGATGTATCACACTCCGGTAATCTGGCATTTTGAAAACCAGATAACAGCCAGAGAAATAAGACTTTATACCGTAGGGAATACAATAGATATGGTAGAAATGCTTGGAGGAGCATTTGTAGCGCAACGGGTGGATACTGTACCGAGATTCAATCAAATAACGGGTAAAGATATGGTTGCATATCTCGATTCCAACAAGATTCAGGAAGTAGAAGTAATCAGCAATGCCAAAACAATTTACTACACAATGGAAGACAGCATTGCAACGGGCATGAACAATGCGGAAGCTCAAGATATGGACATCTTTTTTGAAAACGGTAAAATGAAAAAATTATGGTTTTTCAAAAATCCGAAAGGTTGTCTTCATCCGTTACCGGGCTTAACCAAAAGACAATCATTCTTAGACGGTTTTGTTTGGTACGACAAGCATCGTCCATACCAACCGAAAGATATTTTTGATTGGGAAACCGTAACCGAAACCGCAATTACACAAGAAACCATACAAGCGGAAGAAGAAGAGAAACGCCTCAAAGAAGAGGAAGAAGCCGAATATGAATAGCTACCGTGTTCCGTGTACCAAACACAGCTCCGCGGTTAACATTCAAGAAAATAAAATTAACATCATTTTCATTACAGAATAAAAACCACGGAGTGGTGAATGATTTTCGCCGTGGGTGCAAACCCACGGTACAATAGAGAATATCAATCAATCTACAAATTAATTCAATATCATCTTACAAAAATTCTCAACCCAATTATCATCGGCGTTTAGGCACGGAATGAGTTTTAACTCTTGACCGCCTTGGGATATGAATGATGAAGAAAGGGTTTCGCCAATCTCAATTACAGTTTCCAAACAGTCAACAGTAAAAGCCGGGGTTATTACAGCAATTTTCTTTACGCCCGAAGATGCAAGTTTTGAAACCTCATCACTTGTGTATGGCGTTACCCAACGGTCGGACATCCGGGACTGAAATGATGTAATACACTTGTCTAAACTTATTCCCAACTCTTTTGCTATCAATCGTGTAGATTCATAACATTGAGCAAGGTAACAGTGTTGATTATCTTTGTTAACATGATCACGACAGCCAAGTTCTTCGCATGTATGTCCCGGATGTGATATATTATTGTGAGAAACCGGCACGCCATGATACGAAAATACTATCTTGTCAAAATCAAAATCTTTCAAATTGTTTTTTATAACTTCGGATATTGATTGCAAATAATACGGATTGTTGTAAAATGTATCAATAGTTATAACATGAGGAATATTAAACTGTCCTTTCAAAGAAGAAAAAACATCATCAAGAGCCTTTCCCCAAGTAGATTCGGTGTAATGCGGAAACATCGGCGCAACAATCAGATTTTTGTAATTTTGACGTAAGATGTCAGCACAAATATCCTTCACGAGATTGTAACCCGCAGTCATTCCGATAAATACATCGGCTTTTGTCTGAATTGTTTTCTGAACTTTTTCAGCAAAATCTTCAGTAATATTTTTCAACAACAAACCGTATTTCTCATTGAGATGTTGATATAATTTCAACGAATGTTTAATGCGAAACGGCACTATACAACAATTAACAAGAAGATTTCTACCGAAATCATTCATTGTAATTACATGTTTGGAGTTCAACAATTGTCTAAGAAAACGTTTAACGGAACGTTTATCTGCATTTTGCGGCGTACCGTAATTAATTATTAAAAGTGCTGTATCGGATGTTTTAATCATAATGGGCACAAAGTTACAACATTTTTTCGAAAACATCACGTGGATTTTGATACCTCAGACAACAACATATCAACAAAGAATATATAACATCAAAAGATTTGCAAAAAAAATTTGTTAAAATTATCTTTTTTTGCCTGAAATTTGTATATTTAGCCCTTGAAAATAACAACAGATTTTTTCTATAAATAACTATGAAAATAACAATACCAAAAAGCAAATCACTGTTAACAACACTGATTTTGATTATATTACCAATCACCACGATAATGATTCTTTCGGTGGATTATTTTCTGTTGATTGGGTTCCAGAAGCTCAACATGGAAAATTCTATAAAATCATGCGAACAGATTGTAGAACTAAATGCCAATAATATCTCAGAAGAACTGCAAAAAACAGTAAATGAGTTAAAAAGAACAGCGCATATATGTCAGCAGATCAACGCTTCGGAAGAAGAACGCATCATGACATTAAAAGAAATCGTAAATTCGAGCGAGGGTTATTATTGTTACGGCGGTTATATCAATACTGAAGGCAAAGTTACAAGTACTTTGGACAAATTGTCTGAGGATTTAATTGACCGTAAGGGTATTGTAAATATGCTGAATCTCACCGATGAATATTATATTACCGACCGAGAACCTGATGTTACAGATAAAAATCACGATGTAATTATCGTACTTGTACCGGCAAAAGATAAGAAAGGAAATGTTGTCGGCATTTATGACCTTGCGATAGATGCCGATATGATAAACAATGAAATCTGCAAAATAAAAGTATTGGGTAAAGGTAATGCCGATATCGTGAACAATAACGAAACTTTGGTTGTGATGTCAGGTACTTCCAAAAATCTGATCAACAAATACCGTTTGAAAGACGGCAAGGGTTTGAGAGGTCACAAGGAAATTTCCAACAAGATAATACAAGGTTTAGAAAAATCTACAGACGAGATTTTTGAAGAAAGTACCGGTACACATTGGTTGTATGTTACCCACAAGATTCCGGGCAGCAATTGGTATTTAACAATGCATATCGATAAAAACGAATTGGATGCCAATCGTGCAAAACTCAGAAACTTGTTTACAATATGCAGTTGTTTGATTTTCGTGATTGTATTTGTGATTTTGTATATTACAATCAAACAAAAAATTACCAAACCGCTTATAAAACTCAATTATGCATTGAAAGAGTTTTCTAACGGTATTATGTACAACGCATCCAAAATAAAAGTAGAAAACGAAAACGAGATAGGTCAAGTCTACATGAGTGTCAACAAGATGGCAACCAAGTTGATAGAAACCACATCGGTAATAAAGAAAGAAATAGAAAACATCGTTGAAAACAGTAAGAATCTCAATCATTCAACAGATCAGATACAAGAAAGTGTAAGCGACCAAGCTTCGGCAGTTGAAGAGATTTCTACAACCATTCAGGAGATGACATCGTCAATATCTCAGACCGCAGCCAATGCTGAAAACACAAAATATAATTCAGAATCGATTGCCCAAGATATTGCCCTTGTAGCCCAAGCCTCCGACAAGACTTTGGAAAGTACGAAAATGATTATAGAAAAAATCAAGATTATCAACGATATAGCCAAGAAAACCGACTTGTTGGCGGTAAATGCAGCTGTAGAAGCATCACGAGCAGGCGAAAACGGCAAAGGTTTCTCTACTGTGGCTACCGAAATCAAGAAATTGGCAGAACGCAGCAAGATTGCATCCGTACAGATTGACGAGGCTTCAAACCAAACTCTTGCAATTACCGAACAGTCTACTTCGATGATTGAAAAGATTACTCCGCGTATAAAAGACAATGCGGAAAAAGTTTCGGAAATAGCTTTGGCATGTACAGAACAGCGCAACGGTGCCGACCAGATTAATAATGCTATTCAGCAACTTGCGAATATTTCTATTGAAAATTCATCGTTGTCAGATATTTTATCTGTCAAATCGGACAATTTTACAAAATATGCCAATTTGCTAAATCAAACGATAAAATTCTTTAAACTAAACGATGCCCGTACCGAAAGAATAGAAGAAATCGGCTCATTGATAAAAGCTCACTCCGAAAGGATTACACAATTGAGAAAAGATCTTGAGCGTAAGGAGCTTCACGATGCCGAAGTTGCTGAATACGAGCGTGAACAAAAAGCAGCTTTGGGCAACTCTGAAAACGAAAACAATCTCAACCAATAAAATTAAACTGCCATGAATAATACAAAAGAAAAGATTATAAAAATATTACAATCAAACACTATTTGGGCAAAATACATGAGATTTACATTTCCTGTATTGTTTGTCTTGATAATGTTGATGGATGTGGCTGTATACAAAATTATTACAAACGACATCAAGAAAAACACGAGAGACATGGCCATTCAGTTGGTGACGGTACAGAGCGACAATATCAGCAAAATATTTTACCGTTACATCGACGACATGAATTTGTTAAAAACAGAATTTGACCCCACAGATGTTGACGGCTTTATCAAAAAAGCCAACAAATATCTGTATTCACATACCAACGAATACGCATACTTGAGAGTAACTCTCCCGAATGGCGAAACTTGGACCAATCTGACGGGAAAAGATACAATAGACCCGAAAATAAGAAAATACTATAAGGAAATATTTATAGAACAAAAGCCAATTTCTTTCAGAATGGCTCATCACACCGATTTGTTGGACGATGATGTAATAAGTGTATCAATACCTGTAAAAAACGACGATGGCAAAATAATAGCTTCATTGTCGTCAACATTCTCCACCCACACACTTGACGAATTGCTTGTAAGCATGAAAATCAACGGTAACGGTTATGGAGCTCTTATCGACGAAGAATACAATTTCAGAACATCGTATCCGCAATTAAGAACTATTTCGGCTTTGCAATTGGAGGAAACGGAAACTCAAGGATTGTTTCAAGTTTTAACTGAAGGGTTAAATGCAAAATCCAACCATTTCAAAGGTGATTATTATTACAAAAAATCGCCTGTAGTTGTATATTTTGCAAAAATAAAAGGTACACCATGGGCAGTAGCTATCAATATTCCGCAAAAACAATTGCTCTCTACTGTCAATCTTGTACTTACGGTACTTGTAATATTAGGTATCATTACATTTATATCAGTGCTTATGGTTCTGAAATATGTTACCAAACGAAATGTAATAATTCCGCTAAACGAGGTAAACAGATTTGCGAAAGACTTTTCGGACGGAAAACTTTATTCCAACGCTGCCGAAAATATGAATGCAAATACAGAACTTATTACAATGAAAAACAGTTTGCTGAAAATGCAGCAACACTTGGTAACTATTGTTAATAATATCAGAGGAACAACACGCGAATTTGTTACCGGCACTCAGAAATGGAAAAATGCAGTAGAAAAAATTTCCGATGATGCTCAAACACAATCAACAGCAGTAGAGGAGATTTCTACTTCTATTGACCAGATTTCGGATTCTATTCAATTGATAAACGACAAAACAGCCGAGACCAAAGGCAACGCAGAAAAAATTTCGGAAGATATTCAGAAAGTAACATCAGCCTCAGAAACTTCGCTCAAGAGAATTGAAAATGTAATAGCAAAAATCAAAATAGTTGACGAAATAGCATCACGCACCGATTTGCTTGCGATAAATGCCTCAGTAGAAGCCTCAAGAGCGGGCGAAGAAGGCAAAGGTTTTGCTGTGGTAGCCGCCGAAATCCGAAAACTTGCTGAAAATTCTAAACAAGCTTCAGCTGAAATCAACTCATTATCGGCAGAAAGTTTAAAAGTTACACAAGAAGCTGTGGAGCTTGTAGACAAAATCTCTCCAAGAATTAGCGAGACTGCTCAAAAAATTGCCGAGATTTCTACATCGTGTGCCGAACAGCTGTCGATGACAATGGCTATCAGCAAATCTATTATGCAACTTGTAGACATCTCGTCAAACAACAGCAAATCTTCAGAGGAGATGTCGGAATACGCCAAAGAATTGTTGATAAAAATCAAAGCATTGTCACAAAGCGTAGAATTTCTGAAACTTACATCAAATGATGATGTAGACCGCAAGGAAATTATAAAACAAATAGACGATCATTCGGTAGAGATTCTTAAACTGAAAAAACAACTTGTGGCAGTAGCAATGACCAACGACGAAACCAAGGAAGTAAATGCCGAAATAGACAAGGCACTCACCGAGGCTAACGAAATCAACAATTACAGAAATGCGCAAGTACCCGGACAAACGGATATCAACCAAGAAGTTGAAAATGAAATCAATAAATTGAAAAAAGATAAAGACAACCAAGACATCGAACAAGAAGAAAAACCTCAGGAGAATACTTCCGAGCCGAAGCCACAAGCCCCGAACAAGGAATATACTCCTCACGAGCCGGAAAACAACGGTCACAAGCCGGGTGTAAAACTTAATATGGATCTCGACAACGGTTATGAAAATTTTTAAAAATTAATTACAATATAATACTACATTAAAAAACACGAAAAAAGGCGAACTAAATACCATGGGAAAAGAAAATAGTGAAATACAAGAGACTAAAATCATTAAGACTAAAGAGAAAAAGCATAAAGGGATGTCTCTAAGTACAGAATTTCTCAAAAAAATTATGCCGGTAGCAACAAGTCTTATTATTACAATGAATATCATTGTTTACATAATGGTATTCTATGTATTAGGAGAAAATACGTCCGATACACTAAAACAGACTTTGAAAATAGAAGCCAACAACATCAGCGAAAAAGTAAAACACTATGTAAATGATTTAACACTATTCAGAAGTATACTTGATATAGAAAACATCGAGAAAAGTATGATATTGGAAAAATCATTTATGCAAAAACTACCGGAACAATGGTCATATTTTCGTTTGACATTTCCCGACGGAACATCTTACAACAATATTACCGGAAAAGATAAAATGCCGGCAAACGACAGAAGATATTTCAAAGAAATATTTATAAACAAATTAGACAAATCATTTGATTTGGCATTACCGTCGGATGTATTGTCGCCCGATTCGTTGATGTACAGCGTATCGCTGCCGGTAATAAAAAACGACAGCATATTAGCAGCGATAACAGCATACTTTCCGGCAAAAGAATTGGACGATTTTATGCTCTTGAAAATCAACGGTCAAGGCGATTGCTGTCTTGCCAACAAAGATAAAACTCTGCGCATAAAATACAAAGGCGAAGTAGCAACTCTTAATGCTCAAATATGGATTGACAAAGGTGCAAAAGGTTTTGAAGAATTGTTTTATACAATATTTCATAACTTGGAAGAACACAATTACACAATAAAAGACGAGCACTTACAAACAGAATACGAAGCAAGTTTCGGACTCAAAATTTTGGTATTCTACGCTCCTATACCCGAATTAAAAGATTGGTCAATAGCACTCGGACTTCCGGCAATATTATTCTACAAAGATTATTACATCTTGCTGTTGGTAATGTCATTAACATCAATACTTGTAATAATTGGTATATATTTGGCAGTAAAGAAATTTACAAGACGTACAATTATACAACAGATAGAAGCCGTAAATCACTTTACAAACGATTTTGCCAACGGTTTAACATTCTCAAAAGCCATTGACAATATAGCTGTAAACACTACCGAAATGAATAAGATGAAAATGAACCTCAAGAAAATGCAAGAAAAAGTAACAGAGGTGGTTCAAAACATCAAAATCAATTCGCAAGAAATATCCAATGAGAGTCAGACTCTGAATAATTCCATCTCGAAAATTTCAGACGACGCTCAAACACAATCGGCTACAGTAGAAGAAATTTCGGCAAGTATAGAAAATGTAATGGACACTATAAAACAAAATACAGAAAACGCATTGGCAACTACCGAAAATTCCAAACGAATATCAGACGATATCGTTTCAGTATACAAGGCATCACAAGAAACATTATCTTGTATGCAAAATGTAATAGAAAAAGCCCGCGTAATCAACGAAATTACCTCACGGACCGACCTTCTGGCGATAAATGCCGCAGTAGAGGCAGCCAGAGCAGGCGAAAACGGTAAAGGTTTTGCCGTAGTAGCCGACGAAATCCGTAAATTATCAGAACGCTGTCAGGAGGCTTCAGGTGAAATTAATTATTCAACAGCTGAAACTCTAAAAATCACTGAACGCTCTACTGAGCTTATCAACAAGATTTCGCCACGGATTCAGAAAAATGCACAAAAAATTGCTGAAATTTCCGAGGCTTGCAGCGATCAGTTGCAAAAAACTCTTGCTATATCAAAAGCAATTGAGCAACTTGTAAATATCACTACCAACAACTCTCAATCGGCTGAAGAAATGGATTTATTTTCTGACAGTCTGAACGAAAAGCTGAAAGTTCTAAATAGTTGCATAGAATTCTTCAAAACGGATTTACGTGACGGGAACGATGAAGAGATTATCAATCTTATTGAACAACACACACAAGAAATTGTTAATCTAAAATCTAAATTGATAGAACGGGCTCATAAATCATAAAAACTCAGTCATCCCCTAATAAATCAACTATTATGGATAAAAACCAAAATACAACAACTAAACAGAAAAAGTACTTTTCGATGTGGAAAAAAGGTATCAAAATTATTGTTACGATGTTAACATTAATTATTGGTACTGTAGATTTTATATTGTATCTCGAAGTAAAAAAAGCTTCGGTATACAATACAAATCAATCGCTGTTGCAACTTGTTACAATACAAGCCGATAATATAGGTAACTATTTTTACACCTATATTAGCGACATGCACGAATTGAGCAAAAAACTTAATCCGTCGGATATAAATACTTTTTTGGATAAGACGTATGCCAGTTTTGCTCCTAAGCATCACAACAAATGGGTATACGCCAGAGTAACAATGCCGGACGGAACTTCATACACCAATATCAACGGTGAAGATCCTCAAAACCAAAAGGAAACAACATGGTTCAAAAAGATAATGCAAGGAGAGAATCTTGTACTTATGCATGTAGAAAAGCAGGGAATTTTGCGTGACAGTTTAGAATGTTTTTCAGCATCGATTCCGGTCTACGACAAAAAAAATAAGGATTCTATCGCTTGTATTTTAACATCGTATATTCCGACAGAATACATCGACAACGAACTTATCGACATGAAAGTAAACGGCGAAGGTTTTGCATGTCTTGTAAGCGATGATATGTTTTTAAGAATATATTACAACGGCGCTATAAACAATGTACCTGTAGATAATCTTCAGGAACGCGGATTCAAAGGTGTAAAAAAAGCCATTTCCGAAGTTTACTCAGAAACAGAATGTCCGAATATCGGCGAAGTAAAACGTATACGCGGTATGAAACACTATTATGCGCCTAACGGTAGCAAGATGCTGATACACTTTACAATGGTGCCGGGCGTACATTGGGGAATGAGTATCAATATTCCGGAAATACTTTTATACAAAGATGTATACATCACTCTTGCACTTTTGATAGTTACCGGCATACTGTTAGTAGTAGTAATTACCAGAATTGTACGTGCTGTAACATATACTATGGTGCTAAATCCGCTAAAAAATGTCAACAAATTTACAACCGATTTTGCCGACGGTAAATTGTTTTCAAACGAAATCACCAAAATAAAAACCGAAGACGAAATGGGGATGTTGCGCGATAATTTGATTATGATGCAACAACAAGTAAGCGAAGTTGTAAACTCTATCCGCAACAGTTCATCGAATATTGCAGAAAATTCCGACGAAATACAACAAGCAATTCAAAAAATTTCATCTGATGCTCAAGCACAAGCAGCTACGGTAGAAGAAATTTCGGCTTCAATTGATACCATTGCAGATGCAATTCAGCACAATACCGAAACGGCAATGAGAACACAAATTACTTCTCAAAACATCGCCGAAGATATCAAAACTATCACACAAGCATCGGAAAGTACACTGGAATGTATCAAGAGTGTAATCGAAAAAGCACAAGTAATCAACGAAATTACATCCCGTACCGACCTCTTGGCAATAAACGCATCGGTAGAAGCAGCCCGCGCGGGCGACAACGGTAAAGGTTTTTCTGTAGTAGCCGCCGAAATCCGTAAACTTGCTGAACGCTGTCAAGTGGCATCAAGACAGATTAATATCTCATCGGCCGAGAGTTTGAAAATTACTGAACATTCGGTACAACTTATCGACAAGATTTCACCAATAATTTTGGACGCTGCCGATCAAATTTCAAATATCTCGGAATCGTGCAAAGACCAACTTACAATGACTCTTGCAATAAAACGGTCTACTGACCAACTTGTGGATATTACTCAAAACAACTCGATGTCAGCAGAAAAACTGAAATTAAAAGTTGACGATATCAACGACGAATCGCAATCGCTGAATATTTCGGTTGACTTCTTTAAGTTGGATTCCGCAAATTACAACGACAACGAAGATATTATAAACGAAATAGAAGCTCATACCAACGAGATTATACGTTTGAGAAATCAACTGCTCGGCAAAAAAGCAGGCGAAATAAATAACGACGAACTCAATACACCGCAAGACGGCAAAAGCAAATAAAAAAATAATCACGACTTTTTTTAAATAGCATAGCGTTATGAAGTGGAGATTAATAAACAAAATACAAAACGCATTGGGTAAAAAGCCCAAAACTGTTTGGGGTAAATATCTAATAATGATAATTCCTACAATGATTATACTTATCGTTGTAATGGATATTATCATCTATAAAACTGTATCTACAGGTAACGACCGCACAACCCAATTGATGACAAAACAATCGGTAATTTCGCAAATAAAACTTTTCAACAAGACGATAAAAGCCTACGAAACAGAAGTGTTTTTCTTGCGTCAAGAATATAATGACGGTATCGAACCGATGGAATATTTGGAAAAATGCAAAAAGATGCTGAAAAAATCTCCAAACCCTTACGAATATATCAGCGTATCGTATCCGCAAACCGGCGAAACTTTTAATACTTTGGTAAATCAAAAAGATACGATAAATTACCGTCATACAAAAGCATATCAGAAAATATACAAACAAAAACAAAACAAGTATATTACTCTGCCCCAAGATTTAGGAACAAATATCATAGACGTAGCAATACCGATATATTCAAGACACGATTCCATAGGAGCAATCTTGTCTATCGGATTCAGTTGCAGCGAAATAGACAGTGTATTATCAACAGTAAAAGCAAACGGCTACGGATTCTTAACTCTTACTAACAGAGAAGGAAATTCACGTATTTATGTAGATGACACAATAATAAATTTTGACTTCACCAAAACTAAAGTAAGACAGTTCAAAGGATTGGATACTCTGATTGAATATGCCAACTTCCATTTGGATCAATCATGTATCGTAGGAAATTTTGAAAACAACGAAGGCGATCAATTTACATGTTTCTATGCCATAGTGCCGGACTGCGAAATAGGTTTGTCACTCAATGTTAAGACCTTATGGCTTAATTGGACTTCGTATTTCTGTTTGATTGTAATGATTATACTCAGTCTGATTGTATTAGCATTAGTAATGATCGGAATCAGAAATATTACAAACCGTGTAGTATTAAAACCGTTAAAACAAGTAAACCAATTTGCCAACGACTTTGCCGAAGGTATAATGTTCTCCAATGCCGCCAAAGAAATAAGATCACAAGACGAATTCGGAATTCTGAAAAAGAATATCGAAACCATGCAGTCAAAGGTTCAGGAGGTAGTACAAATAATCAGAAAAGATACACAACAGATTTTTGAAGACAGTACACCGTTTCAAACCGCAGTGGAGCATCTTACACGCGATGCCAAAACTCAGGCAAATGCAGTGCAAGAAATTTCATCTTCAATAGAAGAAATCACCAACTCAATACAAAAGAGCGCGACAAAAGCAAAAGAAACCAAAGATAATTCCGATACTATTGCCCAAGATGTTACAACAATAACGGCTTCATCGGAAAATACTCTCAATTGTATACAAAATGTAATTGACAAAATACAAATAATCAACGAAATATCGTCCCGAACCGACCTTTTGGCGATAAACGCAGCCGTAGAAGCTGCCCGCGCCGGAGATCACGGAAAAGGATTTGCTGTAGTGGCTACCGAAATCAGAAATCTTGCAGAACGTTGTCAGTCAGCTTCTACTGAAATTAACGAATCATCGTCATGGTCGCTAAAAACAACTGAACAATCGGTTGCACTTATCAGAAAAATTTCCCCGAAAATTCAAGAAGCAGTAGAAAAAATTACTGATATCTCGGAAATTTGTTCTCAACAGCTTACTATGACATATAATATCAGCCGTGCTATACTTCAACTCGTGGATATTGCAGCAAACAACACTCAAAATGTAGATGCGATGTATAACTATTCACAACAATTTTCCGATAAAATCAAGGCTTTGGACATCGCGGTTGATTTCTTTAAACTCAATGCCAAAGAAGCTCAAAACAAAAACAGTATTATCAACAGTATTCAACAACATACTCAGATGATACTCAACCTAAAATCCAAATTAATAGAATTGAACGACATCAATTTGGATTTCAACGCTAAAAAAGACATCGATGCATTGATTTACAATTCTCTTGACACTATCAACAACAATAGTATAAATCAAGTAGAAGACGAATACGATAAAAAAGAAAAAGAACCCACACCCAACGATGACGACAACGATGATTCTGATATTTTCGACGGTTTGAATACAGACTACGGAAAGAAAGAAGAATCAACCGTCAAAACAAAAGACAGCGGATATATCAGCAAGGATTCTAATCCTGAACTTGACGACAAATACACTTCTTTTTAATACTATTACAAAAATAAAAATGGCGGACCAATTATCCGCCATTTTTTATTTTGATGTTTTTTTGGGGTTCACACGCCACAACAACCGAAAATTATTTTTTTGATTTTTTGTTACAATCTGTAGCCGCATCATTTACCAACGTATCAACGACATCGGAAACAGAATCTTCAATAAAAGGCACATCACCGACTACCTCATCAATAGAAGGAGGATTAGGCTCCAAATATCCGTTAACCTGAGGTTCAATAATAGAATTGCACATACAGCCCGATGACAAAACGCTTAAACTGACAGCCAATCCGGCTACCAAAACCTTTTTGCCAAGAGATTTACGAATCGTAAGTTGCTGTTCAAGATAACAGATTTCGGATTCACAACGCGGACACGTTCCCGCGCAAGGTCCTGTATGATTGCACACAGGTATTTCGTAAGGTATTCCATTTTTCTCAGCGATTATTTTTCGTATTCGCTTGAGTTCTTCGCATGTTTTTCTTCCTTGACTGTTCATTTTTATTAAGTTTTTTTTTAAGGTTAATAGTTGTATAACGAAAAACAGCGAAAATTATTGGTTCAACTTTCGCAAGTAATATTTTAAACAACGGAATACACGGAACTTCTTCAATTATAATTTCGTGATTTCAGTTTTATTAAAAACATTTTTTGTTTTTAATAATCTGTGTTTTTTTAAAGTTCTGTGTTTTCCGTGCTTTCCGTGGTAAAAAAATGTAAAAGTGAAATAATTTAACCACGGAAAGCACGGAAAGCACGGAAACCTAAGAAAGAAAAAGAAATCGAAGAAAAAAAATTTTTTTTCGATTTGGAAAACACGGAACTTCTTCAACTGAAATTATAATTCCGTGTTTTCCGTGCTTTCCGTGGTAAAAAAAAATGTAAAATAAAACAACGGAATACACGGAACTTCTTCAATTATAATTCCGTGATTTCAGTTTTATTAAAAACATTTTTTGTTTTTAATAATCTGTGTTTTTTTAAAGTTCTGTGTTTTCCGTGCTTTCCGTGGTAAAAAAAAATGTAAAATAAAACAACGGAATACACGGAACTTTTTCAAAATATTATTGTTTTAAAATTTTCGTTTCATTACAACGCGCATTCTTTCTGACGGTTTCATTATAACAGTTTCATAATTCGGAGCAGAAAATTCCAGTTCATGAATTTTGTTTTCCATCTTAAATTCAAACTCACTGTCAGAATATTGAGTATTAAAACAACCGATTTCACTGATTGTTACACTATCTATACTAAAACCACATTCATCAACAATTACTCCGGAAACTGTAAAATCAACATATTCTATTTTTTTACAACCATAACCAAAAACAATTATATCTCCATCCAAAAGGCTCTCATCTTCTTCCAACACAACTTTCATATTTTCAGATACTTCCAAAGTTTGACTTTTATACCCATAATAAGTAAAAACAATTTTATTATGAGTTACTTTTAACACAAATTCTCCATCAAGATCTGTAATTGTACCATTAGTAGTTCCTTCTTCAATAACAGTTGCACCCGGCAATGCCTCACCGTTTTCATCCAACACCGTTCCTCTAACCGTGATTTGTTTAATTGGATTTGTAACTTCGGTTTTTACAGTTGTTACTGTATCAATTTGTTGAACATCTTGAGCCTGAGCAAATACACTCAACCCGACGGCAATTCCTGTTACTAAAACTTTTTTGCCGAGAGATTTTCTTTTTGCGAGTTGAGATTCAAGATATTTTACCTCGGATTCACAAAATGGACATGTTCCGCTGCAACGTCCTGAAAATTTACATTCTGTAATTTCATACGGAATATTATTTTTGTCCGCAATCATCTTACGAATCTTTTTCAACTCTTCACATGTTACTTTTCCGGGATTCATGATAAATAAAATTTAGGAGATGCAATGTTAAATAAATTTCTGAATTTCAACAAAAATATCTGAATTGATGTAGTATTTGTTGATGTCGTATTATTTTTTGTCCGGTTCCGACAACACTCCGATTATTTTATGTCGTCCCGTTGAGACTGTGATGTTGATTAAAAAAAATATAGCCTCGATATGGCAAGCGGCAGGTAAAAAAAAAAGATGAATTGCGGTCGTAACCACCGCCGTTAAAGATATTTGCAGACGAGCCGCTTACATCCCGATTTTTTTTCAATCTGCATGGATTGAAACTTTTTCGTAATCAATTTTTTTTCAATCCGCATGGATTGAAAATTTCTCGTGACCAAAAATTTTTCAATCCGCATGGATTTAAACTTTTTCGTAACATTTTTTTTTCAATCCGCATGGATTGGATTTTTTTCGTGACCAAAATTTTTTCAATCCATGAGGATTTAAACTTTTTCGTAACAAATTTGTTAAAATCCGCATGAATTTTAATTTTTTTCGTAACATCTTTTTTCCGATTCGCATGGTTTTAAACCTTTTCGTGACATCTTTTTTCCGATCCGCATGGATTGGATTTTTTTCGTGACCAAAATTTTTTCAATCCGCATGGATTGAAACTTTTTCGTAACATTTTTTTTTCAATCCGCATGGATTGGATTTTTTTCGTGACAAATATTTTTTCAATCCGCATGGATTGAAACTTTTTCGTAACAATTTTTTTTCAATCCGCACGGATTGGATTTTTTTCGTGACAAATATTTTTTCAGTCCGCATGGATTGATTTTTTTTCGTGACAATTTTTTTTTCAAGATTGTCGTCTCGAAAATTTTTCAATAATAAAAATAAAATCAAACACAATAAAAAACTACAAAATATAACAGACGTAAAACACTAAAAAACAGCAAAATTTCAGCAAAAATACAATATGGAAAATACATTTTAAGATTATTTAACATCTCGAACAAAAAGTGGCTTAGAATTATCTGTAATGCGTTTTTTTGATAAAAATTTAGGATAAAACATGATAAAAATAGAAGCAAAATCTAAGCAGAACTAAAAAAAATTTGCATAGTAAAAAAAATATTATTATCTTTGTGGCGTAAATCAATTAAAAATGATTTCTGATTTACATTTGTTTTTTTTTAACAACAACTTTTGTTTTAAGAATTATGGATAATTTCAATTATAAAAAAATCCCAGGGCCATTGAAAAATGGCGAGACAATCACATTCTTGTTCCTGGTACAGAAAGAAGCGGAGTCTTCTACTGATGAATGTGTGGTTTCATTGCTTACCAACTTGAAAAGCAAATTGTCAGAATTGGATAGTGCTGCCAAAATGGTTAACACTGTTTCAAGAACCCAAAACCTTGTTTCGAGTTTCAAAGAACTCAAACAAAAGTTCGGTGTGCTGAAAAAAGTAATCGAAAACTTTGCTTTGCTCGGCGACGAACTTGGCACGACAGCGAAAAAGCTTGATGTGCTGATAGTAAATGCAGGCAGATTTAAGTCGAAAAGTTATTTCGACACAATTGCCAAAATTTCTACAGCGATAACGTCAATCGATGAAAGTGTCACTGCCAAAGAACTCGAAGCTATGGGAGTTGCTAACTTACTCAAAGAGTTGAAGCAGAAGATCGAAATCTTCCGCGAGACTTACGCTGAACGTAACAGTTATCGAGAACAGCGCAAAAAATTACTTGCTGATTCAAGAAAAGCTGCTGAAGAAGCGTACAACGTACTAATGATGTATGTTGCAACCAAAGCAACACTTGGCGATGAAATTTGTCAAGGTATTGTAAAACGAGTAAACGAAGCCTTATATTGGAACGTGAACAAAAACACGTCAAACAATCAGGCTGATAAACAACCGAAGGAGGCGGTAATTGAATCATAAAAACAATTATTGACGACAACAATCCCGTTGGTATTTATTTACCACGGGATTTTTTTTTATAATATCGCAGCCGCAACGCAGCGACATAAAAAGCCGGAGGTTTTTGTCGGTTACAACAATAACCCCCGGTTAAATATTTTGGATTATGTTTCGTGGTTTTCGAAGTTAAAAAAAACTTTTATAAAAACAGAGTTTAATCAATTTTAAATCTTACCGGAACAGTATGATATATAGGTACATTTTTACCACGTTGTATGCCGGGTTTCCAATCCGGAAGAGATTTTACAACCCGAACAGCTTCTTCATCCAACAACGGATCTACACCTCTCAATATTTCTACGTTGGTAACTTTTCCGGATTCGTCTATTACAAAACGAACAAATACTGTACCTTGAATATCATTGTCCATAGCGAGTTTCGGGTAACGGATATGCTCTGCAATAAACTTTCGCACCGCAATTTCACCACCGGGGAATTCCGGCATGATTTCGCAAACATATCCTATAAATTCACCTTCATCCTCAACTAATTCTACTCCTTCTAAATCCTCATCCACTACAACTTCACCCAATTCTTCAATTGAATTATTTTCTATACTATCGATTACTTCAATAGAATCTGAGTTATTTAAATTTTGAGCCATAGCATTTTCCGATGCAAATATACTCAACCCGACGGCAATTCCTGTTACTAAAACTTTTTTGCCGAGAGATTTTCTTTTTGCAAGTTGTGTTTCAAGATATTTTACCTCGGATTCGCAAAAAGGACATGTTCCGCTACAACGTCCTGAAAATTTGCATTCAGTAATTTCATACGGAATATTATTTTTGTCCGCAATCATCTTACGAATCTTTTTCAACTCTTCACATGTTACTTTTCCGGGATTCATGATAAATAAAAAAATTAATAATTAAGCACAAATTTTACAGGAACAGCAGTTGATACAGGTACAGGTTTGCCACGTTGTTTGCCGGGTGTAAATTTCGGAAGCGATTTAATTACTCTTAAAGCCTCATCATCAAGCAATTTATCTACACCACGCACAACAGTTACATCGGTTACATCACCATTTTTGTCAACAACGAAACGTAAATAAACCGTACCTTGAATATCATTATCCTTAGCGAGTTCCGGATAACGGATATGCTCAGCAATATATTTGCGCAAAGCGATTTCGCCGCCCGGAAATTCCGGCATATCTTCCACAATAGTAAACGGAACATCCGGCTCTTCTATTACTTCGGGTTCAAGTTCGGTTTCAACAGTTTGTACATCAACGATATCATCATCGTTATATTCTTGAAAATTAAAATCTGATTCCGGAACTTGGTCTTCGCAAGAGATTACCTCGATGATGTCCGTAATTTGTTTAGAAGGCGGTGGCGGCAATACCGGTTCGGGAGATCTTGTGATTGGAATTTGATCCACATCGTAATCCTGCACAGTTGAAACAGAGAGTTGCGGATTGCGCTCTACTTTGCTTGTAGATTCAAAAACGATAAATGCCGCAACAAGTGTCAATGCCAAACCAATCTCAAAAAAGATTACTTTTGACTTTTCAAGTTTGTTTGAAGAAAATTCATTTGTATTCATGATATTTAATAATTAGAAAGTTAATAAAAGTATTAATTATATTTTCAATTCTCTGAACTTATTTTTCAGTTAATAAAAGTAAAAAAAATAAAGGAAACGACTTCCTTTATTTTGTGACAGCATATAAAACAAAAACTAAAAACAAAGTTCATTGAATTGATAATGCAATTATATAACTGATTTTTTAGTTGACAAAATATTTTTCTAACATTTTTTCAACAAATCTGCATAAACAATAAATTTAAAAACAAAACCGAAAGATAGTTTAGAAAATATTTAAATTGCACTATAAATCCTACGCTACACTTGAATGAACGAAGATATTTTAACAAAACACTTTTTATTTGTAGAAAAAAGACGAAAATATCTATAACAAAGAAACAAAATAAAATAATTTTGGCTAATAGAATATTTTAGAATATATTTGCTGCAATATATATTTATTATAAGGGGAAAAGAATAGTTTGAACAAAAAAAAATCTAAACAACATTTTTAACTAAAGGGAATACAAAAAGAAAACAATTAAAACAAAACATCAAATACAAAAAAACATGAACACCAAAATAAAAGATTTTTTTTATACTCATGCAACTACAAAAGTAGATAACAAAGAATATAAAAATATCGATTTCATAAAAAAAACAGCGAAAGCAATTACACAAACAACAGGTTTAGGGGTTTATGTATTCGATTATTACAAACACGAGATGTTGTATATATCGGAAAATATACCTCAATGGTTTGACATACCCAAAAACAAACGATACGATTGCGAATATTACCTCCAATTCATCAACAAAAAAGATTTGAAGATGCTATTGGAAATCAACAACGCTGCTTTTGAATATTGGAACAATAATTCTGAAAAAGAATTGAATCAATTTACGGTATCATACAATTTCAGATTCAAAGGCATAATGCTAAATCAGCACTACGCACCGATTTTGAACCACGATAACAAAATATGGTTCGGACTATGTACAGTATCAATATCATCGGAGAAAAAACCAGGACATATAATAATGGATATAGGAAACCAAACAATTTTAGAATATTCATTAGACCTAAAAAAATGGATTCCGAAAGAAAAAATAATTTTAACAAAACGGGAAAAAACAATAATACGCTACTCAGCCCAAGGATATTCAGTAAAAGAAATTGCACAAATAACAGAAACAAGTTTTGAAACAATAAAAACGCACAAGAAAAATATATTTACAAAGCTAAAAGTCAACACGATAGCAGAAGCAGTAAGATATGCAATAAACAATAATATGTTATAAACAATACCACTTTTGGGGGATAAAAACATCAAAATATCCCCCAAAAGTGGTATTGCAAAACAATTACACAATAATTATTTTTGAAACGAAAAAAATTTACTAAAATAATAGAACTACAAACTATCACAGATATTAAACCTCAATATTAACCAATTAAACAATAAATACCATGAAAATAATTTTATTTAAAATCAAATTATTATTGTTTGTAGTATTTACAACAATAATATTATCTTCATGCGAAGATAAATCATCAAGCGAAGATGTAGACCGTCCCAAAGCGTATAATATCGATTATCTAATTTCAACAAGATATTTTGCTGACAGCTATATCACTCCCGAAAAAGCGAATCTGTCCTCCGATTACAAAAATATAATCGGACATTGGTATTCAATCGAACTAAAAAAATTAATATGCAAACTCGATAGTACCAGTACAGAAGATTACAAACAAGAAGACGCAAAATACAATAAATTTACAGATGTAAATAGATTGCAAAAGTATTATGAAAAAAATCCAATTTACATTTTCAACGAAATCGAAATAGAAGAGACAGATGTGTTAAGTCCTTTCAAAGAATATGCTGAATATTATGGAGATACAGCACATATAGTACCCCATTTTTTCGGCGAATTAGGACATTTACATCATAATGTTTGCATAAATCCGGTACTCACAATAGATGTAACATGCAACAAAGATTTTGATGCAACTCATCCAAAAGGAACCAAACTAAACGACATCATATATTACGAACAACACCTTGATACATATAATTATTTACAAAATAAAGATAATATTGGCCAAAAACTATATTTAGGATCAGGAGATATAGAAGAATTTACGCCACGGAAACTAAGTGATTTCAAAGACAATCCATTATATTTAATGGAAAGTGAATATCATTTAATATTTGAACATGAACCTATAGAGCCGGGAACTTACGAATTCACGGTGAAATTTACTTTTGGACCAGACCCGCTAACAAACGAGCCTCTTGAAATTGCTCCGGCAACAGTAAGCATAGATTTTTAAATCTTTAACAATAATTACAAAAACAATACTACTAAAAAAGCCGCTTTCTTTTCTCGAAAAGAAGCGGCTCTTTTATTCTTCAATAAATTTGTCTTCATAATTTTTTTTTAACAATTAGAAGTTCAATTAAAAAGAATAATCCCGTTTGATTTAAGCGTATAACTGGAGATTTCTGTCTTCAATCATTTTTCTAAGGTTAATCAAAGCATAACGCATACGTCCAAGCGCAGTATTGATACTAACACCGGTTTGCTCAGCAATTTCCTTAAAACTCATTTCTCCGTAATGACGCAACAAGATTACCTCTTTTTGATCTTTCGGAAGTTCATTGATGAGCTGTCTTACTTCAAACTCAATACGACTTTGAACCATTTTGTCTTCAATATTTTTTTCAGCAAACTTTTTGCTATTGAAGAGGTCTGCATCGGTTTGGTCAGTAGAAGTTACCTTCAAGTGTTTGTCGCGGCGATAATGGTCGATAATCAAATTATGAGAAATTCTTACAACCCAAGACAGAAAAATTCCCTTTTCCATATATCTACCTTTTCTGAGTGACTTAATAACTTTGATAAAAGTCTCCTGAAAAATATCTTCAGCCAATTCACGATCTTTTACGTTGAGCAAAATGTAGGTATAAATTTTACTTTTATAACGAGAGATCAATTCCTTTATGCAGTCGTTGTCAGAACTTGTTATAAACAAATCTACAAGTTCCTGGTCTTTCAGTTCTGTGTAGTTCATATTATTATGTTTTTAAAGTTTAGTGTAGCTCTCTTCCTTATAGGCGGTCCTCCTTAAAAATTTTTAATTGGTTAATACTTATTTGTTGACTGTAATTTTCAAAAATGAATAAAAATACCTAAACTTTTTTTCACAACTTTTAGGTAACTTTCATCTTTGAAAAGTTTAAATAATTATTTTAATACCCTTATACGTTCAAAAATCCAAAAGGTTGCGTATTGTATTGTTAAAAAGTATTAAAATTTATCACAGGACAAAGCTACAACTTTTTATTATCTCCACCAAATATTAGATATTAATTTTTAATTTTTCCATAAATATGCATACAAATATTACTAAAATTAATTTATATTTGCGGTACAATTGTAATGTTTTTATTTGAAAAGACAATTGATTTTTATTATCAAACTTAATTAAATTACAGATTTATTATGAGAAATGTAGCTGTCGGTATCGATATTGGCGGTACCAACACTGTTATGGGAGTTGTAACTGAAGATGCTAAAATTTTAGCAGAAGCATCTATTTCTACTCAAAATTATATTGAATTGGGAGATTATATCTCGGCATTGGCATCTAATATCAAAGAATTGTTGTTAAAAGTCGGTGAACATAATCTGAAAGGTATCGGTATCGGCGTTCCTAACGGAAATTATTATAGCGGAACAATCGAAATGGCTCCCAACCTTCCTTGGAAAGGTAAGGTAATGCTTGCCGACGAACTGAAAAGACATTTTGATTGCAAAATAGTTGTTACGAACGATGCCAAAGCCGCAACAATCGGCGAGATGGTTTACGGCGGTGCCAAAGGTATGAAAAATTTTGTGATGATTACTTTGGGAACCGGCTTAGGCTCAGGCGTTGTTGTAAACGGCAATTTGGTTTACGGTGCTGACGGTTTTGCCGGCGAGTTCGGACATACTACTGCAATTGTCGGCGGTAGACAATGCGGCTGCGGACGTCTCGGATGTTTGGAAACATACGCTTCGGCTACCGGTATCAAGAGAACTGCTTTTGAACTAATGAGCACTTATAATGTAACTTCCAAGATGAGAGATATACCGTTTAATGAACTTACCAGCAAAGATATTTATACTTTTGCTACTCAAGGCGACGATCTTGCTCTCAAGGCTTTTGATATCACTGCTGATATTCTCGGTAGAAAACTCGCTGACCTTTGTACTGTTATTAGTCCCGAAGCTATTTTTATTTTCGGAGGTCTTGCCAATGCAAAGGAACTTATTATTGACGCTACTAAAAATTACATGGAAAAATATATGCTTCCGGTATTCAAAAACAAAGTAAAAGTATTACCGTCAGCATTGTTAGGAACCAACATCGCTGTTCTCGGAGCTTCGGCTTTGGTGATGTAATCTTTTTTTTCACGTAACAATCAAAAAGCTGCTGATTAAACAGAATGTTGTAACAAAAAAATAATACGACCACTGTTTAATCAGCGTTTTTATTAAGAAACATCATTTACAAACTCTAAAAAAATCCAAAAACTATGGGCAAATCAGTAACTGTAACAAATCAGGAAAACGGAGAAGATGTAGTATTGGTAGTAAAAAAGAAAAAATTTCCGTGGTGGATTTTATTATTTTTACTTCCATTGATATTACTGATACCGGTAAAAAGGGATATCTTCGTAAATTTCACGTCAGAAGGAACCGGCATCGCACTTGCGAAAGCTCCCGCCGAGGTAACATATCCGATGATAGGAACTTTCGGAAGTACCGACTATCTTACTAAAACCGATTCCACCGATACTGACGGCAATTTTGTAATCAACGATGCAAAAATGCCGCTATGGTACAAACTTTTCGGCACTTACATCGATTCCCTCTCATTATCCTGTGCCGACGGTTGCTACGAATTGCTTAATGGTAAAGAATCTTACGCAAAATTTCCTACTGACAATTACAAAAAAATTACTGTTCCGGCAAAAACTTGCGTAGCTGCAATCAAAGTGGTTGACGATGATGACAATCAACCTATACCGGAAGCCAATGTTCAGATTATCAGCATTGTTAACGGCAACGATGTCAGCACAGAAACTCAAACCGATGTAGCCGGGATGTTTGATATTGAAAGAATGCCGCTTTGCGGAAGTATCAAAGCTGTAGCAAGCAAAGATGGTTATTTGAACGATACGATAGAAGCTTCTTTGTTTGACCTCAACAACATGAGCGAAAACGAAAGAACTTTGCATCTCAAACCAATGAAAGGTAATGTAAAAGTAATTGTAAAGGACTTGAAAACCAAAACATTACTTGCCGGAGCTACTGTAACATTAAATATCTCGGGACAAACTCAAACTCTAAAAACCAATACCAACGGTGTGGGCGTAGGAAGTTTTGATTCGTTGAGAGTTGTACAACAAATATCTTTCAAAGCAAGCAAATCGGGATATGCTGATACAACACTTGAAGGCTATACAGTTCAACAATTTATGTCACTGAGCGAAGACAAACGCACGATGTATCTGCGTCCGATTACCAAAACACTTGTATTCATCGATACCGACGGAACAAACCCGTTGGAAGGCGTTAAAAATATTATTTACAAAAACGGTGCACCAATTGCAACCGAAACCAGCAATTCAAAAGGTGAATTTGTAGTAAGCAATATCGGAGTCAACGACCAAATTTCTATCGTAGCATCCAAAACCGGTTACGAAACAAATTCTACAAAGGTTAAAAACAAAAAATTTTCAGAGCTTAACACTCAGGAATCCAGAACGATACCGTTGAAGGAAAAAGAAGAGCCCAGACCAACTCCTCCTCCACCGGTAAACAACAACCCGTCAGACTTAAAGGGTCAAAGCGGTGATTTACGTATCAATCTTCAATGGTATTCCAAAACCGACTTAGACCTTCACGTAATAGATCCGTGCGGCAACGAGATTTACTTCTCAAAACGTAGCGGCAATTGCGGCGGCGGTCGCGGAACTCTTGATATTGATGCCAACGCATTGTTCGGTACTACAAACAGACCTCAAGAAAATATCTATTGGAACAAACCAAGTCCGGGAACTTACACTATAAAAATAGATTGTTTCAAATGGAGAGAACGTGTAGAACAGCCGCTTAGCTACAATGTTACAATCATCGACAAAGGCGTAAGAACCGACAAATCAGGTAAGATTTCAAAAGGTCAGAAAATTATAGTTTGCAAACATACGGTTGAATAAATTTAGTAAAAATGAAAATATTTTGCATTGCAGCAAATTACAAAAAACACAACGAAGAAATCAAAATGAACGCAGAAGCAGCTCCGGTGATGTTCTTAAAACCCGAAACCGCTCTGCTGAGAAACCATTATGATTTCTACATCCCAGATTTTTCAAACCAAATAGAATACGAAACAGAACTCGTATTGAAAATCAGTAAAATGGGAAAATGTATCGACGAAAAATTTGCATCACGATACTACGACCAAATTACTGTAGGTTTGGATATCACGGCAAGAGACCTTCAGAACGAAGCGCGACAAAAAGGACTTCCGTGGTTTCTGTGCAAAGGATTCGATTCGTCAGCACCAATGGGCGATTTTGTTGACAAAAACAATTACGACACAATCAACGACATCGATTTCTCTCTGAAAATCAACGGAAATGAAGTTCAACACGGAAATACCAAAAACATGATTTTCAATTGTGACAAGATTGTATCCTATATCTCACAATTTGTAACTCTAAAAGTCGGAGATTTAATCATGACAGGAACTCCTGAAGGCGTGGGAAAACTCAATATCGGAGATCATCTCGAAGGTTTTATCAAAGATCAACAAGTTTTGGATATCCATGTAAAATAAAAAAGTTGTTAACAAATATCATTAAGACCGGTACAAAAAACGTATCGGTCTTTTTTTATGCAATCAGATGAAATAGAATGACAAACAATAGTTGGAATTTTAATTTTTACAAATAACAAACCCGAAAATTAGATTTTTTTAACAATATCATATTTAAACTATCCGATATAACAAGAGTTAAAATCTATGAAAAATCACTTAACTAAATTTAAATAACACTCATTTCACAGCAAAAAAATGAAGAAATTATTTACGATGATTACATTAATGCTAATATGCATGAATGTTTTCGCAGGGGTAGACCCTACCGACAAGGGGAATCTTACAGGAAAAGTATTAGACACCGACGGCAATCCCGTAGAATACGCAACGGTAGCTATTTACAACCAAATTGACAACTCACTGATTTCCGGTACAATTACCAATGCTCAAGGAGAATTTACAATCGAAAAAATTCCGGCAGGTACATATTTTCTAAAAGCAAGTTTCATCGGTTTTGAAACCACCGAAGTCCGTGACATCCAGATGAACGGTCACAACAAAAATATCGGAATCATAAAACTCTCTACCAACGACCAACAACTCGAAGAGGTAGAAATTACTGCCAAGAAAAAAGATATCAGTTATCAACTCGACAAAAAAGTAGTAAACCTTTCCACCGATATCAATGCAGACAACGGTAGCGCAGCCGATGCTCTCGAAGGCGTACCAAGCGTAGACGTTGACATCGACGGAAATGTATCTCTTCGCGGCAGCAGCAACTTTACAGTACTCATCGACGGCAAACCAACTTCTCTCGACGCTGCCGACGTACTCAAACAAACTCCCG
Organism: Bacteroidales bacterium; assembly: GCA_017541145.1. Classification (GTDB taxonomy): domain Bacteria; phylum Bacteroidota; class Bacteroidia; order Bacteroidales; family UBA3824; genus UBA3824. The sequence goes on along the minus strand of JAFXZT010000156.1, from coordinate 3,430 downwards.
CTGCTATGATTGAAAACATCGAAATAATTACCAACCCTTCAGCAAAATACGATCCCGAAGGTACTACCGGTATTATCAATCTTGTTACAAAAAAGAATGTAAAACAAGGTGTAAACGGTGTAATCAACGCAAATGTCGGCAGCCAAGGACGTTACGGCGGAGATTTTCTTTTCAACAAACGTGAAGGCAAACTTAACTATTTTATCGGAGGTTACTACAACCAAAGAGGAATGGAATTTCACTCAGAATCAAACCGTATCACAAAAAATGTTGACAACCAATTTGATAAATATGTCAACCAAAACGCTGTACACAAAAACAAATTCGGCGGAATGGGTCTGAGAACCGGTTTTGACTATTATGCTGACGACAACAACATCTTCAACTTCTCGATAGAAGGCGGCAAATGGGGCGGCGATGCCGACGGTCACAATACCTACAACAACTGGACTCAATACGTAAACCAGTTAGAACAATTTGATATCGAAGATGTTACCTCAAAAACCGACAACGATGACGATTCAAAATACATCAACACCAATTTCTCTTACACCCACAATTTTGACAAAGAAGGTCAAAAAATCAATGTTACAGGCTTTTACTCATACAACAAACGCGAAGCCGACAACATGTTTACTCAAGATGTAATCCAAACTTCCAAAAGAACAGGTCATCAAATAGACGACAACAAAAACACCGACCGTGGAAGACTCAACATCGATTATACCAAGCCGTTAGAAAACAACGGCAAATTCGAAGCCGGATTCCAACAAGACTACTCACATTCTGTCACAGATTACGACTTCAACGATTACGTACAAGCATCTGATGCATACAATCTCAATCCCGAATTTACAAACGACGTAACATTTCTAAGATCAATTTCATCAGTATACGCCACCTACGGACGCACTTTCGGTACATTCGGATTGCAACTCGGACTTAGAGGCGAATACACTTACCGTCAGATGGATACAAAAAACGACCTCATAGATACTACATACAAAATCAACAGATTCGACATATTCCCGTCAATCCACATCTCAAAACAAGTAGGAGGCAAAAACTCAATACAAGCAGGATACTCACGAAGAATACGCCGCCCTTGGGAAATGGCTCTCAACCCGTTCCCCGCATACTCCGACGAATATTCACGCCGCGTAGGTAATCCCGACCTAAAACCTCAATACACCGACGTAATGGAAGTAAACTATCAGCTAAACTTTGAAAAATTTTTCTTAGCGATGGAAACATTTTACAATCATACTTCGGGTGCAACAGAAAACGTAAGTACCTTAATGAAAGACAATTCCGGAATACTTATTTCCAGATTTGAAAATCTTTCCACCAACAACAATTTCGGATTGGAACTCACCGGCAACTACGACATCAACAAGTGGATAAGATTCAACGCCACATTTGAACTCAGAAAATACTATATCAATGGTACTTACGACGGACAAGACCTCTCCCGCAACGGTCAAACATGGAGAACAAAAGAAACCCTGTCGCTCAATCCGGGAAAAAGCACCAAAATACAGTTAACATTCAGATACAACGGCAGCAACAAAACCCTTATATCCGACAACAAAGGCGATTTTGACCTCGGTTTGGCAGTACGTCAAAGCCTATTGAAAAAACGAATGACAGTATCACTCAGCGTAAGAGACATAACCGGAGCTCACAAACGCAAACAAACAACCGACACACCATCATATTGGTTGTACACAGAGCGTTACCGTGTAGCACCCGTTTGGAACATCGGTATATCATTCAAAATCAACAATTACAAAGACAGAAAACCGGGAGAAGACATGGACGGTTCAGGTAGTGATGCCGGCGGCGAGATGGACGGCGGATTCGATGACTAACTTAAAAAACTTCATCATAAAACTGATATAAAAAAATAACAGAGTATAATAACAAAGATTAGATTTTTTTTTCATTTGACTGTCCGTTACCGATTTAGGAGCGGACAGTTTTTTTTTTGCCCCTACCCCAACAAAAGAAATTACAAAAAGAAAGGACATCATGAATGATATATTTTAACAAAACAACAAGTCAATAAAACAAAGAACGAACAAAGAAAATCCAAAAAAGCGTGAAACAAAAGAAATTATAACAAATAAAATAAAATAACAAGAAAAAGAAACTAAGAGAACACTAAAGAATATGATGTCAAATTAAAAGAGGCAAAAGAAGCATAAATATTTTATTAGTTATCAAATTATTTATCAATTCTTTCATATCATACAAAGCCAATTACAAAACAAATAAATCACAGCTGCACAAACCGCCAAAATATAATAATATATCATTATAAAGGCTAAAACATAATATTTTCTTATTTATACTGATTATAAATTTACATTCTTAGTGATTTTTATTGAAGAAATATTTGCACAATAAAAAAAAACATTATATCTTTGTATCGTAGTTAAGAGATAAAGGACACAAGAAGATATAACAATAAAAACAAAGAATAATAATCGGAATGTGTTATTAAAAAGATTTAATGTGATTTTTTTTTAAAGAATAAAGTATCGCAAATACTGACTATTTATTGATTAAAAAGTTGTATAAATTTATCCTTTAACTACAAACAATTCCGTGGTGAGCATGGAGAATTTAAAGAACCATTTTGATTTAGAAGCATTTTAGAAGGTTGTTTAAATGCGTACATTTTATTTATTTGTTTTATTATGTTTAGTAACCAAAAATTGAGGACCCGGTAATGGGTTCCGGGCTCCTCAATTTTTTAAATTATGGATTTCAATATTTAGCCATATAATTATATATCGGGATGTGAATCCCCACATGTCTTTTTTTGTTTACTTAAACATATTTTTTGCTGTAAAGCGGAGACCAAAAATCTCCGCTTTTTTTTATTCTTACTTTTTTAACTTTTTATATACTACTGATTATCTGTATATTACAACATCAAATAAATAATAAAACACACAAAAAGCGACACCGCAATAATAAAAAAAAGGAGAAGAATCTGTTTTTAATACCAAAATATAATACAAACAGCTCATACACCATTAATTTAATGACAGTTAGATTAATGATAATTAAGCAAATGAGGATGTAATTAAAGATAATTTTAATTGATATCACCAAATAATATAAAAACTTCAGTTTCGTAAGAAATGATGTTTATTCATATTGCTTGTATTCGCGTAATTAGTTTAATTCGGTGATAAATTAAACAACACACTTGCAAAAGTTGAGATAACTAATTTTCTAATCCCTTCTTGTAAAACCCTTGCATTCATTTTCAATCCACGTGGAGGAAAAATGACATCCCACGAGCAAAAGTTTCAATCCACGTGGCGGAAAAATGACATCCCACGTGCAAAAGTTTCAATCCACGTGGCGGAAAAATAAAATCACCGTGCAAAAGTTTCAATCCACGTGGCGGAAAAAT
>JAFXZT010000024.1 GCA_017541145.1 Bacteroidales bacterium | reverse complement strand
TAACTGTGCTTTTGCGTCTGCTTTGAGTTTGTTAACAACATCGTCAGAGGAGTTTTTGTTGCAGTATTTAAATTCAATCATGTAAGCGTGATGAATGTATCCGAGCGGTTCGAGATACATATCCGTAAAACCGTGGTCAGCTTCTAACTCTGTGTAAGCCAAATAATTTGAATTTTTACAGAAATGAGACAAGAAAAATCCTTTGACGAAAAATTCACCCTGAGCGTCAAAATCTCTAACCGACGATTTGTCTTTCATAACCGAAGCAATATAATTGATGAACGGTTTGCAATCGCCTTTGAAAACGAGGTTGTTCCAAAGCATACTTAGTTTTGCGATGTCAGTCCGCCAACCCAAAGTTACAGAACAGCATTTTTCTAAGTATTTGCAATATTGTTGACGCACTGTATCGTTAGGCACTACAAAACACGGATAACCGTCTTCGTCGATACCGTAACTCAAAAGTCCCATATAATAAAGGAGGCTTTGAAGGTTTCGTGCATCTAACAATTCCGATATTGCAAATTCTGGATTAAGTTCAAAATATGATTTATTTGTGTTGACAATATTCAAAATTATTTCAGACTTTTCGCCGAAATCTTTTTCGATTTTCACCATCTTTTCCATTTTGAAAAAGTCGGTTGAAACATTCGAATCAACAAGTTTTTCGGGAATTACTCCGTCCTCATGAACGTAATTGCGCAAAAAATATAAAACCATATCGGTATTGAAAACTTTTTCATTTTCAACCTTTCTTGATGCAAAACAATAATTATTGTAATGCGGTTTTATTATCGTAATCAGTTCATCAACAGAATGTTTGAAAACGCCCGTTTTTTCGCGATAATATTTCAACATCGCTCTGACTTCACTTTCAGAAAAACCCATTACTTCATTGCAGTTACTTTCAATTGAAAGGTTTGCCGCAATATTAAAACCGCTTGTAACATCGCTCAACGTCAAAGGCGATACTCCCGTAATGAAAATTCTTTCGACAGCGGCATTATTGTTGGTAGTCATACCTTTCAACACGTTAAAAAACAGACGGAAAAATCCATCGCCGTGAGTGAGGTTTTTGTAAGCATCTTCATCAGTGGAAAATAATGTGTTGGCAAAATTATCGTACTCATCTATCATGATGTAGATTTTGTGCGGAGAGTTTTGCATCAAAAATTCCAATGTTGTTAACGCTTCATCACATTTTCCGTTTGACTTTTTTATTTCCTCTTCGGCATTTTCGGGAAGGAATTTTTGATATTGTTTAACAAAGGCTAATATTGTGTTGTAAGTTTTGACATTGAACGAAGTTTCAACACTATCTTTGCTGCTGTCAATTCCCGAAAAATTGAACTTCAAAATCATATACTGCCCTTGTTTGGGCGTAGGATTGTTAAAAATATCCAACCCTAAGAAATTCTGCTTAAAATCATCTTTTCTTAAAACGTCGTAATATGCCGCTAACGTATTTAAAAACAGACTTTTACCGAACCGTCTGGGACGTAAAAACATGATATATTTGGCAGCGTTTTCAAAATATCTGATATACGCCGTTTTATCAACATAATACGAATTTTCTTTTCGCATCGTAACAAAATCCGTCTCGCCGTATGGTATTCGTCTGAGCATAATTTTTCTTAATTGTTTCTTCGCAAAGATAATAAAAATAGTCAGATTTTTATAATTCTTTTTTTGCCCCGTTTATCCTTGATTTTGCGCTGTAATATGAGGTTTCTTCAAAGGACATTATAATTTTTATTTCGTCAATAGATTTTTTCATATCTTCGAGGATAAGGATTATTTTGTAACGGGGCGAAAGTTTATTATAATTATTATCCAAATCTTCTACAAAATCTGGATTTATGATTCTGTAATACTCAATAAAATTAACCATATCAGCGGTTGTCCATTTTGCAATAGGTTTATTATTAACAACATGATTATAAAGAATTTCACCTGAATTTTTAAAATTCAAATTTTTCTGAGTTTCTTCTTTTAATTGCTTTTCTAATTTTTGTTGATATTCTTTAAATTTTTTTCTATCAGTCAAATTTTTTATTACCAAGAAAACAATCACTCCAAAAAGCAAAACTGCTATCCAAACAACACTACTTGAATTATGATTTTTTTTGTCTTGCAATAATGCAAGTTTCTTATTTTCAAACATCAATGAATCTATTAACAAATCTTGTTTTAAGATAATTTCTGCAATAGTACTGTCGTTTTCACATAAATTAATTTTTAACAGATTCAATTTTGCAGCATCATTAGGATAAATATCTAAGGATTTTTGAAAATATTCTTTGGCAGTAATGCTGTCAGTTTCATCGGCTAATAGTCCTAACTTATTGTAAATATAGGCTTTATCTTTTGGTTCGTCTGACAAAATAAGTGCAGCAGTAAACCACATTCTTGCGCTGTCTTTCATTTTTAAATCACTAAAAATTTCTGCTTTTAACATTTCTATGCGAGACAGTTTTTTCATGTATAAAGAATCGGTACTAACTGAAATTTCGTCGGTGTTCACATACAAAGCATGTTCCTGTTTTTTGTCTTGGTTTATGAGTTTATAAATATAAACCGACTCTAAAATCTTTTTAATAGAATCATTTTGTTTGTATTGCGATAAAATATCAGTCGCGGTTTCATCTTTGAAACATGCCGTTAATATGAAAAACAATAAAAAAAAAACTATAAATCCAAACGTTTTCACTGCAATTCAATTTTTGGCGGCAAAGTTAAAAAAAATTATTTAAATATTACATAATCAAATAATAGCATACGTGCAATATTTCTTGCACAAATGCAATATTTCATCAAAAAAACTTGCATTTTTGGAGTGGTTAAAATGCAAATTACTGTATTTTAGGTGATTAACATCAATCATTGCAAGGTAGGGCTTGACAGATGTTATTGTCCGCAATAATTTTGTCCTTGAAAAAATTAATTAAAAGTATTAAAAAATGAAAAAGATTTTTACAACATTTTTTTTGACGCTTTTTAGCGCAGCAACTTTTGCCCAAAGCAAGATTTCGGGCAATGTTTATGATGATAAATCATCACCAATTCCGTTTGCTAACATCGTTCTTTCGGCGGCGGATTCGTCCTTTGTTAGCGGCACAATCACCGACGAAAACGGAAAATTTTCCGTTGAGAAAAAACAAAACGCAAAATTTTTAAACGTTTCGTGTCTTGGTTTTGAGACTAAAATTTTAGGTCTTGACGAAAACTTAGAAAAAATAATTTTAAAAACTTCGGACACCGAACTTCAAGAAATCACCGTTTCAGCACGCCGTCAACTCACTCAAATTAAAAACGGTGCAATGGTTACAACCGTTGAAAACTCTCTTTTGTCAAAAGAGGGAAATGCAGAAGACGTTTTGAAAAAAATTCCGGGCGTTATAAAAAAGGGCGACAACATCGAAGTTTTCGGTCGCGGAACGCCTGAAATTTACATCAACGGCAGAAAAATTCAAGACAAAAACGAACTGAAAAACCTTAATTCTGAAAACATCAAAAACGTTCAGGTTATAACAAATCCGGGTGTGAAATACTCAGCCGAAACAAAAAGCGTTATCGTAATAACCACCAAAAACACAGGCGGTGAAGGCTTTTCTTTCGATGTTAAAAATACAAATAAATTTTCAAATTATTATTCTACTAACAATGCTCTTAATTTGAATTACAGAAAAAACAAATTGGACGTTTTCGCAAACGTAGTTGTCAACAAAAACAAAATCGAAGAAAAAGGCGAGATACAAAGAACATCGTATGCCGATGAAATTTGGACATATTTCACAGAAACAGAACATACAAGCAAAGAATCTCAATACAACGGTAAAATCGGTTTTGATTATCAAATCAACGCTAAAAATTCATTAGGAGCATACTTCCAAAGTGAATTTTCGCAGGATAAAATTTCAGGAACTTCACTTCATGATGTTTTGCAAAATGACATTCCTTACGATGAAATTAATATGTCAGATATCGAAAACTCCAAGTTGAAACCAAAACAAAATGTCAATTTCTATTATATTGGTAAGGCTGGAAAACTTGATATAAATGCCAATTTGGATTATATGTCATCTTTTAAAACAAAAGATAATTCTGTTTTTGAAAACAGCACTTATTTTGAAAACAGAGATGTCAACACTTGTTCTGAAAGCGACAAACAACTTTTAGCGGAAAAAATTGTATTGAGTTATCCGGTACTCAACGGTACATTAAGTTTCGGTAACGAACACACAGATTCCAAGGTAAAAGAAAATTATAAAAACGATGAAGGATATATCGACAACAGCGATCTACGCGTAGAAGAAAATAATAATGCAATATTTATGGAATATTCACGACCATTCAACGGCGTAAATATATCTGCCGGACTACGTTATGAAAATATCGGTTTCGAGTATTATTCTTTCGAAGAAAAAACAGACGGTAAAACATACAACAATTTTTTCCCGTCATTTTCAGTTTCTGCACCGATAAAAGACTTTAATTTATCGTTCAGTTATTCACAAAGAACGCGACGTCCCGCATATTATCAACTCAGCAGCGGCATTAATTACAGCAGTAGATATTTGATTAGAAGCGGTAATCCATTGTTAAAACCTACAAAAAGTCATGATTTTCAGTTTATGACAATATACAAAATTGCCTATTTACAAGCATTTTTCAGCATAATCAAAAATCCGGTATTAAACACAACGAAAATCTATGCAGAAGATTCAAAAGTCAAGCACGTTACTTTTGAAAACTTCGACAAAATGCAAATTTATCAAATATTTGCCGGTTGTCAGCCGTCTGCGGGATTATGGTCTGCAACCATCAACGCCGGAGTTATCGGTCATTATCTGAAAATTAGATACAGAGAACAAGAAAAGATAATGAATAATCCTCTTCCAATAATTCAGTTCTTCAACAAATTGAAGTTGCCAAAAGGTTTTGTTTTAGGAGCTGATTTTGATTTTACCGGTAAAGGTCACTATGAAAACATTGCACCAAAACCGCAATTCAATTCAAATATAAGCATACAAAAATCATTTTTAAACGATGCGTTAGAGGTAAAATTGAGTATAGACGATATTTTCAAAACCAACAATCAAAAATTGGATTTTTACAATGCTGACATCTTTATTTATCAAGCAGACAAAAGCGATACAAGATTTGTAACTCTGACATTAAAATACCGTTTCAACCCGGCAAAGTCCAAATACAAAGGCACCGGCGCAGGAAACGACGAAAAAGAAAGGATGTAAAATTTTGTCACGGCTCTATAACTTCGATTTTAACATCGTGTTTTGCCTTACGCTTACTCCAATTTATTCCAACAAGAATTATCTGTCGCGAAATGCCTTTCAACGCTGACGGATAATTTTTGTTTTTGATTTGATCGATTGCGCCTTGTGCTGATTTGTTGTGTTTGAGTTCAACCACAATCGCTGGACGCGTTGAATTATGAAGCGGCACAAAAACCATATCAGCAAAGCCTTTTCCTGCCGGTTGTTCACGGTAGATTTTGTAGTAACGTTTTGCGGCATAATACGCAATAGTTATCGCACACGCCATAGAATTTTCGTCTTTGTATTTTATGATTGACGACGATTCAAAACGGTACTTGTCGAATGCCTCTGAAATATAATCCGCATCCATCGCTATCGTTCTGTTAATCAGCGTTAAAGAATCAGTCAGAGCAGCAGAAACTTCGCCCCAACCGGATTCTCCTATTGAAAGTTCAAACTCTTCGGCAACTTCGGTATTGGGGATTCTTACCGTGCTATCTTCCGGGTTGTATGACAAATAACCCAAGTGCGCCAAAAGTGTCAAAACGTCATCGCTGTTATTGACATTTTTCATGTCGTTACGAAAACTTGTGGTTTTAATCGTAACGCTCTCACCATTAAGCATTTTGATAATTTTCTGTTGAACATTATCGCTGTCGATTTTTATATAATGTTCGATAGTAGTGTAGGCTGCTGATTTCGACCAATGACTGTTGTATTCACCATCTTCGGTGGCAAGCATCACGGAATTTGGGTTGAACATAGATTTTTCACTTCCAAAAATATATCCGTCGTAAGCATGTTCCATCAATGCCATATCCATATTGTAACGTTCGCAGATTTTTTTCACCTCATCTTTTGTAAACCCGTAATACTTAGCGGTTTTAACAGGACGTATAATGCTAAACTCGTCAAAATTATTCAATGCTGACTGAGTTTCGGTTTTGATAATCGGCAAAATTCCGGTCATATAGACCAACAGAAAAATCTTGTTGGCAGTGTTCGATTTAAACAGCGACCTCAACAAATTAACGTACTCTTTTTGAACCTCTTCGTTAACGTCTCTTACAAGCATATCCCATTCGTCGATGATGAAGACAAAGCGGTCGCCGGTTTTGTCATTTATGGCTTCCAAAGCGTCCATAAGATGGGTTTCGTTTTTGTCAAGAAACGGATATACTTGTTGTAAATCTTCTATTATGGCAATTTGAGCATCTTTTACTACGGTAGATTTATCTTTTGCCGCAAAACGATTCCAATCCAAATAAATCGTCGGATATTTGTTTAAATGCTTTTCATAATCGGGTGATTTGGTGATTTCCAAGCCTTTAAACAATTCTCTTGAATCGCATGAGCGGTCGTAATAGGCATAAATCATCTTTGCCGCAACGGATTTTCCAAACCGCCGCGGACGAGAAATGCACATAAAACGACTTTCCTTACCAATTTTTTCGTTTAATACGTTGATTAATCCCGATTTATCAACAAAATTGCTATCTCTAACACTCCTAAAATCCGAATTTCCGTAGTCTAAAAATCTGCTCATGACGTTTCTATTTTGATTCTTCGCAAAGATAATAAAAATAGTCAGATTTTTATAATTCTTTTTTTGCTTTGTCTGTCCGTGATTTCAGCGAACGGTATGCTTGGTCAGAAAATCCCATAATATCAATTATTTCTTGTTTGTTTTTACCCATATTTTGAAATATTAACAACAATTCGGAATTTATTGATAAACCATTATATTGCATAAAAATTTCTTTAGCGAAATCAGGGTAAATAGAATAATAATAAGCAACAAATAAATCACGATTCTTTTTAGATATATCTCGAATAGACTTATTATCACTAACTTTTTCATAAAGTTGTTGCCCTATTGAAATTAAATTATCAGACAAATTAAATTCTGAATTTAAAAGTTCACCATTTTCACTACTAATTTCATCGGATTTTATACTAACTTTATCCAAAGGTAATGTTTTTTCTGAAAGCTGCTCAACATGAACTGTTACTTTGTAAAACTTTCTATAAATATAAAAAAACGATAAAATTATTATAAACAAGAAAACTAAAATCAAAATTCTATATATCAATAATTTATAATCTAAACTGTCAATATAAACTTTTTTTTGAGATTCATTTTCTTTGAGTATTTCTATTTGATTATTTAACCCTACAATTTTCTCATTATAAAGAGAATCCTGCGTCAAAGATATCTGATTTTTAATATTCAAAGCTTTTATAAAACATCCTAAATCTATCAACTTATCTGCATATAAATTCATTAATTTAAGATTAGCTTCGTACGCTCTGTGACGTAAAGCTTTTTTAAAACAAGTATCAGCTTTTTCCAACTTATTTTGAGATAAATACAAACGAGTTAATCCATTATAAGCATCTGCATTATGATTGATAGCTATCGACTCCAAATAATAAAACTCAGACATGGCTTTGTCTGTTTTTGAAAAAACATCTCCCAACATATTGAAAACAAATCCTTTTGAATATTCTCGATAATCATTTAAATAATTAAGACAAACAGCCATATATTTTTTCACACTATCCGGCTCATTTTTTTCGTTGTAGCAGAGTGTTAAATATATTGCAGGATAAGCCATTTTACCTAAATCATCAAGTTTTTGTCCGATAAAATATGCTTTCCGCGCATACGAAAGACACTTTTCTGTATCATAATTGTATGCTGCAAGATAATATCCACTGGAAAAAACATTGAATTTAAGAATATTATCATCAAGTTTCTCTGCAATTTTTTCTGCTTCTAAATTATAATAATTAGATTCTATTTTATTATTTTCTCCAAGCAAAAATATTGATTTATAATTATAAACAAATGCCAAACGCAAAGAATCATTTGTTTGTCTAAAATATTCTTCAGAAAAATTTAAAAAACTGCTCGGTATATTTGTTGAACTGTGAATTTGCTTCTTTGCAATCAAATAATTGTATAAAGCTAATTCAAATGTAGAGTCTGTTGGAGGAATAATTTTATCCAAAATATTGAATGCTAAACTATCTTTATGCTCTAAAAAAAGTCGTTCGACTTCTTCCAATTGCAAATTTGTAACATTTTTTTTGTTGCAAAACGTGTTGCATAACGCAATTATGAAACAAAAAATATAAAATTTGAAACAATTCACACTATTATTCATGATAAAATACTATTATTTAAGTCCGCAAATATAGAAAAATGTTTCAAAATTTTAAAATATTTATTTTTCTATAAATCAAGTTATTACATTTTTTGACACAGAATAATGACACAATAAAAAATCAAATTCGACACAAATTAATAAAAATTGCCACACAAACTGCCACACGATTTTCTTGGTAGAAAATTTTGAAGAATTTAACTTTGCAGCAAATAATTGACAACATGAAACGATATTTTAAATTTTTGATAATTGCAACATCAATATTGACCGCAGTTATAGTTGATCCACCATCAGGAAATATTCCCGGACAAACCGGCACAATAATTCCTGCTCCCGGACAACCGCCTATTATAGTGGTTTTCCCCGGTGGTGGCAAATAAAAAGAACAAAAGATTTTTTTCTCCGTTTTTTATAAAATTGAGCGGCAAAATGCCGAAAGCCGTAAAAAGTAGGTAGTTTAGGTATCT
>JAFXZT010000155.1 GCA_017541145.1 Bacteroidales bacterium | reverse complement strand
GTAGCCGCACGGATATTTTGACTCAACTATCTCAGGTGCAGCGTATTTGATGGTGTCCCAATCCGACCAGTCAGAACAACGGCTGTCATCGCCCCAGCACTGCGCTTTTACGCGAAACAAAATTGTATATTCTTTTTCGGGAGCTGATGCCAAAGTGAATTTCGACTCGTCTTTTTCCATTGCTATCGTCTTGGTAGTCTGAGGGTTGTAATATTCTACGTAATATTTTGTGTGTCCCTCGGCGGCGTTCCATGTAACGGTTGCTTGACGGTTTCGCTCGTTGATTGTGTGCTTCAAGCCCGTAACAGGAACGGGTAAGTGCTTGTAAATAAAGCTTCTAACTTCACTTTTACCATTTTGCAAAAACGTTGCTTTTTCAAACGGGTCGTAAGCCGTAACGCGCCAACAATATTTTTGACCGATTTCAAAAGGAAATGTTGCGAGCAAAAACTGATATTTTTCGTCAAACAGATTTTCCATAGTAAAATCCGCAGGACGCTGAGCCTCAACGTTTTTATCGCTAAAATTTTGTTTCCAAAGTTCAAATTTATAACGGTAGTTGCAACGGGTAGCGATATTTGCGCCGCCGTTGTCGCCACGCCAAGCAAAATTAAAAAATTGATTGTCAGTTTCGATTGTAAAATTTTCGTCCGGACTTGTCAATTTTGGAGGCGCAATCATCACGGATTTCAGCAAAATTTGTGCAGTATTGCTGACAATTTTTCCTGTTTTGACGTCTCGCGCGTAAATCTTCAGGATGTTTTGACCGTCTTGAAAATTTGACTTATTGTAATTCAAATAATACGTATTAAAAATACATTCCAAGTCCTGACCGGTAAGCGTAAGTGTCTCACCAGAACCGATTTGGAAAGTTTTTGAGATGTTCGGACTTTTGGTTTGAATAAAAGTTTTGAGACCGTTTGTTACCGACATGTAAAGTTGGATTTGCAAATAAGGATCTTTGAAGTCAGTATTTCTGACAATTACGGTTAACATCCCCGCGTTTTTGGGCGAGTAATAATCAGAAAGTTTTGCACTATAATTTCCGCAACCCAAAATACTGATATTTACCGAGTTAGAACCTTGCGAAAATGCAGCAAAAGTCAAAATCGAAATTAAAAATGTCAGCAAAAATTTTTTCATTCATTACCTCCTTTTTTCTTGTCGCCTATTATTGTAAAACCATAACTATAATTTACGCTCAAAGTGTACCTATTTTTTAACGCTTTTGACATCGGATTATGGATGTAACAAAAAGTCAAACCGAGATTATGCTTTTTAAACAGAGCGTAAGAAGCTGACGTTCTGACATTTGTAACAGCACTTTGCAGCGTGTCGGATTTTGTACCGGCGTATGTGTACGCTCCAGAAAGCGAAATTCCGTTTTCAAAGTTTTTCGACAAACTGCCGGTTAAAGTTAACATCTTGTAACATTGTGAATATGAATCCGTTTGACTGAGTCCGACGTTGAATCCGACTGAAATTTTCGGTATTTTGAAAACAGTATTTGTTCCGAAATTAAGATTGTAAATCCTTGAATTAGCGCTTGTTGTGTCGTAACGCTGCTTGTCGGAAGTCGTGTTGTAAGAAAACGAAGAGTAAAAACTGTTTGACAAGATTTCGCTTTCTTTCATCGTATAATTTACATTTAAATTTGTCGTGAGATTTAGTCTTGAATATTCGTTGGTATCCAAATCTTCAAAATCGGACATCATTGTCAACTGCTCAAGATTATCTTTTAAGTTTACATAACTTTGGTCGTTGTTGATTCCGGCACCAACAGAGAGCCTTTCGATTGGATTCGCGCTCAAATTCAGCGAGTAAGCAAAACTTTTATTTGTTGTTACCTGCTGATTATCAACATTATCGTGGCGATAACCGAAATCTCCGCTCAATTGATATTTTTCGGCAATTGTTGTGGCAAGATTCATTGAAATTTGCTCTTCGTCCTCGCTGAAATAATATCCGCCAAGTGTTTCATAATCAGGCGGTAAACGATCATAACTCACGCCGATTGAACTGTTTTCAAACGAATAAGCCAAACTTGCTTCAACGGCTTGATAAACAACGCTTTTACTTTTTTGAGATTCAGCTGTTGACTGTCCGGTTTCCTGAACGGAACTCACGGCATATTCTCCGCTAACAGTCAGATTTCCAAATAATTGAGTTTCAATCGCAATACTTGATGCGATGTTGTCTTTTGGGAATACAAATTGGTCGGGAAAATCATCAAAATTTACTGATTTTTTCCTGTCTTTTATTTTGATAACATTTGCTGAAATATTGTATTTCTCTGATTTATAACCGATTTTGAGGCCGCCGCCAAGACGTGCATAACCTACGTCGGTTGCCAAAGAATCGGGCTGTACGGCTTTTCTGAGTCGTCCGAAAAAAGTTTCAACCGTCCAAACATCGCCCGAATATGCGAAACCGCCGCCGAAATAATCATGTCCGCTCATTGTGAACTTACTGAAATTCATTGAGTTGAATCCGGCATAAAGTGTATATTCCTTGTAACTCGGATTTAGTGAAAACCTGTTGAAAGGCAATGCGAAATTTTTGGTTAAAGTGTTGTTGGTATAAGCAAATGAAACCGGCACGTCAACAACGCCGAAAAATTTTGTGTTATAACTTCCTGACAAACAATAATAATTGCTGATAGAATCTGTTAAAAATTCGAGATTGTCGTTGAAAGCCAAACTACCGCCCATCGTAACAGCCCGCGAATTTGCAATCGTTTCGATTGACTGCGAAAAAGCAGCAAACGGGTTAAAAAGAAAAATCAGATAAAATAAAACAGACAATTTATTGAACGTCAATAAATTGCAATTTTTACGGGGGGGGGTAAAATTTTATTTACATTTGCAGTCATTTTGTCTCTTTTTTTGGTCTTTAATTTTTGACGCCGCAAAAGTAGAATAACTTTTTGAAATAACAAAAAAATTTAAAAAAATTATTTTTTTAATAAGACAAGCAAGAAGCCGCAAACACTGCGGCTCAAACCCATATAATTTTAAAATGTAAGTACCGAGAAATACAACATGCAGTAGAGACGCAATTAATCGCGTCCTAACAAAAAAACGCAGACGGCAGTCAAGCCGCGAGCATCGCGTCTCTACCACCGCAAACGTTATGATAATTGCCGTTTTTTTTGACGATGTTACTACAATTATTGAGCGTTGGCACCGGAAACAATTTCGATAATTTCGTTGGTGATGGATGCCTGACGCACTTTGTTGTATTGAAGATTGAGTTCTTTGATAAGTTCTGTAGCATTGTCGGTTGCCTTGTTCATCGCAGTCATACGAGCGCCCTGCTCACCGGCAAAACTCTCTGCCATTGCGCTAAAAAATGTTGTTTTCAGCCATTGAGGAATAAGTGTAGTAACGATAGATTCTTTATCGGGTTCAAAGATATAGTCGCTCTTGAATTTTACATTTTTATCAACTTTGAATGTCAACGGCAAAAAGGAATCTTCAACTGTATTTTGTACAGCAGCATTTACAAATTCGTTATGTACAAATTTTACACAATCGATTTTCCCCGAGAGGAACAATTCAGAAATTTCTTCAACAATGGCTTTTGAGGTTTCGTATTCTACTTTGTCGATAGCATCGATTTGAGTTTTGTAAACTTCGTAACCGGCTCTCTGAAGCAGTTCGGAAATTTTTTTACCAATTGCATAAAACTGAATTTTCAGATTCGGATACTGTTCGGTTTCGCGTTGAACCAAAGCGCTGCAAGCCTTAAAGATATTACCGTTGAAGCCGCCACAAAGTCCTTTGTTTGAACTGATAGCGATTACAAGCATAGATTTTACGTCGCGCTTTGTGATAAAAGCGTTGTCGCCTGATTCAGCCAATGTTTCCGACAATACTGCAAGTATTTCCTGCATTTTGTTTTTGTAAGGAACTATCTGAGAGGCAAATGCTTGAGCTTTTCTGAGTTTTGCGGCTGCTACCATTTTCATGGCAGAGGTAATCTGTCGTGTAGAGGTTACGGAAGCAATTCTACCGCGTATTTCTTTTAAGTTTGCCATAGCGCAAATTGATAAATGTCTGAAATAAAATTGAATTAAAAAGAGAGCATATCCAAAAAGCGGTCACCATTTGGACACACTCTCTTGAAGTTTAATCTAAATAAATCTGTATTTATTTGTAGTTGTTGGCAACGTCGGCTGCTACAGTTTCGATAGCTTTGGTGATTTCGTCGTTGATAACACCTTTGGCTAACGGAGCGAGGATATCCTCTTTGTGAGCAACTTCTAATTTTTCGATGAACTCTTTCTCGAAATCTCTTACTTTGTCCAACGGTACTTCTTTCATCAAGTTGTGAGTACCGCAATAGAGAATAGCAATCTGCTGTTCTACTCTGTAAGGAGTATACTGAGGCTGCTTGAGAATCTCTACGTTTCTACGTCCTTTCTCGAGGACAGTAACGGTAGCGGCATCAAGATCAGAACCGAATTTAGAGAAAGCTTCGAGCTCGCGGAATTGAGCCTGATCGAGTTTCAAAGTTCCAGCCACTTTCTTCATCGCCTTGATTTGAGCATTACCACCTACACGCGATACAGAGATACCCACGTTGATAGCCGGACGCACACCTGCATTAAAGAGGTTGGACTCCAAGAATATCTGTCCGTCGGTAATAGAAATCACGTTTGTAGGGATGTAAGCAGAAACGTCACCTGCCTGAGTCTCGATAATTGGTAGAGCGGTAAGCGAACCGCCGCCTTTTACGAGATGTTTGATAGATTCAGGTATATCGTTCATCTGCCTAGCAACCTCATCGTTGTTGATGATTTTAGCAGCTCTTTCAAGCAAACGAGAGTGAAGATAGAAAACGTCACCGGGGTAAGCTTCACGTCCCGGCGGTCTGCGAAGAAGCAAAGACACTTCACGGTAAGACACCGCTTGCTTACTCAAATCGTCGTAAACGATAAGAGCAGGACGACCGGTATCACGGAAAAATTCGCCGATAGCAGCACCTGCGTATGGCGCATAGTATTGAAGAGCAGCGGGCTGACTTGCAGTAGCAGAGACAATAACAGTATAAGGCATTGCGCCTTTTTCCTCCAAAGTCTTTGCGATGCTGGCTACAGTAGTACCCTTTTGTCCAATAGCCACGTAGATACAATAAACGGGTTCGCCTTTGTCGTAGAATTCTTTTTGATTGATAATAGTATCAATAGCGATAGCGGATTTACCGGTCTGACGGTCACCGATAATAAGCTCACGCTGACCACGTCCGATAGGAATCATCGCATCGATAGATTTCAAACCGGTCTGAAGCGGCTCGGTAACAGGCTGACGGTAAATTACGCCCGGAGCTTTTCTCTCCAAAGGCATATTGTACAGCTGACCTGTAATTTCGCCTTTTCCGTCCAAAGGTTCTCCCAAAGTGTTGATAACACGTCCGAGCAAACCTTCGCCGACATCAATTGAAGCAATTTTGCCGGTACGTTTTACCTGAGTACCCTCGTGGATACCGGCAGAAGAACCAAGCAAAACGGCTCCCACATTGTCTTCCTCCAAGTTGAGAACGATACCTTTTACACCGTTTTCAAATTCTATCATCTCGCTGGCTTGTACATTGGACAAACCGTAAATAAGTGCTGTACCGTCAGCTACCGTCAATACAGAGCCTACCTCGTTGAGAGATACGTCTGTATCAAGGCCCTGAAGCTGCTGTTTCAGGATTTCTGATACTTCACCTGGTTTTATAGAAGCCATAGTTAAATGAATATTTTAGTATTTTTTTACTTTAATTTTTCTTTTACTTTAGCAAGCTGTGTCTTGATGCTTGCATCATACACCTTGTCATCGATTTGTATAATCAGACCTCCGATAAGAGCGGGATCCAATTTTTCTGTCAATTCCACTGTGCTTCTGTTGTCTTGAGTCTCTACAAGTTGCTTGATTTTTTCGCTTACCTCTACCGGATTTTTCACAGCTGATGTGATAATCACGCGGCGGATGTTTTTGTTTTTGGCATAAAATCCGAGATAATTAAGGCAAATGATTTTCAGGAATCCTTCTCTCTTGTTTTTTACCAAAAGTGAGAAAAAATCTGTTGTAAGTTTGTTGAATTTACTGCCGAAAAGATTTTTGAAAATCTCAACTTTGGCAGAATCAACAATGATGGGACTCTCCAACATAGCTTTGAAATCCGGCAATGTGTTGATGCACTCGAGCAAAGATTCAATATCATTGCGAACCGCGTCTTCAGTTTTGTACTCAAGCGCAGTTTGCAACAATGCTTTTGCATATCTTACAGAAATTTTGCTGTTGTTCATCGTAAGTCAGATTTTTAAGATGTTAATTGAGAGATATATTTTTAACAAGGTCTTTCACGTATTCGTTCTGTTTGTCAGACGAATCGAGTTCCCTACGAAGAATTTTCTCTGCAATTTGTACAGAGAGTTCTGCAACCTTGTCAGACATTTCAGACATGGCAGCATCTTTTTCAGCGGCGATTTCGGCACGAGCAGCAGCAATAATTTTGTCAGCTTCTGCTTTAGCGGCATCCTGCGCCTGAGCAACAATCTTATCTTTTGTGGCTTTGGCCTCTCTAAGCATTGCCTCACGCTCGGCACGCGCTTCTTTCAAAATCTTTTCGTTCTCTGCATTGAGCTTTTCCATCTGCTCTTTGGCTTGTTGTGCAGAGTTCAATGATTTTGAAATCTCCTCTTCCCTATCTTGAAGCATTTTCAAGATAGGTTTCCACGCGAACTTTCTTAGGATAATAAGTAATATCGAAAATGATATTAACATCCAAAACAAAAGACCAAAATCCGGTGTTACGAGCCCCATATTGTTATTGTTTTAGTTAATAAAATCTTTTTTTCTAAAAACTAATTATTCTGCCCTTTGCCAACCGCATCGCGGCAGAATAATTGTTTTTTTTGGATAAAATGTTTTCTTGCCGGTTTGAGATTAACCAAGGATAACCAACAAACAGCAAACAATAGCGAAGAATGCAACACCTTCTACCAAAGCCGCAGCGATAATCATGTTTGAACGAATATCACCGACAGATTCCGGCTGACGTGCAATCGCTTCCATTGCAGAAGAACCAATCTTGCCGATACCAATACCAGCACCGATTACACCTAAACCTGCGCCAATACCAGCACCAAATTTTGCCATATAGTTGATGGCAGCTGTAGCATCGATTGAACCATCGAGCAATGAATTTAAAATTGTCATTAGTGTCATATCAGTAATTATTAAAAATTAATATTCCTATTTTGTATTAAAATGATAATCTTTTTTTTTAAGCTATTTTCTTTACTTCTGCTTCTTCGTGTTCTTCAGCTACTGCCATACTGAAATAGATTGATGACAAAAGTGTAAACACGTAAGCTTGGATAAATGCTACAAGCAATTCCAAAAGCGACATAAATACGGTAAAGATAATTGTCGGTACAGAAACTCCGTACGCAGTACCGATACCGCTGTTGGATGCGAACAAGAATATCAGCGAATAGAAGCCCAATGCAATGATATGACCTGCTGTAATATTAGCAAAAAGTCGAACCATCAATACGATAGGCTTTGTAAACATACCCATAATTTCTACTGCCGGAAGGATTGGCGGAATTTTCAACCAAATCGGAGTGCCTTTTGGCCAAAATATGTCAAGCCAATATTCTTTTGTACCGTTGATTGTGGTAATGATAAATACCATGACAGCCAACACACAAGTAACAGCGATGTTACCCGTAAGATTGGCACCGCCCGGAAATATCGGTACAAGTCCCAAAAGGTTGTTGATAAAGATAAAGAAGAATACTGTCATAAGAAACGGCATAAACTTGTCACCATGTTTTTTACCCAACGATGCGTAAGCAATATCGTCTCTTACAAAAAGTACTACCAACTCTAATGCATTGAAAAATCCATGAGGAGCTTTGCCGACGTTTTTCTCGTAATATTTTCTCATCTTAATAAAGATAAAACTGATAAGAAATACCGAGAACAACAATGCAAACACATTTTTAGTTATTGAAAAATCCCAAGGACGGACTTCTTTTCCATCTACAATTTCTACGATTTTGCCTTCGTATTCACCTGAAGTACTAATCTTGAAACCCTCATACTCAGCATGTCCGTGATGCAAATTTCCGGAACTGAAAATATGCAATCCGGAATTTTCGCTGTACAGAATACAGAGCAAAGGCACTGTGATATGTGTATCACCGATGGTACAGATGTGCCATTCGTATTCGTCCCCAACATGCCCCATAATCATCTCACCGGGATTGAATTTAGGAGTATCTTGTATTACCACTTGCTCTTCTTGAGCCAAAGTGACGTTCGCCATCAAAATTATTAGCGAGAATAATATAAATTTCTTGAGTAAATTCATAATATACAGCCTTTTAATATTATGCTGAGTGAACTATTTTTTAATTTCTCTAAGTTAGCAGTTTTTTGCTGAATGTTCCAAAAAAAAACAGAGTTTTTTTTATATTTTTTTTATTGTAAAGCTATATTAATCTATATTTCAGACAGTAACAAAAATAACTATCTGCTAAAATAATTCTAAATTTAATTATAAATTGGTACAAACTCAGCAAAAAATGAGTTTTTTTTGCATTTGACATATAATATAGCGTGTTAATTTCTCAATATTTTTTATCTTTGCAGCCAGTTAAAATAAAAAAAGTAAATAAAATGCAAACTGTAGTAAGCGGTATCCGACCAACAGGCGACTTGCACTTGGGAAATTATTTCGGAGCCCTCAGAAATTTCGTAAAAATGCAGAATGATTACAACTGTTACTTCTTTGTTGCAGATTATCATTCTCTTACAACACATCCTCATCCTGATCACCTTCAGGTTAATGTAAGAAAAATTCTCAGCCAATATATTGCTGCCGGTCTCGATCCTGAAAAATGTACTCTATATATTCAAAGTGATATTCCGGAAACAGCCGAATTTTATATGCTGATGAATATGAATGCTTATATCGGCGAATTGGAACGCGTAGTGGTTTTCAAAGAAAAAGCGCGTCAGAATCCGGACAATATTAATGCAGGTCTTTTGACTTACGCCGTATTGATGGCTTGCGATATTCTTATTCAAAAAGCTGATTATGTGCCTGTTGGAAAAGATCAAGAGCAACATCTGGAAATGACTTGCAAATATGCAAGACGTTTTAATAATATATATGGTGTAGAATATTTCAAAGAGCCAAAAGCTTTCTCTTTCGGCAAAGACTTGATAAAAGTTCCGGGATTGGACGGTAGCGGCAAAATGGGTAAAAGCGATAACAACGGTATTTATCTTATTGATTCTGACAAAGATATCAGAAAGAAGGTAATGAAAGCCGTTACAGATTCCGGTCCTACAGAACCTAATTCTGAAAAACCTCAAGTAATTCAAAACTTGTTTACTTTCATGAATTTGGTTTCAGAAAAATCTACTATCGAACATTTTGAAAACGCTTGGAACGATTGTTCTATCCGTTACGGCGATATGAAAAAACAACTTGCTGAAGATATCATCAAAACTGTAGCACCAATCCGCGAAAGAATTCAAGAAATTGAAAAAGATACTGATTATCTTGACAAAGTAGCAAAGATGGGCGCAGAAAAAGCTCATATCCGTGCTACTCAAACAGTACAAGAAGTAAGACAAATTTTCGGATTCCGTCCCGTTCATTACTAACGGTAACAATCCACAGTCAACATAAAAAAAATAAAAACCACGACACCATATCAACGGTAGTCGTGGTTTTATTTATATTAATCAACTAAAGTATATCCTTTTTTATTAAAATCCGATTGTGAAACCGGCAAAAGCTGCTACATCATTCAACTGAGGATTGTAACCGAAAGTAGCATATACCGGCAATTTGAATTTATCAGTAATCGGGATGTCTTTTGATACTGATACTCCGAGGTTTACAACATTGAAACCATCGTGAGTTCCAGTACCGTCGCCATACCATGTAGAAGGAGTAAACACCATTCCAACAAACGGACGGAAAGCCACTTCTTTTACTTCGGTAGTATAACCGAGTTCAAAATATGTACCGTAAGCATTCTTGGTAGCCTCGTCATCGTCAATACCTTCGAGCCACCATTTCTTGTCAGCACCGTAAAGCAAAATGTTGAAAGAAGCATCAAGTCCGAAATCACTTTCCCAATCTACAGAAAATTCCAATGTATGAGCTGTTTCGTCTGACTTGTAATTGCTGTACTTAGGAGCATCCGGAGAAAAGGAATCCTCCTGAGTAAAATAATCAGTTACAGTAAATGTCAACTGATCTGCAATTGTATACGAAGCATAAATATCAAACTCCTTCAGATTACCGTTGAAATCGGTACAATTCCAAAGTCCGAGTGTGAAATTTTCCGCATTAAATTCCAAATACGGTTGAAAATTAGCACCATGCAACAACAAATTACCTCGCCAAAGGTATGCACTTGCTACATCTGTACCTCCGCTAAACGATACACCGGATGTTTCTTCTTCTGATTCTGTTTCAAAATCATCATCTTCCTGTGCCGATGCGCCATAACTGAAAAGTAATGCGCACGCTAATGTTAAAATTCTTTGTTTCATTGATTATTCGGTTTTAAAAAATTTAATAAGTTCTGAAAGTCTTTCGGCAAGTGTCGAAAGTGTACTACTATCATCTGACATCTCTTGTGCCATAGAAACAAACTGTTGAGTTGTTTGATTAAAATGTTGAACAGCTGTACTAATTTGATTACTACCGGAAGTTTGCTCCGAGCACGATGCAGCTATCTCTTGCACTAAAAAAGATGTTCTTTCAATATCCGGCAATACAGATGCAAATATATCACCAGTATCCTTTGCAACTGATTGCCCCTCTTTGCTTACAATATCAATTTCTTTTGCAGCTAAAGCACTTCGTTCGGCAAGTTTCTTTACCTCGGCAGCTACTACGGCAAAACCTTTACCGTGTTCGCCTGCCCTCGCTGCTTCTACTGCGGCATTTAGAGCCAACAAATTGGTCTGAAATGCAATTTCGTCTACAATAGAAATCTTTTCTGCTATAAGATTCATAGACTTAACTGATTTTTCAGCAGTCTGACTGCATTTCTGAATTGTATTAGAAGCTTTTACAGCAATTTTTTCAGTCTCATGAGCATTATCATTGTTCTGACCAATAGCCGAAGCCATTTGCTCTATCGACGAAGATACTTGCTCTGCCGATGATGCCTGATCGTTGGCTGATGAATTCATCAAAGAACTTATATCTCTTAATCTAACACTTGACTGCGAAATATCTGATGAACAATCGGATATTGATTTCATGATAAATTTGATATTTTCAACAAGATGTGCCAAAGAGTTTTGCAACGAACTTACTTCATCGTTCGATTCGGTTGTTTCTATTTTTACATTAAGATTACCTTTTGATAGCTCAGTTGCTGCATATATACCATTTTTCAACGGCGTTACTAAGTTTACCTGCATTACTCGAGCCGAAAACAATATTACAATCACTCCAAATATACAACCGATTATAATCCAAAATCTTGCAGCTAAAAGCGATGAATCTACATCTGCGGCTGTTTTTGCTACCAATCCGTTTACTACTTCCTGTATTCTAACAAGCCAATTATATCCGTCAAGACTTTTCGCACTAATAGCGTGCATATTGGTAAATGCTATCACTGAATTTTCGGTATAATAACTTACATAATCGGTCAAATCCTTATACTTTGTATTTATCTCATGCATCTGAGAATATGACAAAGTTTGCGACAGGCGGGAAAATATTACTGAAAGTTTTGAATCACAACCCTCAAAAAATCCTTCTACATCAAGAGAATCCATTACTGTAGCATAATAAATCAAACCTTTAGCTCTCTCTGCAAGTATTGCGGCTTTATCATTATTACCATTACCAATACGTTCCAAATTTTCTAACAATTCGGCTCGTACTTGTACGATGTCTTCCCATACTGCAAGCCGTTTTTCGTTGGCATGCCATGCTCTTGTAAATATAGGCTCAAAATCACTTCTCACTTCCTCAAGTCCGCGCAACCAAATACGCAAACTGTCTGAAAAAATCTCATCTTGCAACAGATTATGCAATGTATCCAAATACTTAGCAGCATCCGACATGTACACTATATTATCATCAAGTACATAATCTGTACGGTCTCTTACATATTCTTCTACCTGAAGAACCGCTAAATAACTTGTCTCATCGGTTGCATCTCCCAATCTGACTACTTCCAAATATTTTTTCGCCAATCTGTCAGCATCCTCTCCTATAGTTGTAGTTCTTACTATCATAACTACAGCCAATATAAAAAGTGGTAACGAAGCTATACTAAGTACCGTTATCAATCTACTTTTCAGAGTTCCACCAACAATAAAATTAGATTTTTCTGCCATAAAATGATGATTTAAGATTGTTACTAAATTCAAATTGCTTAGGTTGCAAACAATTTGGACATAAAAGAACTCATGTCTATATTAATTCCAAAAAAACGAACTTCTTTTGTTCGCACTAATTATTACTGCAACAAATATACAAAAAATTGTAAAAACGCAAAATTATTTCAAAAAAAATGAATATTTTTAGCTAAAGCATTATCTTTCAACAACTAACAATTTTATATTTTTTATCATTCATCGCAAAGTTTTATATTCCAATCGTTTCTCAACTTGTCCATTTGACGCATAATACGTAATATATCAACATGTTTCATCTCGTCGGGTTCTATCTTGCCCTGTCTGATTGCGTTTATACATGAATCCACCTGATATTCGTAACCCGTGATTTGTTTCGGACAATCTACTTTTTTTACCAACTGATAATCTTGATTGTAAACAGAATAACTTTGAGGATTGTTGACATTTTCTACAACAATATATCCGTCGGTTCCGGAAATTATTCCTTGACGATCGCTCTTTACCAACAGAGAACTCCATAATACTGCAATTCTACCGTCGTTGTATTCTATTGTGATTGTTTCTTGCGCATCAATACCGGTATGATACTTAATGCAATGCGACGAAATATTTTTGATGTCATAACCGAAAAACATGTCAGCAAAATTCAAAACATAAACGCCTAAATCAAGAAGCGCTCCGCCGGCAAGTTCCGGTTTGAACATCCTTTCGAGAGCGATATTCGGATAACACAAATTGGCTGATATCATCAACGGTTTGCCGATGATGTTGCCCGATATTTCGCCTGAAATCATTTTGCGCATCGGTTGATAGCGTGTCCAAATGGCTTCGGCAAGAAAAACCTTTTTCTCTTGAGATATTTTGATAAGTTCCTGTGCCTGATTGGCATTTACAGTAAAAGCTTTTTCGCACAAAACAGGTTTTCCTTTCAACAAACACATCTTGGCATGTTGATAATGATGCGAATGCGGTGTAGCGATATATACCAAATCGATATTCTCATCGTCAGCAAGCTCCTGATACGAACCATAAATTTTAGGAACTGAATATTGTTTTGCAAATTGTTCGGCTTTCTGGTAGGAACGCGACGCAATCGCATAAAGCCGTGCGGTTTTCATTCCGGAAAGTGTTATTGCCATTTTATCAGCAATCCAACCGGTACCAATGATTCCGATATTAGATATTAAAGTTTCCATAATTAAACAAAATTTTAGATTGTATAAAAAAAAACTCAACACACAAAAATTTCATAATATCCTGCGTGTTGAGTTAGTAAATTGGTTGTAATATCAAATATTTATATTATTTACCCGGATATTTCACAACAGAAGCCACATCATATTTAGAAAGCTTTTTGCGACCGCCGAGACCTTCCAATTCCATCAAGAAAATAATCTTAACAACAATACCGCCACATTTTTCAATCAATTTGGCAGCAGCCTCAATAGTACCGCCGGTAGCAATAAGGTCGTCAACAAGAACAACACGCTGTCCCGGTTTGATAGAATCCTTATGAATCTCAATAGTAGCAGTACCGTATTCCAAATTATAAGTTTCAGAATAAGTTTCACGCGGGAGTTTACCTTTTTTTCTAACAGGCACAAAAGGTTTACAAGCCTTGTAAGCGAGCGGCATACCGAAAATAAAACCTCTGGCTTCGGCACCGGCAATAACGTCAAATTCTACGCCCGCTATTAGTTTGTAAAGTTCATCAATCGACAATTGGAGACCTTCTCCACTATCAAGAACTCCTGTAACGTCTCTAAACATGACTCCCGGTTCCGGAAAATCAGGAATAGTAACGATGTAATCTTCAATCTTTTTTGACATAATTTTGTATTATTTCAATTTTCGACAAAATTATGCTTTTTATTTTACACAGACAAAGCTATTGATTTTTATTTATGTTAAATCGTAAGGACGGACATCTCAATTTGTTTTAATACGTTTAATATCACAATTCCACGCTTGAGGTACAATTTTATGATCCCGTATACAAAACGGCGAATTTGTAAGACCTACAACAATTGCCGAATCTTTTTCCGAAACTGAATCTTTTAACTGTACTTTCGGCTTATCTGATGATAAGATATTTTTTGACTGTAATTTATCAATCAATGGTTTTGACTTTTGTTGTGCACTTGCAGCCTGAACAAACAGTACAAATAAAAAAATTAAACATAATGTTTTCATGCTACCTGAATTTTATTTAATGTAATATATTTTTGTTGACTTCTTGCCCATAAGACGTACAACACAACCAAAAGTTACAGTTTTCATAAAAAAAAAAATTATTTGTGTGCCGTGGGTTCGCACTGCGATGTAAGCCGCGGCGCAGCGTTGGGCTTTCGATGTGGGTACAAACCCACGGCAACACAACGCCATAATAACACGAAATTAAAAAATAAATAAAAATTTTATTGCATATTAAAAAAATTTGCAAGATATTTGCGAGTAACAACCATAAGATATATAATGTAAGAACCTAATAAAATACAACCAATATGATGAAACTCAAAAACTTATCTCTAAAAAAGAAAATGACTCTCGGACTAATTACTATTTTATGTATATTAGTTATATTTTACAGTTTTCCAATGATGGCTACTAAAAAAACCGGCGGTTATTTGGACCAACTTAAAAATCAGGAACTGCCGCAAACTGTAAACAGTCATAATGTTAACCTTACTACATTACAAACACTGATATATGTTAACCGTTATCTTGTAACCACCAACAAGATTTACTTGGATTCTGCCCATTATTCAATACAAGAATCAAGACAATGGCACCAAGAACTCCAGAAAATAAGAAACGAGAGCAACAGCCGAGTAATAGATTTACTTGGAAACTATATCAACGATTATGATATAACAATGACCCAATATGTAGGGATGTTTGATGAGATGAAACAAAAATACGAAGAACTGCAAAGTTACAAACAATCGTATTACCGGGTATTGGAAAAATTACGAGGAAAATTGTCTCAAACCAAAAAAACAAGTCAGGCTGTAGAACGAGCAATTATAATATCAGAAAATATACGTTTAATAGAAAACGCTAAAGGAAAAATAAGCGATGAAAACTATATTAACTTAGTACGTGAAAAAGTAATAAAGAATCAAAAAATAATTATCGGTTTTGCCTCAGAATATGGAATGAGTTCAGAAATTAATGGTACAAATACATTGATTCAGAATTTCATGAAAGGATATGAACAATATCACCAAATGGAGACAAAACACAATAATTTGTACAAGCGCATGATAGAAGATGCCGACTTGCTGATTTACGAAGGCGAAACACTTGCCAATAAATCGAGCGAAAAAGCAATTCATATAATGGATAATACTCACGATAGTATTATAAAAACAAGTATAACGGGAGTAAGTACATTATTAGTCTTAATAATAAGTATCATAATATTGATAACATTTTTCACCAACCGAACAGTAAAACCAATAGCCAAAGTAGAAGAAATAATAAAAGAAATTAGCGAAGGCAATCTAACTGTAAAACTGAAAGCAGAAAGCGACGACGAAATCGGAAGGATGTCGAAACAGATAAATTTGATGTCAAACAAGATGAATGATACAATCAAAAAAATCATGCTTGGAGCATCAGATATAAGTTCAAGCAGTCAGGAAATGGCCAACGCCTCTCAATTGATGAGCGACGGAGCAAGCAAACAATCATCATCGGCAGAAGAAGTTTCGAGTGCGATAGAGCAAATGAGTACTACTATTACTCATAACAACGAGAATGCTCAAAAAACAGAAAAGATTGCTGTAAAAGCTCTTGAAAATATAAAACTTACCAACGAGGCAAGTATGAAAAACCGCAATGCAATGCAAGATATTGCTAACAAGATTTCAATAATTGATGAAATTGCTTTTCAAACCAATATTTTGGCATTGAACGCCGCAGTAGAAGCCGCAAGAGCGGGCGAACACGGAAAAGGTTTTGCGGTAGTGGCTGCCGAAGTTCGTAAACTTGCAGAACGTAGTGCCGTAGCGGCTTCCGAAATTGATAAGGTAAGTCACGAGGCTGTAACAATCAGCGAAAATGCAAGTCTGTTGCTGAAAAATATTATTCCTGATATTGAGGAAACTACCAATTTGGTAAGAGAGATTGCAGTATCTTGCAACGAGCAAAGTTCGGGCATAGCTCAGATCAACAATTCGATGATGCAATTGAGCGAAATTACTCAGCAATATGCAGCATCGGCAGAGGAAATGGCTTCAGCAAGTCAAAACCTTGCCGCTCAAGGTGTACAGTTGAAAGAATCAGTAGCATATTTCAAAACCGATTTGAAAGATACAAAACCCGCTGATACTTCTAAGAAAAAAATTATTGTAGAAAATACTGCTAACAAAAATACAGCAAAACCAGTTAAAACTGTTACTCCTGCAAACAAACCGTCAACTACAGCCAAGGCTACTACAACTAAGGCAACCGCTGTTACAAAACCGAATACAGCAGCAAATTTTGCTACAAAAAACAAAAATACGGCAAGCAGCAATCCAGCTACTAAATTTGCGGCTAAAAATTTGGGAACTACTACAACTAACAATACCAAGAAAGGCGGTACTTTTATTGATATGCGTAACAACGACCGTCAGGATTCTGAATATGAATCGTTTTAATATTAGTTACATAAAAAAACATCTCTATTTCCGGAAATAAAATATTTTTCGGAAATGAGATGTTTTTCATTTGTACAGTTTTAACTTCTTGAAACTGTTGCAAGAAGTTGATTGAACAATTTAATGGAATCAGCATTTTCGAGTTCAACACCGTCTCTGAAACATTTGTAAACCCTACGGTTTTTAAAATAAGCAGTTTCAAGATAACTGGTATCAACATCGAGAATACAATTCCGCGACAACATCAGCGGTTCGGAATTTTTGTAGTAAACATTTATTGTTTCCTGAAATTCGCCACCGCCATATACAGAGATTCTTACCGTATCGTTGTTCAAAAGGCTAATAACTTTATTTGCCTTTTTTGTATTTTCACGAATAAAGGTAAGTTGCTCACCATTGGTTCTTACAAAACTTACGTACTCATCGATATCGTTCAGATAATTGGAAGTCATTATCTTAGGAACAGTATCGGTATGACATGAGTCATCGTTGAGATGCTGCTCACGTCTGAGATCCGCACACGCAGAAAGATAGCACAGACATGCTAACATCATTACAAAATAATTTTTCATTTTCCCTCGCGTTTGAATAAATAGTTACACAAAAAAATAGTTAATAGTTTACAAAAATATTGTGACGCAATGTACAATGTATTTTGGTAAAAAGCAAATTAATTATTTTCAAATATTTCGTTTTTTACTACCGTCATACATCTCAAAACATTCCAGACGGCACTCTAACGGTCCATTAAAAAGCTTAATTTTCTTAGATGGATGCAAACCGAGTTTTTTTAGCGCCTCGAGGTTACCGCTGATAACCCACGCCTTGCATCCTATGTAATTAGATTTTAAAACATTACCAATATTTTTGTAAAACTCTATCATATCCGCTTGTTCTTCAAGTCGTTCACCGTAAGGCGGATTCATGACAACAAACAAACCTTTGTCCTTATTATCGTTTTTGAAAAAATCTTTTCTGTCGATATCGATATAATCGGCAAGACCCGCTTTTTCAACATTTTGTGTACAAATATCCAAAGCCATCGGATCTTTGTCGAATGCAAAGATTGGTGCAAGAGGTGTTTTTTGCATCAATTCTTTTTGCTCTTTTTTCAAAGCAGTCCAAATAGAGCTGTCGAAATCTCTCCATTTTTCTACAGCGAAATGTCTGAATGCACCCGGCGCGATGTTCATAGACATCATGCAGGCTTCCACTGCAAAAGTTCCTGAACCGCACATCGGGTCAATAAACGGAGTTTTGTAATCCCAACCTGCAAGTTTTAGGATTCCGGCAGCCATTACCTCGTTGAGCGGGGCTTGGGTTTGACGTACTTTGTAACCGCGTTTGCTCATCGGTATTCCTGTAGAATCCAGAGAAATTGTAACTTGGGAATTGTAAACGTGTACATTGAATCTTACATCGGGATATTCCACGTCAACATCGGGACGACGTCCGCGCCTGTCTCTAAAATAATCGGCAATTGCATCTTTGCATTTTAATGCCAAATACTTGGAATGGGTAAAGATAGGACCGCTTGCTACACAATCAATTGCAAAAGTATCACTCACTGCCATATATTTTTGCCAATCGATATTGCGGGCAAGGTCATAAAATTCCCTGTCGTTAAAAGCATTGAATTTACGAATAGGAACCAAAACTTTTAAAGCCGTTCTCAGCCACAGATTAGCACGGTAGAGAATTTCGTTGTCACCGCGGAATGCCACGGCACGAGTAACAGGCTCTACATTTTCAGCACCTAATTGTTTCAATTCTTCCGCCAAAACACCTTCAAGACCGAAAAATGTTGTGGCAATCATATCATATTTTTCCATTGTTCTAATATCCTAAACCGTTAAGCACTCGCAAATAACCGCCATACACCAATACATCGTATTCCCGCAATGCAAATTTTGCAGGACCATTATGAACAGCACCTTGCAACAACACATCAAACTTAGAACTACAATTTTCAGTAGTATCCGAATGTTCCAAACAATGTGTTTTTTCGTTGTAAATCAAGGGACTGTGATGATAATCATAAGTGCAAGCCCTATCGAATGCGTAATAAGTTTCGTTGTTGAAATTGTAAATAAAAATTCCCTGATATCCGCCTGTTACATAAACCCACCCTCCGGGATTCTGAAGTGCAGAATATTGTGCATTGTTGAAATGAATATAGAAATCCACTTGTACCTGCGGAACAGGATTGTCGTCGGTACTGCATGAATAGAAGCAAAATACAGACAAAACAGCAACAAGGAACAATTTTATTTTCAACTTCATCGTTTTTTTATTTAAGTTTGTAACGGATTTTATTACGATGAAAATCCGATACAAAAGTAAACATTTTTTTAATACAAAGCATGAAAAGATTCATAATAAAACTATTTACCATAATATTTCTGATAATAACAACCATATCGCCGGAAGTAATGGCTCAACAGGATAATGTAAAAATTGACCTGAAAGCCGATATTGCGCCATCAGGAAATCAATACACTCAAGACGGTTTCATAAAAGAAAAAGTAAGGAAGCCGGAGAAATTGAAAAGGATGTCCAAAAGGGCAAAAGCCAAAAAAGAAAAAATCAAAAAAAAGGCGGAAAAAGATTCTGTTAATCAAGCCAAAAAAGCAGAACGTGCGGCAGAAAAAGATGCTTTGAAAGCAGAAAAACAAGCTGAAAAAGATTCAGTTGCTGCAACCAAAGAACCCAAAGAGCCCAAAGCTTCAAAAGAAGAAAAGGCAGAAAGAAAAAGACAAAAGAAAGCAGAAAAAGAAGCCCGAAAAGCAGAAAAAGCCAAAGCCAAAAAGAAAAAGAAGGGCGGTACCGACGATGACGAATCAGAAACCGATATCGTAACGGATTTCAGCGACGACGAGGACTTCGGAAATGTGGGCGAAAGTATGGAATATGAAAATCAAGAGCGAACGCAATTCGTTAAAAACGACGACGAAGAAAAAGAAGACAACGAAGAAAAAGTAAAAGACAAAAAGAAAAAGAAAGATAAAGACGAAAAATTAACGGACGAAGAAAAAGAAAAACGTAAGAAAGTAAAGAAAGACACACGCAACTTCAAGAAAAACGAAGGTGAGGGCGTAGATCATAAGAAAAATCAAAAGCGTCATGAAAAAGAGGCTCAACGTGCGCAAAAAGAACGTGAGAAAAAACAAGCTCATGACGAGATGATGCAACGCTACAATCAAGGCGAAGCAACTACTAAAGAGAAAAAACAGATAGAAAAAGAAATTCGCAAACAGCAGATAAAAGATTGGCGGCACGAACAAAAAGCCAAAAAAGCAATCTTGAAGATGCAAGACAAAAAAACGCGAAAACAAATGAAAAAACATCACAGAAAAACCGACAAAAAAATGAAACAAAGAAGAAAGAAAGCCAAACCGGGAATTTTCAAAAACTTCTTTAATTTCAAATAACTAAAAACAAAACAATCATGAGTGCAGCAGCATTTACCTCAATCATGCTATTGATAGTATTCGGATTTATCGCAGGCATGATTTGGGCATACAGAAAAAATGATTTTCAAGAGGTAAAGAAAGAAGTTAAAACCGAAACCCTCAACAGCTTTGACGCAACACTGAGATCGATAACCACAATCAGCGAAGCAACAATAAAAGCCGAAGAGGAAAAGAAACGTAAAGAGGAAGAAGAAGAAGCCGCAAAACAAAAAGCAGCCGACCCGCTTGCCGATTACGAAGTACAAAGCCGCAAAAAATTGATACAAAACAAAAATCATATCAAAAAATCAGCGGCTGACGAATACTTTGAAAAAACTAAATTTATGGGCAACGACATCCTCAAGCCCAAAACATAGTGAAATACAAAAGCAAAAATATTTTTTTAACAAAAAAATTTGCTATTCAGAAAAACACTTAGTATATTTGCGGCATATTTAAGAATTTACAGAGGAGAATCCGGAAAGTAGTAACTAATGACCACCTTTCGGATTCTTCTTTGTTTTTTATTTTTACCAAACATATTATTAATTAAACATCACGTAAATAAAATGGGAAAAATCACGTATCTAACAGAAGAAGGTTTGAAAAAACTCAACGACGAACTTGACCACATGATTGCTGTAGACCGTCCAAATATATCAAAACAAATTGCAGAAGCCAGAGAAAAAGGCGATTTGTCAGAAAACGCAGAATATGATGCAGCAAAAGAGGCTCAAGGCTTGTTGGAAATGAAAATTTCAAAACTTCAAGACCTTATCAAAAATGCACGTATAATTGATAAGAGTAAAATGCAAGCTGACATCGTTCAGATTCTCAGCAAAGTAACTATCGAAAATGTAAAAAACAAAGCCAGAATGACTTATACACTCGTAGCCGAAAGCGAAGCTAACCTCAAAGAAAAGAAAATTTCTGTAGAAACTCCTATCGCTAAAGGTCTTATGGGCAAAAAAGTAGGCGATGTTGTAAAAGTAACTATTCCGGCCGGACAAGCTGAATTCAAAATCGTTGACATCTCTATTTAATTTTACAAAAAACTAAACATAAAAAAGAAAATGGCAACAATATTTTCAAGAATCATACAAGGCGAAATTCCTTGTTACAAAATAGCAGAAAACGATGAGTTCTTTGCATTTCTCGATGTTAACCCGATTCAAAAGGGTCATACTCTCGTAGTACCTAAAGAAGAAATCAGCTATATCTTTGATATCGACGACGACAAACTCGGTCGATACATGGCTTTTGCAAAAAAAGTAGCAGCTGCGATCAAAGAAGCAATTCCTTGCGTAAAAGTAGGAATCGCTGTTGTGGGTCTTGAAGTACCTCATTCTCATATCCACCTCGTACCGCTCAACAATGTTAACGATATGCAGTTTGAACACAAACTCACACTTCCAAAAGAAGAAATGGAAGAAATAAGAGAAAAAATCGTTAGCAAGTTCAAAGCATAACAAAAATTGATTATTAATCCAATTTAACAAATAAAGCTAAGACCGGTGAACATCACTTTATAAAAAGATATGATTTCATCGGTCTTTTTTTAGATTAACACAAAAAGGAAAAAAATGGATGCATTAGAAGCATTTATACTTGGCATTATCCAAGGTTTGACAGAATTTTTGCCGGTAAGCAGCAGCGGTCACCTTCAGTTAGGACAAGAGCTGCTGAATGTTCGCGAAGCCGGACTTACATTTGATATTGTAGTACACGTAGCAACAGTACTCGCCACTTGTACAATACTCAGAAAAGAAATATTACAACTGATAAAGGGATTTTTTACAAAACTCAGTCCCGAAACCCAAGGTCAGCCGATTTGGCAGCGTTTGAACTTTGAACAACGTTATGTAATATTGATTGTAATATCAATGATTCCAATCGGAATCGTCGGATTGTGTTTCAAAGACAATATCGAAGCAATATTTGCAGGTTCAATAAAAGTAGTAGGATGTTGTTTATTGTTAACAGCAGCACTTCTTACCCTCACCCACTACTGGAAACCGCAACCCAAAGAAGAAATATCACCGCTACACGCATTTATAATCGGTATCGCACAAGCATGCGCAGTATTGCCGGGACTTTCAAGATCGGGTTCTACAATTGCTACCGGATTGCTTTTAGGCAACAAAAAAGAAAATATCGCACAATTTTCGTTTTTGATGGTAATACCGCCGATACTTGGCGAAGCTCTATTGGATTTCAAACACATCTTTGCACCGTCAGCAGAATATCTCGCTTCACACGGAGCTACAGAACCGATAGCGCCAATGGTTTTGGCAATAGGATTCATAGCAGCATTTGTTTCCGGATGTTTGGCTTGCAAATGGATGATAAATATTGTTAAGAAACTAAAGCTTATTTATTTCGCAATATATTGTGTAATAATCGCAACCATCTGTTTTGTAATAGCGTAACAATAACTAAAAAAGGCAGTCAATAAAATTAATTGACTGCCTTTTTTGTATCTGTATTATATTTTAGTTTACAACGATTCTGATATTTTTGTAGCTTCAGAATGAGTTGCAATTATATCATCCAAAGTAGGATTCTGAATAAAAGATGTTTTATTCATCACAGTTTCAATAAAATCCGACATCTGAAGGAATCCGATTTTATCTTGCAAAAATCTCTTAACAGCTATTTCATTAGCCGCATTCATAATACAAGGCAAATTACCGCCTTTGCGTGCAGCATCCATCGCAATTGCAAGATTTCTAAATACCGTTAAATCAGGCTTTTCAAATGTAAGACCGTTTGGCAACGAAAAGAAGTCAACTCGAGGCAAACCACTATTCAAACGCTCAGGATATCCGATAGCAAATTGTATCGGCAACCGCATATCCGGCACACCAAGCTGCATTTTTACCGACCCGTCTTGAAACTGTACACCCGAATGTATAATACTTTGAGGATGAACCAACACCTCTATTTTGTCAACCGGAACATCAAAAAGATGCATAGCTTCAATAGTTTCCAAACCCTTGTTCATAAGCGAAGCCGAATCTATCGTTACTTTTGCTCCCATGTTCCAATTAGGATGTTTCAAAGCCTGTTCTTTGGTAACAGTAGCAAGAAATTCTCTGTTTTTACCGCGGAACGGACCTCCTGATGCAGTTAAAAGTATCTTATCAATCTCGTTGTCGCCCTCTCCTATCAGCGATTGAAAAATAGCGGAATGTTCGCTGTCTACAGGTAAAATCGGAACATGATTTTCCAAAGCAGTTTTTATTACGATATTTCCTGCTGCTACAAGAGTTTCCTTGTTGGCAAGAGCAATAGCTTTTTTGTGTTTTATGGCATTAACAGTTGGTATTAATCCTGAATAACCTACCATAGCAGCCACCACAATATCAATACTGTCAAATTCTACAACCTGTTCCAACGCCTCGCTACCGGCATAAACTTTCACCGAATAATCTTTCAACGCGTCAGAAGTTTGTTGATAAAATTGTTTATCAGCAATTACAACTGCATTTGGACTAAATTCAATAGCCTGTTTTACAAGTAATTCCCAATTGTGATTACAAGTAAGAACCTCTACTTCAAATTTATCAGGATTTCTTTTAATAACATCCAAAGTTTGAGTACCGATACTTCCGGTAGAACCCAAAATTGCAATTCTGCGTTTCATAATTTAATAAGCAATATAAGATTGAGGATCAACAGCAACACCATTGTGCCAAAGTTCAAAATGAAGATGCGTACCGGTTGTAAGCTCTCCGGAATTACCGATAATTGCAATTGGCTCTCCGGCATCAACCTTGTCACCTACTTTCTTGAGCAAAGCAGAATTGTGTTTATAAATTGACAAGAAATTATTATCGTGTTGAACCTGAATAATATTACCGGTTTCAGAGCTCCAAGTAGCAAGGATAACAGTACCCGGCAATGTAGAAAGTACCGGCTCGCCGTCTTTGGCAGCGATATCAATACCAAGATGTCCGGTAGCAAGATCAAAAGTCTGAGTAATAGTACCTTTCACCGGCATAAAGAATGACATATTCTTATATTTCTCATGACTTGTGGCATTTACCATAGAAATTGCCAACTGTTCTTCCTCCTCAATAAGAGTCTGAAGAATAGAGTCATGCTTACTTTTGGCGAAATCTATTTTCAAACGTTCAACCGTAGAATCGGTCTGATTAACATTAGCATCAAGATTTCCGTCCATAAGATTGCGTATGGATTGAAAATATTCGTGTCTCTGCTCCAAAACATTACGAATACTGTCGAAACGGATGGCAGACTCCTGAAGTTCCTGATGGAATTTGCTATCGTTGGCAGAAGGTAAAAACTGATTGAGCGGAGTAAACACAAACAGCAATGCTACAAGCACTGCAATCACAAAAACAAGAACTCCAGCATAAGCCAAAACGTTGGTACTTGTTATATTAAACGAAGTTACTTCATGAAGAGTAGTCTCGTTATAAAAAATAATCTTGTATTTGTTATTTTCTTTTTTCTGTTTTGCCATACACAGGAAATTTTGTTGGTTACTGTTAAAAAAAATAATTCTATTAAAAGATTACAAAGCAGATATATCCTTACTGATATTTGTTAACAACCTGAATTGATGAATTTTTCTCAAGTTCTTAAAAATAACAGTAAACAATCCGCCTATATGGTTTAACCTCGCAATTGTAAAATCTTCTTTTGATTTCTGAAAAATATTACCCAAACAACGGTTACTCATTCCGCCCATTCTCATTTTAATAGTTACGCAAGGGCAATATGCAGTAGAAACATTATGAAGACCTAAAAAACGGGTCATAATATCATAATCAGCCGCTATTTTATAATGAGTATTAAATGTGCCATATTTTTCATACACCTCTTTTTTCACAAAGAAAGTGGGATGCGGCGGTGCCCAACCATGTGAAAGTTTCTGTTTGGAGAATACTCCTGATCTCCAATACCTGATACATCTGTCAATATTATCCTGCTGAACATAAAGCAAATCGGCATAAGCTGTATCTACATTCTTTTCGCGAATAAGTTTCTCCATTCGGGAAATAACGTATTTATCAGCAAAAACATCATCAGCATGAAGCAACGCAATAATATCTCCGGAACAATGCTTTATACCCTTGTTGATTGCATCATACAAACCGTTATCAGGCTCTGAAATCAACACATCCGGATTGTATTCTTTCACAATAGCAACAGTATTATCTGAACTTTTTCCATCTATTATAACATGCTCTTTGTCAGGATAATCTTGCTCCAAAAAAGACTCCATACATGTACGGATGTATTTTTCAGAATTGTAACATACTGTAATAATCGAAACTCTCATTTTTTAGTTATTCTATTACACGGTCTCTAACTTTTACAGCCGGATTACCTGTGTAAATAGAATAAGGCTCCGCTGTTTTTGGAGCAACACTTCCTGCCGTAACCATTGAATGCGATTTCAAGTAACTGCCAGCCAATACCGTAGCATTAGCACAGACCCAAACTCCATCCTCTATCACAACAGGATGTGTAATTAGCTCAAAATTTGTTTTCTTATAATTGTGACTGCCCGTAATAACCAAAACATGTTGTGACAAAACTGCATTTCTGCCAATTTTTACAACATCTATATTATCAATCCAAGCCTTTTCACCAATCCAAACATTATCCCCGATTTCCAGCCGCCACGGAAACTTGATATTTACATTCGGCTTTATTATAACACGTTCACCCACTTTTGCTCCAAACAACCTGAGCAACCAACGTTTTAATCCGTAAAATATAAAAAACGGACATCCGAAAACAACATGATTCACAAAATACCACAAGCATTGAACAATGATGTTTCTGCCGGGATTGTAATTTGGTCTAACATAAATTGTTAAATCCGTTGTTTTCATCTCTTTAAAATCAGTTATACAGGTTTAGTAGCAAAAATTTATATGTTATAATAACTTATTAGTGTTGGTATCGGGAAATATTACTGTAGGCTTAAAACTCTTTGCCTCATCAAAATCCATAGAAGCATACGACATAATGATTACAGTATCTCCTACCACAACCTTACGCGCTGCCGGACCATTGAGACATATACATCCGGAATTTCTTTCTCCCTTTATTACGTATGTTTCAAGTCTTTCGCCATTATCAACATCCACTACTTGAACTTTCTCGTTTTCGATAATATTTGCAGCTTCCATCAATGCCTCATCTATTGTAATACTGCCTATATATTGCAAATTAGCCTGAGTAACGGAAACCCTGTGGATTTTCGATTTCAAAACTTCTATAAACATCCTCTTTTCCTTTCCTTAAAGCAAAATATTATCGATTAATCTTGTTTTTCCGTCGTAAACTGTAATACAAATTACAGCATTCTTTGGCAAATCACCTTTTATCGGCTGCAATGTATCTTTGTCGGCAATCTCTACATATTCCAAACAAAGATTAGCATCTGTAGCTATCGACTTCTTTATATAATCAACAAGTTCTTTCTGAGTAGCACCCTTGTCCGACATCTCTTTAGCCTTAAACAATGTCTTAGAAATCAACAAAGCAGAAACTCTCTGATCAGCAGACAAATGCTGATTTCTACTGCTAAGAGCAAGACCGTCGGATTCGCGTTTGATAGGACAGCTGATAATTTTACCCTTAAAATCAGGCATATATTTTTTCACCATTGTACGGATAACAGCAATCTGCTGGTAATCTTTCTGACCGAAATAAGCATTGTCAGGCTCCATAATATTAAGAAGCTTGCTAACCACCTGACAAACACCATTAAAATGTCCCGGACGATATTTACCTTCCATTACTTCGGCAACAGCACCAATCTCAAACTGACGGTTGTCAGGCTGAGGATACATCTCAGATACTGCCGGAGCAAAAACGATATCAGCCTCGTTTTCTTCCAATAAATGAATATCGGCTTCAAGATTTCGTGGATATTTTTCGAGATCTTCTTTGTTGTTGAACTGTGTAGGATTTACAAAAATACTTACAGCAGTGATGTCGTTATCTTGATTGGATTTTTCAACGAGAGAAACATGACCAAGATGAAGTGCACCCATTGTAGCAACAAAACCTATGGATTTGCCTTGAGCGCGTAATTGTGCGAGTCTCTTCTTGAGAGGTTCGATTTCGTAAAATATTTCCATAACAGATTTCTATCAATAAATTGATTTTTCAGTTTGCAAAGATAATCAATTAATAAATAACAGCCAAAAAAAAATCCTAACTGAAATTTCTCTCAGTTAGGACATTATGGCTACTACTTATAAATTAATCTTAGTAGCGGGAACAGGACTCGAACCTGTGACCTTTGGGTTATGAGCCCAACGAGCTACCGACTGCTCCATCCCGCAGTATTTTTTCAACGTTGCAAAGGTAGATACTATTTATGAACCCACCAAATTTTTCACCAACTTTTTTCACAAGTTTTTGATAATTTAATATTAACTCTCAATATTTTAATTTATTATTTAGTTAACATTAAAATATAACTTGTTTTAGCCGTATGTTTTAATTTTGCCGCCGTAAAAATTATATCATGGTCTATATAAAAAACAACATCAAGAAAAGAAAAAAGCCGTCTATCATTAAATGGCTTATCTATGCAGCTGTTTTGCTCGCTGCTTTATTCATTTTTATACCAAGATACCTTATTCACAAGGCTTGCAATATCATCGAAGAAGAAATTCCGGATTCTACAGCTACTGTTACAAATCCGCCCTCAAAAAAAATTATGACTGCTTACAACTATTTGCAAGTAGCAAAATTTTTCCCTTTAGGCGAGAAAGAAAGTATCAAAGACCAGAAATTTATTATGGACTATTACTTTCCGCTTTTCAAAACCGATTACAACAAACTAAAATTTGCATGCGTAGACAACGCTATCAGCAAATTGAAAGAAAACGATACTATCCCTGCTGACTCTATTAATATTATAGCACTAAAATCAGCATGGAGAAACTATCCGGACAGTACTGCATTGGAAGAATTTCGCGAAAAATGGGACAGTTACCATAAAAAATATGCGAAATCACTTCCGGAATATCCGAGATTTATAGATGCCAAACACCTATAATAAAACGAAAAAAGTAACACATATATATAACATCAATACATAACTAATAAAACAATGAAAAGAGTATTGTTAACACTTGCAATTGCTGCAATGAGTTTTGCCGCAATTGCTCAAACCGACGATGTAGCAAAAGACGTAGCTACTCTTGCAAAAGATTCCAAAAAAGAAGCAGTAGTTGACAGTGC
Organism: Bacteroidales bacterium; assembly: GCA_017541145.1. Taxonomy (GTDB): domain Bacteria; phylum Bacteroidota; class Bacteroidia; order Bacteroidales; family UBA3824; genus UBA3824. The sequence continues at coordinate 48,611 of JAFXZT010000155.1, read as the reverse complement.
AAAAGTATGGAAACTCAGCGGTATGTTGTCACTCAATGCCTCACAAACCAAACTCACAAACTGGGCTGCCGGTGGTGATCAGCAAATTGGTTTCAATGCGCTCGCAAGTCTCAACGCCAACTACCTCAAAGGCAAACATTCTTGGCAAAACGCTGCTATCATGCAATATGGAGCATTGAGACTTATTGACGAAAACGATGAATTCAGAAAAACAGACGATAAATTCCAAATTTCTTCTAAATACGGTTACGCAGTTAGCAAGAAATTCTACGCATCTGCAATTTTCGATTACAAAAGTCAATTGGCTGTAGGTTATACTTACGACGACAAAAACAATACTAAAGAACTCAACTCTGAATGGTGGTCACCTTTGTATCTTACATATACAATAGGTATCGATTATCAGCCAAACGAGAATCTTACATTCTATCTCTCACCACTTTGCGGTAAAACAACTATTGTTACCAACGATTACTTATCATCAATAGGCGCATTTGGTGTTGATACTTTGAAACACTCACGTTCTGAGTTCGGATGGTATTTCAAGATGAATGCTCTCTACACTTTCGGCAAAAACATCTCTTTAAATACCAACCTCACATTGTTCAACAATTATGAAGACGGTATTGTAGACGAAATCGATGTTGACTGGAACGTAATTATCTCACTCCAATTGAAAAAATGGCTTGCATTCAATATCACAACCGAACTTATTTACGATGAAGATATCCTCATCGACGAATCATATTCAAAAACACAGTTCAAAGACGTAATTGGCTGCGGTTTAACATTTAAATTCTAATACTCAATTAACTTAACAAAACCAAAGGCTGTTCTCCTCATCGGGAACAGCCTTTTTTATTTTATCTGTGGTATTAATAACGGATGTGATGTTTGATTTTCGCCGTGGGTGCAAACCCACGATACCCAAACGCAACGAAATCATACATCAATTTATCAAGCAAAAGCGGCTGTGAAGAATACGCTGAATATAAATAATAACGGGGCAACAAATTCTAAGAAAATAAATACTACCAAGATAATTATTCCGGCTATACACCATTTTTTTGACTTTTCATATTCTTCCAAGCTATATTCATATTCGCCTGAATTCCAAGCCTTTTGTGATTTTAATATTTTCAGAAGTGCTACTATACCACACGGCAAACAATATCCGATTGCAAGTACAGATATTACAATCATTGTAGTAAAATCCGGCATTTTGTACGGATTGTATCTCGGAGGCTGTAAATTATAATCAAGATTTTTATGTTCCACATCAACCGACTTTTACAACATACTAATAAACATAAATCTCGATACAACCCCCAAAATCAATGCAATAAAAAAAAACAATTTTGCATTATCCATCTGTTCGAGGGATTTTTTAATGTTATTATGTTCAAAATTATGTTGACTTTTCTGTAAAAATATTAAAGTAACAATATTCAAAAGCCCACCCGGCAGAAAGAAAATTAAAAAAATAACAGATATAATATACCAAAAAATATAATTAGGTTTCAAACGTAAAGAATACCTCTTGCCGTCGTTTCCAATAACATATCCACGAGAATCGGTCTTCGATGTTGCAGAATTATTGTTATACGAAGCATGCGGAGGAGGTGTTACTTGCTGCATTCTTGATATTTGTTCCTGAAGTGCAATATTTACTTCAGGAACAGATTTTGCACTTCGCCAGTCTTCCAGTTCATTACGCCAAATTTGAGTATCGGGTGTAATATGTTTAATCAGTTCTTCCAAGTTTACAGGCCCGAAAGTTTGTGAACCTTCGTAATAAAAATAAGAATAATCCATAATTTTTTATCTCACTTGCATTTTTATGAATACCATAATAAATACCATATATAATACAACCAATACTACCACACCAACAAGAGATGCAATCAACCAATGTTTTGCTGATTTGAGATCAATATTACAACCATTAACATCGCCTCGGTTATATGCTTTTTGAGCATTAAGAGTTTTGATTAATGCAACGATACCAAACGGCAAACATACTGCTGCAATACAAATTGCTGACAATATAATATAAAGTGTAAAGTTTGGTTCATTGGGATCCGGATAAGGACGATTGTTTTGTTGATAATTGTTTTGTCGATAATAATTTGGATTCTGACCGTTAGAAATATTGAAAGAATTTTGAGATTTCAATTGTTCTTGATATCTGTTGTAAGCAGCTACTACTTCAGGAACATTTTTGGCAGCTGTCCAATCTGACAGATTAGGGCACCAAATATCAGTATCAAGATTAATTTTAGTAACAAGTTCATTCAAATCTACCGGACCTCTTTGTCCGTTACCATCATAATAAAAATATTGTTCTGACATCTTTTTAATTACTTTTTTATTGTTGTTTTATAATTTGTTTACCATTTAAAAAATGCTTTACAATAACATAATCAAACCTAAAATCATACACACAATCCATACAAATACTTCAATCGAGGTCCAACGATGACATCTGTTTAATTCATGATTACATGTATTAATATCACCGTTTCGATATGCTTTTTTAGCATCTAAGAGTTTTGCAATTGCATAAATACCAAACGGAAATGTACAAACACAAGTAAACATCCCGAACAAAATCAAAAATAAGTATTTGTTAAAAACTGAAGTTTGATTAGTCGAAGTATTTTTAACATCCCGATTAAAGGAATTACTCCAAGTCTTACGCTGATTATAATTGATGTAATAATCATATCCTACATCTTGATTATAACCATTAACAAAAGATTGTTGAGACAAATAATTCTGATGATTAAAAGCTTGTACAATTTCAGGAACATTATCGGCATGAGTCCACTCTACAAGAGTATCATTCCAAACCAATGTATCTTGATTTATAACTTTTACAAGTTCTTCCGCTGCTAACGGTCCGCCTTGATTACCATATTTATCTATATAAAAATAATATGACATCTTATTATATTAGATAACAGCGAAAAAACACTAAGTATTGAGGTTTTTTCGCTGTTATTCAACGCTTCTGCAAGCTATTTTTATTAACGGAAGTTAACAATAATGTTTAGAACAAGACTAATAATACCAATCACAGCAGAAACAATCATCCATGTTTTTGCTTTTTCAAGTTTCTCATTGCAACTTGCTATATTTCCGTATTGATATGCTTTTTTTGCTTCAGTTGTTTGATAAACAGCTACAATACCGCCAATAAGACAACAAAAAACTGCACTTAAAATTGACAAAACGATATACAATGTAAAATTTGGTGCTTTAGCATCGTTGTCAGGATTTAAATATCCTTGCTGTTGTTGATTGTATCCTTGCTGTTGATATTGATTACCCTGTTGTTGATATTGATTATCGTTTTGAATAGGAATATATTTCTGCGGTTGAGGTTGAGAAATATCTTGCTGAGGTTGATTGTAATCTTGTTGCTGATTTTCAAAACCCTGAGCCGGAATTTGCGGAATTTCAGGCGGAACAGTTGATGTATTTTCTACTGTAGGATTAAAAGCAGCTGATTGAATTTGTTGATTGTAAGCAGCAAGAGCATTAGCTACTTCGGGAACATCTTTAGCGGGTGTCCATGAAGAAAGATCTTGACTCCAAACATCGGTTTGCGGTTTTATCTTTGAAACTAGTTCGTTCAACGGAAGCGGTCCGTGTTGACCACTCTCATCAAAATAATAATATCTTGTATTGTCTGCCATAGTTATTTATATTTCAAAAATTTTGTAATTGTTTATTTATAATCAAAATACATTTCTCAGAATCCAATATGCTATAATTGAGAAAAACAATATATAACAAGCTGTAAGTCCTGTAATTTCCCGAGACAATTTAGGGAAACGGTATTTCATGTATGGAATTTTGAGAATAAGAACTACAATAATATAAGAACTCATCACCCAAAGCCCCGGATTCTGAAAAAAAGACTTGGAAAATTCTCCCGTAAGAAAATAATGTACTGCCCTTTGACTGCCGCATCCCGGACATTTCCAGCCGGTGAGTTGAAAAAAAGCGCATTTGGGAAATATAGAACTTTCTTCGGGGTTATGTTGTTGATAAAATTTTAGGACTAACACCAATCCGACAACTGCTGCTAATCCTAAAATAATAAACATAAGTTTCTTTGCTTTCATCAAAAACTAAAATTGTAAAAAACTTTTGCAAGTACTTTTACAAAAGATTAGTACAATATCGGTAATATCTTCGGTTCTTCCAACAAAAGTTCCGGTTTTTCCTTTTTGATATCATCGATAGCCAACGAGATAGCTTCCAATGTACAAGTTTCGGTTTCAATAGAGAAATCAGCAGTTTCACCTGAGAAACGGTTGTGACCCACGGTTTCGATATTAATACCTCTTTTGCCGATACATGTAGTAATCAAACCTGTTGTACCCGGAAGGTTCTTTGTCTTGAAACTTACCAAATACGGGAACGAAATCTGATTTGCATCGCCCAATGTATATTTGTCTTCCTCGTTGTAAGTTGCTACTTCGCCATGACGCGCAATAAACACGATATCAGATACTATTGACATCGCTGTTTCTGTAGATCCTGCACCTTTACCGATAAGGAAATGTGTATCAGAATATTTGTTGTCAAGTCTTACAGCATTAACTGCAAAGTTTACTTGTGACAATGTATTGTCGTTCTTTACAGCCATTGGTCTTACCGTAGCGTAAACTTTGTTGTCTTTTAGTTTTGCCAAACAAATCAATTTGATAGATGCGTTGATTTCTTTAGCGAAATCCATATCGTTTTTGTTGATATCCTGAATACCTATGGTAGCGAGTTCTACCATTGTAACTGTCATACCGTAAGCAAGTTTTATCAAAAGAATAAGTTTGTGAGAAGCATCGCCGCCATTGATATCCAATGAAGGATCAGCCTCTGCATAACCGTTTTCTTGAGCAAGTTTCAATGCTTCACCAAAATCAAGTCCTTTCTGCTGCATTTGAGTAAGGATATAGTTAGAAGTACCGTTCATGATACCGCTAACCGATTGAATAATATCACCGGTGAAACATTCTTTGATACCTTTTATGATAGGAATAGCACCGCAGACAGCAGCTTCAAAACCAAGTTGAAGCTTGTTTTTAGCAGCCTCAGCAAAAATATCTGCACCACGCTCAGCCAAAAGAGCTTTGTTGGCAGTTACGAGATTTTTCCCGTGCTGAAGTACTCCCAAACAAGTATCATGAACGAAATTACCTTTTCCGCCCATAGTTTCTACAACTACATCAATATCATTATCCTCAAGGATTTTTTTGATATTGTTACCTGCATCTTCTCTTGAAACGGGTGCGCCGCCTCCGGCAAAATATTTAGCATCAAGTCCGAAACGTTTGATTGCAGCTTCGGGATTGAGTTCTGCTATTACTTTCAAATTAATTTCTCTGCCTGAACGTTTAGAAAGCAGGTCTTTTTGTTCGGTGAGTATCTTTGCAACACCACCGCCTACTGTACCACAGCCTAATATTGCTATATTTAACGGTTTCATCTACAACTATGTTTTTACATATTTAAAATACGCCGCAATTTAAATATTTTTTTTTAATTACAGAAAAAAATTCAATTAAGGAAGTTTTTTTTCATTTTTTTAGAAACATTTATTTTTTTAGAATCGTATAAAGGTTAGATAAAATATTTTCTAACAATTAAAAAAAAGGAACAACTATGAAAAAACATTACTATTGGGTGCTGTCTGTCGGTTTGATGTTGGCTTTAGGATTGAATTCATGCTATGAAGATGATGAACAAAATACTGAAACTGAAACACAACCGACAATCGAAGAAGAAACTCCGGCGCAAAACTTTACTGTAAAATTGATTCAAGACGGTGAAGAGAAAGCATTTACTTATACAGAAAATTCTGTATTGGTACTTGATGAGAATTTCTGTAAAGCTTCAAGCGGAACTTTTATCAGCGGTTTTAATATCGACGGAAAAAGTTATGATGCCGGCAGTTATATCACGGTAACTAAAGATTTTACAATCAATGTTCTTACCGGTAAATACACAACGAAAAAAGTTGAAGATCTCGATGCTTATCTCAACGACTGCGAACTCGAAGGTGCTGAAGCTAATGTAGAAATCAGCAATCTTAGCGCAGACAAACTTCAATCTCTGAAAGAAACTATTGAAAAATATAGTGAAGTTAATATCAATCTGAGTATTTCTGAATCAAGTAATATTACAGCAATACCGGCTTCGATGTTTTCTACTCTTACAAATATTACAGAAATATCGCTGCCTTCTACTGTAACTGTAATTGAAGACAACGCATTTGAATTCTGTACAGCAGTAAAAACAGTAAAATTCAAACCGAGCCGTTTGAAGAAAGATGCTCAAATTGTAACAAAGACAAGAACTTACAACGGCGAAGATATCAATGCTTTGCTCCCGATTGACACTGTAATAATAGCAAACGAAGATAAAGCCGAACCGGTAGAAGAAATAATCTACGCTGTAATCAATGCAAAAGACAGTATTGTTACAACAGTTATGGGATTAAAACCGGATTACACTTCAGCTGATACAGTTGCTGCAATCATCACTACAGGCAGTTGGAAGAAAGGCAACGGCGAAACATTTAAATGTAAAAACAAATGGAGTGATTTTAATACAGTAAAAGGTGTTTTCATCACATACCCGTTTGCATTTGATATTTTAAACCGTAAGTTCTATTGCTTTATCCCTCATAACGGTACTGATCGTGCTGAATATCTGACTTGTAAAAACGATGCATTTTACAATTCTTTAGGTAGAGAAGTAATGAATTTTAGTGCTTACAACAAGAAATCTTACGAGGCAGAAGTTGCTGAAGAACCGATTGAACATCCGATAGAAGGTGTAATTATCAAAGCAAAAGCTTTCAACGGTTGTATAGATCTCAAATCTATCACTTTCCCTGATTATGTCGGCTATATCGGTGACAATGCTTTTGAAAATACTGGTCTTGAAGCCGTTGTTTTTGAAGGTGATATCACATTGGGAGAATCTGTTTTCGGAACCAAGAAAGGAACTCTCAAAGTTGTTCAAATCAATGCTAAAACATTCAGCAACAATCAATTGGAATATTTGAAATCAATTGCTGACAAAGTAATTTACGATTCCGAAATTACACTTTACTAAGTATTATCCGAACTTGTTTTTACCATACAGAGACTGTTACAACTTAATTGTTGAGACAGTCTCTTTTTTTTAAAAACTTATTCTACTCTAAAACCAATTATCAACTGATCATCAATCTGAGCCGCTTCTTTGAAACCGTGCATCCATTGGCTCATCTCGGATTGAATATAATGTTGCTGGTCTTCAACAGGTTCTGTAGAAATAGTCTTGAAAATATCTTTTAATCTTGACATCGTGAACTTAGTATAATTTTCACCGCCGAACTGATCTGTCAAACCGTCAGAAAACGCATAAAACATATCTCCCGGCAATGTATCGATAGTAACAGACGTAAATTTTACATGTTCTCTCATATAATTCATACCGATACAGATTTTATCAGGCTTGAATTCTATAATCTCACCACCGCGAACCAAAAACAACGGACGTCTTGCGCCTGAAAATTTTACTTCATGATTTTTTTCGTCAATAAAAACCAACGCCAAATCCATTCCGTCTTGAATATCTTTGATACAATCAAGAAATTTATCTTTGAACTGATTGAGAAATTCTGCCGGATCTTTTATAGTCTGAAGCCCCGAAGCAATATCATTCAACAACGATATTCCCAAAATACTTACCAATGCTCCCGGCACACCGTGACCCGTACAATCAGCAACTATCAGATATTTAATACCGTTGCGCTCCATTGCCCAATAAAAATCACCGGAAACTATCTCAAGAGGTTGCCAATAAACAAATATCTTGAAAAACATCTCCTGCAAAGTTTCAACACTCGGAACAGCAGCCTTCTGAATGCGGCTCGCATATTTGATTGACGCCAAAAGATGCTCATTGGCATCGTTGAGGACATCTCGCTGTTTTTCAATAATATTACGCTGCGAAGATATTTCATCGGTCTGAGCCATTACTTCTTCGCCAAGCTGAATCAACTCCGCATTACGGGAATTAATTGTACGGTTCTGAAGTTCCAACAATTTGTTGTCCCTCGTGGTACGGGTTCGCATTACTATTATATAACAAATAACAGCAAGACCTATCGCAAAGGTAATCAACATCCATTTCAACATCAAAGAATGTCGCGATGTTTGCTCCTCAAATTCCATGTTACGACGTTTTATCTCCGTATCAATACCGTGAATTTTTTCCTCGTAAGCGGTTTGTGCAAAGAGTTTTTCTGACTTTATCGTATATTCTACCGAAAACAATTGACGCTCTTTGGTATTTTTTTCTGAAAGTACTTCCAATAAACTCTGATAATCACCGACAGCTTTCAGATAATACGGAGCACACTCGTAATAAACATTTGTACCGTAAAGCTTATCCAAATTTTTTTTTGCTGATTTCAAATCTCCGCACTCTGTTAAAATAATAACCTTGTTGGAAATCAGATTATCATTTATAAATTCCAAACCGCGCAAAAAACCCGCATCATTTATTTCACGCGCTTTATCAAGATATTCAGTAATCAAAGTATCCTCACTGTCACGAAAATATCTGTATGCTTCAATATAAATTTGCGGGAAAACTACTGCCACATTCATCATCACATACAAATTGGAAGGGTCAAACTGCTCGTAAACACCATCTGACATCGCAAGTGCAAGAAGCAAATTAGTAACATCCTTACCCGTTTGATACATATCAAGATATGTAGTAGCCAACAAAACATTACATTCTATAACTCCCGAAGAATCAAGACATTCGGTAGCAAGTTGTTTACTCTTGTTAAATTGTTCGATAGCGATATCATATACTTGATTTTGAGCAGATATCAATCCCAAATTGTTGTAAATCTCGTATTTTGCCAACGAATCGCCATATTCCAAAGCCTTGTGATAATAATCAATCGCCTCAGAAAACTGTCCGAAATTCGCCAACAACGATCCTATTGAATTATAAAACTTTGATTGTAAGATTCTTGCCGAATCCAATTCCGACTGATGAGAATCTTTGTCTGACTTTTTTTGATTATTAATCTTTGAATCAATACTTCTTACAAGATTATCCACAACCTCCAATCCGTTGTAAGCTGCGGTAAGTGCCGAATCTACAAGATCTTCGTAAGAATAAGAAGTAGAAAGTATCAGAAAACCGCTTGCCTCGTAATAAGAATCATTCAACTTTTTGGCAAGATCTATTGTTTTTTCAGAACATTCACGGGCATAATCAATATCATAATCCAAAACAGTTTTGGCAATAGAAATATATAGCTTCATTTTCTCAAAATCATTGCGTTTGTTGGAAACTAAATCACGAAGACTGTCAATATTAATTTCGGTCTCCTCCTCTACTTCCTCTTGAGCAAACAACTTCGGAGAAATAAAAACTAGTAAAAAAATCAGTATAATAGTTCTGAAAAACATCATAAAAAAAGGTTGCCTGCCGACAAAATATCGTCAGGCAACTTCAATGCGGTCATTATTTGAGATAATATTACCAAGAAGATATTAATCACCTGTATCACCCGAAAAGATAATTACAATCTTTCCTTCGTTGTCATCTTCTTGTGTATCATTATTCTCTGTTTCTTTGTTATCTTCTTCTTTTTCTTCTTCCTCAGCCTCTTGTTGTTTACGGGCTTCCTCCTCCTTGCGAGCCTCCTCATCGCTGGCAATATAACTGTTGTCATCAAATTCCAACTCTCCGCCATCGGTAAAAGCCTCTATTGTACAACCGCCGTTTTTAGCAGGTTGATTGTTGTTAGGAGTTTCAGGTTCAGAAGGTTCTGTAATTACAACATCTTCTTCGTCCTTGTTAGAACAAGATGTAACCAACGATGTTGCAACACACAACGCCATAATAAAACCAAATTTTTTCATATCAAAACATCTTTTATGATTAATACTCTATTACTCAACTTTTTGTAAATATATTACAATCGAAAAAAACTCAATAAAAACACTTACTAAATTTGAGTTATTTATATTTACTACAGTTAAGTACTATTAAATAAAAACTCTGGTTTTCAATTTTTTAGTATGTGAATACCTATAAATTTTACTGCAATTTACATTCCAAAACAGAATGACCGAACGATAGATTGTCAGTAATATTTTCTACAGTATATCCCGCACTTTTTAGGATTTGAATCATATCGTCACTGTGATACATCTTACTGTTTCCGTTGGCAATTACAGTAAAATACAAGCTGGTCATAGTCAAACAGTAAGACGCTGCCTCATATTTTTGTCTGTCCCAAAATGTTTCCATAATGTACAAACGTCCGCCGGGCTTCAACGCCTGTTTGGCATTAGTAACAATATGCAAAATCTGTTCTTGAGAAAAACAATCCAAAAACTGACTCATCCATATTGCATCATAACCTTCAGGATATTTTGTATCGCTAAGTACATCAGCCGGATATGTACTGATTCTGTTAACATTTTTACTTTCCACAACATTTTTTTTCAACATCTTGCATTGCTGCGGCAAATCCATTACCGTTACCTCTACCTGAGGATTGTAATCAGTACACCTAAGCGCAAAACGTCCTGTATTGCCGCCTACGTCAAGTATTTTCTTAGGATTACGTTCAAAAATTATCTTCAGAGCCTCATCAAACGACGAATCTGAATAAAAATGATCGAATGCAAACCACGATTTTTGAACTTCGGGTTCCAATTCAGAAAGACCTTCATAAACAGTTGACCAATTGCCCAACGATTTCAGACCTTCGGGTTTACCTTCTTTCAAACATCTTTCAATCTCATAAAAACCCTTGTAATTGACATCATTAGTAAAATCCATATTTACTTGAGTCATCTTATCAGTAAGGATATACCAACCGGTTTTAGTAATAAAGAATTTACCGTCTTTAAGTATTACAGTACCGATAGTCAACGAAGCTTCCACCAAAACTTTTACAGCATAAAGACTAAGTTTAGTAATTTCGGCAATCTGTTTGAGATTGATACCGTCGGGATTATCGCTTAAAGCCTGAAAAATACCGAGTTTCCACATCATTCTTGACGCTTGAAAACTAATAGGGCCAAAAGCTATAACCTGAGCAGCGCGTTGAGCTTCCAATATAGAAAGTCTGTCGCGACCGTACAATTCTTTCAAAGGTGATTCTAATTCCATTACAATTAAATATAAAGATGTTCAGGCTGTAAAATTAATTAAATTTTTCACAACAACATCAATCGAAATAAAGTTTTTTGTCACAAAATCCAAATGACGATTTATTTCAAACGCAGTTTTCGACAGTTTTGTCACTATTACAATAGGATAAAAAACATCTGTTTTATTCCATTGTCGCTGCGTCAATTTACTATATCAGTAGTGATTATATTGTGTTTTCGTTTCGTGACATCTTTTTTTAGGATGTTGCGAATCAAGTAACATGTCACAACAAAAAAGAAAAAGGCCATCCCAAACGGGACAGCCTTATATATTATGTATTTTTGTTTTACTTCGCTTACAAGTTCTTAACAATCAAAGTAGAGTTAGTACCGCCAAATCCGAATGAATTTGATAAGAATGTATCAAAATGTGCAGATACTCTCGTTCCCGGGATGTTAAGTTTTGCAGAATCCTCATCAGGATTTTCAAAGTTGAGGTTGGCAGCTACGAAATCGTTTTTCATCATCAAAATAGAATAGATAGTTTCTGATGCGCCTGCCATCCACATCTCGTGACCTGTTTGAGATTTAGTAGAAGTAACGTATGGATGATGATCTCCAAATACTTGAGCAATTGCTTTAGCTTCGTTTTGGTCGCCGATATGTGTAGAAGTAGCGTGAGCATTTACATATCCGATAGTTTTGATATCGATACCTGCATTTGCAATAGCTTTCTGAAGAGATTTAGCCGGACCTTCTACGTTAGGAGAAGAAATATGATCTCCGTTAGAAGAGAAACCCCAACCCAAAACTTCAGCGATAATAGGAGCACCGCGTTTTACAGCGTGTTCGTATTCTTCGATAATAACAGTAGCAGCACCGCCGCCCGGTACAAGACCGTCGCGGTCTCTATCGAATGGACGAGATGCAGCAGTAGGATTGTCTTCACGTACTGAGAATGCACTGATACCGTCAAAAGAACCTACAGCGTAAGGGTTAACTTCTTGAGCACCACCGCACACAACCATTTCTTCAAGACCGTTTTTGATGAGCAATGCACCCAAACCGATAGCATGGCTGGAAGAAGCGCAGGCAGCAGAAATGGTTAAATTGATACCTCTTAATTTGAAAATACAACCTAAGTTCATTGTTACGGTAGAGTTCATAGATTGAAAAATACCGCCCGAACCGATAAGAGTAGTGTTCTTTTTGCGGAACATGGTTTCTACGCTCTTATAAACAGGCTCTGCGCTAGAATCGTTACCGTAAAGCAAGCCGACATCGTTTTTATTGAGATAATCTTGATCGATTTTGGCATTGTTGAGAGCCTCAACTGTTGCAACGTAAGCGTATTTAGCTTGTTCCGGCATGAATACGCGTTGACCTCTAGAGAGCTGACCTTTCAAATCAGGAATATCAAGTTTAGAAGTCAATCCTGAACGGAATCCGAGTTCTTTACGTTCCTGATCTAATATAATGCCTGATTTGCCGTTGTACAGCGAATCTCTAACTTCATCGAGATTTTTTCCGAGACAAGAATAAATTCCGAGTCCGGTAATTACAACTCTTTTTTCCATGTATTTCTACTAAAAAAATGTTATCTAAATTATTTGGGCAAAGATAATCCGATTTTTTTTCAATAACAAATATTTTTTGCTATAACTGCTTTTTTGCTTTTTTTTTAATAATCAAAATTTTTGCCGAGGTCGTAAGTTTTGCCGTCTTCTACCCCGCTCATTTTCATAACACCTGTTACAACATGTCCATAACGGTCTGTAACTTTTACAGTAAGATTGCAGTTGTATTGATCGAAAGGACATTGAAGTTCCCAAAAAGCGTTGTATTTGTAAGGTTTCATTTCATAAAACTTTTTTCCGTCTTTTGAGAGTTCAACTTTTTTCACACCGTATCTTCCATTGAAAATAAACGCTCCTAAAAACCAATTGTTAGAACCTGATTTTATTTTCAATACGAGATTTTTGTCTGTATAGTAAGGAGTTTCTCTCCATTTTACATTTACTTTGCCGAGACCTTTGTTACCTGTCAGATATTCAAAACCTTCGGGCGTATTGTCAAACCAAGAATTATCGCCGTCGGGACAAATATCTTTTCCTACAACTCGGATTGTTTTGTCGTTGTACTTGATTTCGTAAGCCGAACCGAGAATATAATCGGGGAAAAAGTAAACGCCTACAGCAACATTATAATAACCTTTTTCCATTTCAGGCAGCGGATAAGGATAACTGTCATTGTTGTCGGGCTGACCGTAAAAAGTGATATAACCGTCTTTCCATTCGGTAACTTTGCCGTTTTCTGTAGAACTGTTATTATCAGAATTGTTTTGTTCCGTTTGATTTTCCGGATTGTTGACATCGTCAGAAGTTTCTTTATCATCACAAGAAGCTCCCATCAACAACACTGACAAAATTAATGTTAGAATTTTTTTGTTATTTTTCATGGTGAATCTTTTTTTTTGCAAAAGAACGTAAAAAATTTTGATTTGTTGCAGAAGAGGAACGGATGCTCATGGAAATTATTTTTTGGTACATACCGCACGAATTGAAAACCCTTGAAAACGGTAATGACCGTGCATATAAGTTGTGTCAGAGCGGAAATAGAATCCCCTTGCATCGTTCGCATAATCAGCGTATAATGTTGAAGTCCAATACCAACCTGATGCTTCTTTTAATAGAGAATCATTGGAACGGAAACCGCAGGCGGGTAGAAAAAATGGCGCAATCTCACTAAAAAATTAAGATTGTGCCACTTAATAAATGTTAATTTCCTTTTCTCCAAACTTTTTTGCTAAGAATTTTGTCCAATTTCTCGAAAAGAGTTTTTCTGAGATTTATGGTTTCTTTGAGTCCTTGTCCGCGTTTTTCGTGTTCTGAACGTTTTGAACGCACATGAAAACGCCATTCGCGTTTCAAGCCGATGAAAAATTTTCTGTATGTCCACGCAAACAACCCTAACGAGGGCAGACAAACCAAGTGCAAAAGCGAACACCACCAGTTCCAAAAATACGACTCCACCGCAAAAAACAGTCCGTAAATCACCGGAAAAGCCACCAATGAACCCACCGCAAAACGTATTCCGCCTACGAACATCGTCATGTGTGCGTTACCTGCTTTAAACTTTTTTGTAAGCGGATAAGGCGACAAGAATATCAAAATATTTGGTATCGAGGCAATTACAAACAACGGAAACAATATCAACAGACACAAAAATCTGATTAGTAATGACCACGGTTTCCAAGGGATGTCAAAATTATCGTCGATAATTCTAAATCTTTTACAGTTTTTCTTTAAAGTAAGAAAATCAGAATAGATGTTGCTGCATTCTTCCGGATTAGTTGCCTTATAGTTTTCTAAATCAACAAATAATGCTTTGTCAGACTCCAACTTGTCGGGAAGATATTTTGAATTGCCACCACAATCTGCACAATATTTTTTACCGTAAGTTTCACGAATATAGTCAATTGCTTCGTAGTTTTCCAAATCGGTAATATTCAACATCATATCTGCAATACGCTGTCTAACTACGGCATTAACATTTCGCTGAGCTGTACGCGGCTTGGTTTTGTACAATTCATAATAATCTTTCAACGAAACCGGTTCGCCACACTGAATAATCATGTCTTCCCTAAATTTGAAATAATTGGAATAGTGATTAATCAAAGGTAATATTTTGATATCTGCCTCAAAATTAGATTTTTTTGCTGCATCAAATGCCATTCTGAGATATCCGAAAGAGAAATCACCCAACCAACGTTTGTCTTGATTGAGAGCTTCAGGGAAAATAAGTACGGAACCGCCTTCCAAAATTCTCCCGCCGGCTTCTTCAAAAATATCGAAATTGTTTTTCAAAGAATCAACACCGTCAAAATTAATTCTGTATGCCGGCAAAAGGTAAATACTTCTAAGGAAACGACCGATAAAAGGACGATTGAAAGCATCTGCTCTTGTAAAAATGCTTACTACTCTGTCCTTAAAAGCAAATTCCACACCCAAAGCATCGTTTAATGCATTCTGATGGTTGGATGCTATAATAAGAGGTGTACCCTTTTGAGGGATATTCTCTCTACCTAATACGTAAATATGTTTGTAGTAAATGGAATTATGACACCATCTAAGATAACTTCTTAAGAGTCTGAAAACCACTTCACCCAAAAGGCTTCTCTTTTTTTTCTTCAACATATATGTTTGAACTTATTTTTTTTTGCAACAAAATTTATCGAGTTGATTTTTCCTCTTCAAAAGACGTTGAATAGCGAAACGACCTGTTACCAAAGCGTTTGGCAATCCTCCCGGAGTTTGCAACCATTGTCCCGCAAGAATAAGATTATCAAGACCGGGTAATACGCCGGGATGAATTTCTTTCTTGACTTTTGGAGTTTGGATAAATCCCATGTATGAACCTTTGTAAGAGCCGAGATAGCGGTTGAAACTCTTTGGTGTAACGATTTCCAATACTGACAATTTGCCTTCAAACTGAGGATAGTGTTTTTCAAGACGTTTCATTACTTCTTGAGCGATTTGCATTTTCACTTCCTTGTATTTGGCTCTGTCGTTGTTGTAAAGTTCGTCCCAATATTGATATTCATAATCATACTGAACCATAAGAATTTCCAACATGCCTTTGCCTTGAGGTGTATAATCAGGCTGATCGGCAAAGTTGTTAACAATTACGATTTGATGATTGCGACCTGCTACTTCAAAAGGTTCTGTATTGAATATTTCCATCGAGGGAATATCAGATGTAGGGATGTCAACAGCATAATATATATTAACATCGCTAAACACCGGAAATTTATCGGGATTAGCAAAACAATTTTTGAAATGGTTGTCCATATATTGTTCACCGATAAGTTTGAACGCAACAGAAATATCTGTTGCAGTAATAATATCTTCCGGCTCAACAGATGTACCGTCTTCAAAATTAATACGTTTGCATTTAGTACCTTCGATTTCGATATTCTTTGCCTTTTTATTAGTTGAAATTTTACCTCCTAACTGAAGATACTTATCACGCATTCTCAACGAAATCATGTCAGAGCCACCTAACGGCAAATCAGCATTTCCGCATGAAAACATCGCATACATATAAAACATCGAGATTGCAAAATATGTATTCGGCACATAATTATGTATCAACTGTCTGATAATAGGACTTTTGAAACGGCTTGCATACTCTCCTACCGTAAGTTTTTGATATTTGGCAGCTACCGGAATTGCTTTACGCATTTTCCAAAGCAGTTTCATATTATCCCAAAATCCCATCTGTTCTTTTGGTTTCAAGGCAGGAAGTTCTATTGACTGAAAATCTTTGATAGCTTTTACAAGTGCAATAACTTCTTTTTTGTCTTCGGGCGCAATTGCCAAAAGTTCCTCTTTAATTTTGTTTAAATCTCTCCAAGCATGAGCTTTTACATTATCGATATCAACTTGTAAGAAAAAATCATGTCTAACAACAGGTTTATCTTTGCCTAACACTCCTACATCTTCCCAAACTTGATAAATTTCTTTATTGGGATTAGTACCTGTTAACCAATGTACACAATTGTCAATATGATAACCTTTTCGTTTCCAAGATGTACACTGACCGCCAACCACAGAATGACCTTCAAAAATTTCACTCTGTAATCCGCTCAATTGCGCATATATACCAGCTGCTAATCCGGATACACCTCCTCCAATAATTGCTAAATCCGACATTCTATTATAGTTTATCCTTTTTTAATACACTCGTAACTTATTTAATTTCTGATAATTAGTTTGGTAATAATTTTTAATATTTGGTTTTATGAATTCTAAACTTTCAAAACTACAAATTTATATATTTTTTTTAAATAATTTCTTAATAACCCAAAAAAATAGCGCAAATCAACTATTTATGTGATTTGCGCTATCAATCGTACTAAACAATAATAGGATAAATTTTATTATTTTGAATTTTTCAAAAGCCACATATCTTCGGCTTGAATACCCTTATCCAATGCTGCTTTGTAAGCATCAACGATTTCTTTCGGGTCGTCGCTGCCGATGATGATAACACGGTAAAATTCGTTACCTTCAGCTTTGAGAATTTCTTTAGCATTGATTTCACGTTTTACCTTGTTGGCGTTTGCTTTGTCTCTGAACGAACCGCCTACCAAGTAATATTTCTTGTATTTGTTACCAAGATATTGTGGTGAAACATTGTTGAAACCTGCTTGTGACAAGATAGCTTCGTCACCGTCATCAGAATTTTCATCGATACCGACAGTATTTGGTTCTTCTTCGTTAACAATAGAATCCGGTATTGCAACTTGTACAGTTTCAACAGGTTGCTTTTCACCTCTCAAATTATCTATCCAAGCCAAGATTCCATCTTTGAATATAAAGAACAGAATTGTAAGAATAGCAAGTATTGGCAACAATACGAGTAATACTTTGAGAAGTTTATTTGATTTTTTCTTTTCTTGGGTAGTGGTAGTAGTTGTTGTAGTAGTAGTTTTAGTGGTAGAAACTTTGGTGGTAGCTTTTGTATTTTTACCAACCGAAGTTTTGCCTTTTGTATTGTTTGCAACAGTATTAGAGGTAGCCATTGCAGCAATTCTCTGTTTTTCTTCTACTTGTTCTACTTCTACAGTATCCATTCCGTAATTGTCGATAGAGAGATTTGACGGAACAGATTGAAGACTAATAGAACCGTCTTCAGCCTTTGACAAAACACCAACTTCATCAATAGTCAAAGATGCCTTGTCGGCAAATCTAGAATTGGCTTGCGAAATAAATTCATCAATAACAGCCTTAGCAGCATTATCGTCCAAAGCCAATTTGTTTTTCAGATACTCTACAAGTTTGTTCTCACGGTCATCTGTTTTAGAAGCGTTGAAAGTCACAGACTTAGTAGGAGGATAAATAACACCCGTTTTCTCATCGAGCTGAGCAGCCTGATAAGAAGTTTCGAATGTGCCGAACCCTGGCACTGTAATGCTGTCATTGGTCAGCAATACATCTTTAAATATAGAAGTTAAACTTGCCATAATCTATTTATGTATTATTCACGTAGTTTGGTTGAACATCTTGCAGCCTTGGGCGCAAAATTTCAGAAAGCAAATATAAAATATTTTTAAATCATATAAAAGAACTCAGCGTTTTTTTTTAACTTTGAACCGTAATTTTTGTGCAAATCGTTTTAACATACACTATAAACTATGAAAAAGATCTTAGTAACAGGTGGAACCGGATTTATTGGATCTCACACCACAGTAGAACTTCAACAAAAGGGTTATGAAGTTGTAATTGTTGACAACCTTAGCAATTCTTCTGAAGATGTAATTGACAACATCACCAAAATCACAGGCATAAAACCAACTTTTGGAAAAGTAGACGTAGCAGATAAACAGCAACTTTTCGATTTCTTGAAAAAAAATCAAGGTATTCAGTCAATCATCCACTTTGCCGCATCAAAAGCTGTAGGTGAATCGGTACAAGTTCCGTTGAAATATTACAGAAACAATATCAACGGTCTTATCAACATCCTTGAAGCAATGAAAGAATTCAATATTCCAAATCTTGTATTCTCTTCATCATGCACAGTTTACGGTCAACCGGAAAAACTTCCTGTAACAGAACAATCTCCGATACAAGAGGCACTTTCTCCATACGGCAACACCAAACAAATCAACGAAGAAATCATCCGCGATTTTGTAAAAGTAAATCCGGAACTTCACGCCATTGCATTAAGATATTTCAATCCGGTAGGCGCACATCCAAGTTCATTAATCGGTGAATTGCCATTGGGTGTACCGGCAAACCTCGTACCATACATCACACAGACAGCAGCCGGCATCCGCGAATGTCTCAGCGTATTCGGCAACGATTACGACACTCCTGACGGCACTCCTATCCGCGATTATATCGATATTATCGACCTCGCAGATGCTCACATCGCAGCTGTACAACGTATGGAAAACAACAAACAGAAGAAACAACTCGAATTTTTCAATATCGGTACAGGCAACGGACTTTCTGTACTTCAATTGATTAACGCATTTGAAAAAGCTACCGGCGTAAAACTCAACTACAAAATAGTTGGTCGTCGCGAAGGTGATATCGAAAAAATTTGGGCTGACACAAAATTTGCTAACGAAGAACTCGGTTGGAAAGCTGTTGCACCTATCGAACAAACAATGCTTAATGCATGGAACTGGCAAAAACACGTTTCCGGCATCAAATAATTTTTATTCTGAAGAATAAAACATCAAATATTAAGTGTGTTCCGAAATTCTTCGGGACACACTTTTTTGTTTATATTCACAACATAAATATCATTATTACAATATCTTACAAAAGTTATCCACTATTTATGTAAATTACGATGCTTACATGTAGAAATTGTTGATTCATGATTTCTCATCTATTTTTACATCAATACATCTTTATTTTTACTAAAAAGAATTAAATTCACAACACAAAAATCTATTCTACAACAATTTACAGAAGTTATCCACAAAATATAATTCATAGAAAAAGTTATCAACAATCAAAGAAACATAATCTGACTTGATTACTTTACCAACAGTAAATTATACAGCAACAATCAAATCCTATTATCAACATCATATAATTTTAAATTTCAACGAATTACAGAAGTTATCAACAAGATGATTACTCAGAAAAAACGGAGATTGTAAACGGAATCAAAGTTTTACGACTGACATCTTTTTTTTTATCTGATTGTATTTATAATTCATTACAAAAGGAATACATAAGAAAAAGTGCAAGAATTATTAATTTCAAGAAAAGAAGTCAACAATATATAAAAAAAATTCCGGAACATCCTAACAACGCTCCGGAACGACATGACAAAATTTGATGCTCTCCAACGTGGACTTGAACCACGGACCCTCTGATTAACAGTCAGATGCTCTAACCAACTGAGCTATTGGAGATTATTATACCCTTAAAACTTTATAAATTAATAAAAAGTCAAATCATGAAAAAAAAGCTCTCCAACGTGGACTTGAACCACGGACCCTCTGATTAACAGTCAGATGCTCTAACCAACTGAGCTATTGGAGATTATTAAACCTTTAAACTTTACTTAAAAAAATAAATAAAATTCAAATCATGAAAAAAACAAGGCTCTCCAACGTGGACTTGAACCACGGACCCTCTGATTAACAGTCAGATGCTCTAACCAACTGAGCTATTGGAGAATTTAATGTTTTTAGTAAGAACCTCGGGTTTTTCCCTTTTTGCGATGCAAAGATAGAGAGGATTTTCCAAAAAAAAAAATTATATTTGCAAAAAATTTCAAAAATTTTCAAACTTTTTTATAAACCATTAAAAATGAATGAATTAGTAGTAGCAGGAAGTTTGGCTTTTGACGCCATTGAAACTCCTTTTGGAAAGACTGACAAGATAATTGGCGGCGCTTCTCCTTATATCTCGTTGGCAGCCAGTCGTTTAGGAGTTAAGCCCAGACTTGTATCAGTTGTGGGTAATGATTTCACCCCTGAATTTTTCGACATCCTTCATCGTAACGGTGTTGATACAGAAGGAGTTAAGGTTGACAATAATCAGAAAACGATGTTCTGGGCGGGCAAATATAACAAGGACATGAACGAAAGAACTACGTTAAAAACGGAATTAAATTGCTTCGAAACCTTCAATCCAACCGTTCCTGAATCATACAAAAACGCAAAAGTTTTGATGCTCGGCAACATCACACCGACAATTCAGAGTGCAATTATCAAACAATTTTCGAAAAGACCGGATTTAATTGTTTTGGACACAATGAATTTTTGGATGGAAAGAACACCCAAAGAATTGGAAGAAACAATCTCAATGGTAGATGTTTTAACAATCAACGACGAAGAAGCAAGACAACTTTCAGGCGAATTTGTATTGTTGAAAGCCGCTAAAAAGATTTTGGCGAAGGGCTTAAAATACCTTATTATTAAGAAAGGTGACAACGGTGCGTTGGTATTTTCAGCAGACGGCAATTATTTCTCGGCTCCGGCTTTGATTTTGGATACAGTAGTAGATCCAACCGGCTGTGGAGACAGTTTTGCAGGCGGTTTCTGCGGTTATGTTGCAGCAAAAGGCAAAACAGATTTTGAAACAATTAAAGCAGCAGTAATTGCAGGTTCAGTAATGGGAAGTTTCTGTTGTGAAAAATTCGGTACAGAAAATCTTCAAAATCTCACCGACCAAGATATCGCAGAAAGAGTTAAACAATTTGAAAAAATCACAAGTTTTAAATTCTAAATTTTTGCAAATTGTTTCATTAACAATCATAAAAAATCCGCAGTGAAAATTGAATTTCGCCGCGGATTTTTATTTTATACTTTTTTTCAAAAAATTATTTAGGTTGATCGTTAAGATAATTATTGTAACTCATCTTAACACCGTCGCAAAGTTCGATTTTGTATTTGAAACCAAGACTTTCGAGCTTTGATACATCGAGAAGTTTCTGAGGTGTACCGTTTGGTTTGTCAGAATTCCAAACAACGTTGCCGCCAAAACCTACAGTTTCTTTTACCATCTGAGCCAATTCTCTGATGTATAATTCTTTGCCGGTACCAATATTAATATGTGTATTTCTGATTTCTTTCTTTATATAAGGTACAGTAAAATCAGTTACATCAAATTGTTTTTTAAGGATATCAGCAAAATCAACATTTTCCATAAGGAAAACACATGCATCAGCCAAATCGTCGGAATGTAAAAATTCACGTTTAGGAGAACCGTCGCCCCAAAGCTCTACTGTAGCATCTTTACCAAGTCCGGAAATACCGTACTTCTTTATGATTGCAAGTTGTTCTTCTTGAGAATTTGCTCCGGAAATACCTTCTATCGGTCTACGGTTGAGATCCAACTTTATTGATTCAAAATCATGATTTTCCAAACATTTTGCGAGATGAAATTTTCTAATCATCGCCGGCAAAACGTGCGAAGTTTCAAGATTGTAATTATCATTCGGACCATAAAGATTGGTTGGCATTACGGAAATAAAATTGGTACCGTATTGCAAATTGTAACTTTCACAAAGTTTGATACCTGCTATTTTCGACAATGCATACGGTTCATTTGTGTATTCAAGTTCTGATGTTAAAAGTACATCCTCGTTCATTGGCTGAGGAGGATTTTTCGGATAAATACAGCTTGAACCCAAGAACAACAATTTTTTTGCACCGTATTTATAAGCTGAATTGATGATATTGGCTTCAATCATCAAATTCTGATAAATAAAATCTGCTCTGTAAGTAAGATTTGCGATAATACCTCCAACATGAGCTGCCGACTGGAATACATATTCCGGACGTTCTTTCTCGAAAAATGCTTCTACAGTTTTGGTATCAATTAAATCGTACTGAGCATGAGGTGTAAACACCAAATTGTTGTAACCCTTACGTTGCAAAGCACGGCAAATTGCGCTGCCTACAAGACCGCGATTGCCGGCTACATATATTTTGGAATCTTTGTTCATTTTCTATTCAAAATAGTTAAGAATTTTGAAACCGCCTTCAGCAAGGTAACGGTCTTTCTTCATAATCTTGAGGTCAGACTGAACCATTTCGTGAGCGAGTTTTGCCAAATCATATTCCGGTTTCCAACCGAGAATTGTACGAGCTTTGGTACTGTCACCAATAAGCAAATCAACTTCTGTAGGACGGAAATATTGAGGATCTACCTTTACCAAAATATCACCGACTTTTACATGTTGTTTGATATCACGATACAACGGATCGTCAGAAACTGCTGATACAACACCAACTTCGTCAACACCTTCGCCCTTGAATTCAAGTGTAACACCGGTTTCTTTGAATGCCAATGATACAAAATCACGAACTGTAGTAGTAACACCGGTAGAAACTACAAAATCATCAGGCTGAGAATGCTGAAGAATCATCCACATCGCTTGTACATAATCTTTAGCGTGTCCCCAGTCACGTTTTGAAGAAAGATTTCCGAGGTAAAGACATTTTTGCATACCAAGTGCAATACGTGAAGCTGCTCTGGTAATCTTTCTTGTAACAAATGTTTCACCTCTGATTGGTGACTCATGGTTGAAAAGAATACCGTTAGAAGCAAAAATACCGTAAGCCTCACGATAATTTACCATAATCCAATAAGCATAAAGTTTTGCAACAGCGTATGGACTGCGAGGATAGAACGGAGTTTTCTCGTTTTGAGGTACTGCCTGTACTTTACCAAACAATTCTGAAGTAGAAGCCTGATAAATACGAGTTTTCTTTTCCATACCAAGGATTCTGATAGCTTCCAAAAGTCTGAGAGTACCAAGACCATCGGCATTAGCAGTATATTCAGGAGTATCAAAACTTACAGCAACGTGACTCATTGCTGCCAAGTTGTAAA
This sequence comes from Bacteroidales bacterium, assembly GCA_017541145.1. Classification (GTDB taxonomy): domain Bacteria; phylum Bacteroidota; class Bacteroidia; order Bacteroidales; family UBA3824; genus UBA3824. The sequence goes on along the minus strand of JAFXZT010000155.1, from coordinate 25,045 downwards.
TTTCATCAGGTTGTACTTCCTGAACAATTCTAATCAAGTTCGTAGAATCGGTTAAATCACCGTAATGTAGTTCAAAATTACGATTTTCTTCATGTGGGTCTTGATAAAGATGGTCGATACGTTCTGTATTAAAAAGAGAGCTACGGCGTTTGATACCGTGAACTTTGTATCCCTTCTTTATAAGGAACTCTGCCAAGTAAGCACCATCTTGACCTGTAATACCTGTAATAAGTGCTGTTTTCATTATTTGCTATTTATAAAAATTTTCTGCAAATTTATATTTTTAAACTTAAAAAGCCAAAAAGAAATTTCTATATTTGCATTTTGAAATTTTTAAGCTCAATAATCAACAAATCAAATACGTAATGGAACAAACGGAAATACAACAGCCGCTTAAAAACAAGGCTTACAGACGAAAAGTAATTACTTCGTATTTTACCAGCACACTCTGCATTGCTTTAGTATTATATATGGCGGGACTGTTCTTTATGCTTTTGTTCAACACTCAGCATATCAGTGAGATGTTTAGGTCTACAATTAGAATGACTGTTACTCTCAACGATAGAAATACAAAAGCAGACAACAACGAATTGATAAAAAGAATCGAAGCAAAAGACTTTGCCAAAGAAACTAAGTACATCGACAAAGAAGACGGTGTAGAAGAACTAATTGAAGAATTAGGTGAAGATTTTGTGGAAATTCTTGACGGAGAAAACCCGCTTTTCTCTCAAATCGAAATCAGAATTGCTGAAGATTATGCCAACATGGACAGTATAAAAGCTGTAGAAAAATATCTCAGCAAATTGCACGGCGTAGACGATGTATACTACCCGAAAGATATTTGGAACAATGCTACAACTGTAATTTCAAACGTAGCAATGATTGTTTTGGTGTTAACAATAATACTATTAATAATAACAATCATATTGATTTCCAACTGCATAAAATTGCAGATGTCAAACGACAGATTTGATATCCGAACAGCAAAACTCATAGGAGCAAGCAATTGGAAAATATCAAGTCCGTACCTAAAAAAATCATTTTTACAAAGTTTGGCAGCTATACTGTTATCAGTAGCAGGATTAACACTCACAATAAAATTCATAGAAAAAATATTAAAAGGAGTGTTTACAATATCATCTTTCTACCCTACCCTGCTCACAATGATGATAATAGGTATGACAGTAACATTGTTGGCGTCGGTAATAACAATCAATAAATACCTCAACGCCAAAGAAGAAGAATTATATTATTAACGAAACTATACAAAAAAATGAAATACGCATTAGTAACAGGCGGAAGCCGCGGTATAGGACGCGCAATATGCGTGAAACTTGCAAGCCAAGGTTATCACGTATTAATCAACTACGTATCCAACGAAGCAAAAGCTGTAGAAACTCAGCAACTTACAAAAGAAGCCGGCGAAGAAGGCGAAATCATCAAATTTAATGTTGCCAACCTCGAAGAAACTACTGCTGCTATCGAAAAATGGCAGTCTGAAAACAAAGACGCATACATCGACGTATTGGTAAACAACGCAGGAGTAACTTCTGATTCATTGCTCCCGATGATGGAAGCTGAAGCATGGCACAAGGTACTCAGCACTTCTTTGGACGGTTTTTTCAACGTTACAAGAACTGTTGTTAAGAAAATGATTCGCAAAAAACACGGACGTATTATCAACATGGCATCAGTTTCAGGTCTTATCGGATTACCGGGACAATGCAACTATTCTGCCGCAAAAGGCGCAATAATCGCTGCTACAAAGGCTCTCTCAAAAGAAGTTGGCGGCAAAAATATCACTGTCAACGCAATAGCTCCGGGATTCATTAAAACCGATATGACAAGCTCTCTCAACGAAGAAGAACTCAAAAAAGGTATTTCACTCGGACGCTTTGGTGAAGCAGAAGAAGTAGCAGCATTAGCAGCATTCTTAGCTTCTGACGATGCAGCTTACATCACCGGCGAAACAATCGCAATCACCGGCGGTCTCAAAGCATAAAAATTTCCAATAATCTTTCATTTTAATAAGGTTGTTACTTTAGATGTAACAACCTTATTTTTTTATCAATATCAACACACTCACTCCGACACAGCCGTAAGTATATAAAAAAAAACGGCTGCCTTTTCATAAAAAAGACAACCGCTTTTGTATACTTAAACATAGGGAATTTTAGTATTCCCAAAGATCTTGTTCGAAATTAAAAATTGTTTCTTTGATTTTGTCAGCTTCCAACAATGTTTCTTGTCCTGTGGTATACTCGTTGATAGAACGGTTATTATACATGTTGGATTCCTGGTAAACATAGCTTGAAAAATATCTCTTTTCCAAAACATCACCGTAGCTCAAACGCTGTGCATCGTTGAGAGGGTTGAAACATTCAGCATTTGAAAGGATTTTACGAGCTTCCGGATAATATACCCAAAAAGCTTTTACAGGAATTGGTTTTTCACGGTCAACATCTTCCTCACGGAATCTGTAACGTATAGGGCAAATACCAATGATTCTTACTTCCAAAACAGAACGTTGTTTGTCAAAGAACCAAAGCTCTTTAAGCAAATATGCTTTAACGTCTTCAGAGTGATAAGGCTCATCAATAATCTGAGTAGTAGTAACACCGTCAAGGTCTTCTACATCCATTGTTTTTTGAGTAGCACCCATGTTGGTATGAACTTCTTTTTCAGTAATGATGTTACTGAATTCGTCATCACCGATAGTACCATAAGCAGTTAAACCTTGTGTATGGATACCTTCGAGGATTACGTCAATCAAACTCATTCTATTGTCTTGAGGCTCATTAGGGAAGTAGAGATGCTGATTGGCTTTTTCTGTCAACTCAATACGACGCCAGATAATCTTCGACCACATCACGTCAGCTTCTCTAACGAACTGATAAGCAACAGGTTTACGATTTACTGTATGTATCTTTTCGTAAGGCAAACCAAGCAATACTTGCGCATGAGATTCTACTGCATCTACGCACTGCAATACAGCAGCAATTGCCATTAAAAACAAAAATTTTTTCATAATTATTATCGAATAAAATAAACATCCATAAAAAAAGAGTTTTAATAAAACTTCTGTAATATTAAAACTCTTTTTAGTATAGAATATTGTTTAAAGGTGGAATATTTTTTTGGATATCTCCTTTATAATATTATCTAACCTTGAAACAAAGTGTACCCAAATCACGTGTTGTACCATCAGGACCTTTTGCTTTGATATCCTCGATGTATACTTTTCCGCCAGATGGAACTTGTTGGATGATTTGTTTAGCGTTAGCATTGAATGCTGCACCGGTAATTTGTGCGTCTTGAGCAAAACCTTTGATTGTAGCAGAAACGCGGAAACTTACAACTTGGAACTTCATATCGAAGTCAAAGTTTTCAAGCTCTGCTTTAACACCTGCTTGAGCTGAAAGAACAGCTTTAGAGATGTTACCACCACGTTTGTTAGCTTTGTCGCTACCTACAACAGCTACTGGATCTGGAACTTTCTTTACACGAAATTTTCTAGTACCAAGTGTTTTACCGTCACCTTCTGTTGATCTTACTGAAATAGTAACTTCACCCGGAGTTTTTACATTTGCAACATAATTTCCGGCACCACCTTGTTTTACCAAGCTACCGGAAGAAATACTTGCAACGATTTTTTCAGATGGAGTACCTGATGCAGTAATTTCGATTGGGTTTGGAACACCGATATAAAGAACGTTCATCTTGGTTGGAGATACTGACAATGAAGATTGTCCTACCTCGTATTCGCCCTTAAACGGATATTCTTTTACCTCACCGGTAGATTTGTTTTTCAACTTGATAACACCGTTGTAAGATTTAGCACCTACGTTTGCAGTAGAACCTGTGTAGACACCAACACCGTTTTTAACAGGTATTGCGCTACCGCCTACCAAAATTTCAGGATTATCGGTTGAGTCGTATGCTGCGATAAAGATTTCAGATTTGTATTCCTGACCTTGAAGTACGTAGCTTGAAGGAGCGTTAACAACAGCCTTGATAGCGTTGAACTTCATATCAGTTTTACCAATCTGATTAAGAAGGTAAGACAAAACCATTGATTCTGTGTTGCGAACGTCTGACTGCATTTTTGTCATAAGAGTCAAAACGCCGGCAGCAGGTAAGTGCTCAAAGTTAGAAATAGCCCAATCTACTGAGTCAACATCATCACTTTCTGACTTTTGTTTGTTGGTGTTAAGCATTTCTTGCAAGCTCTTAGCAAGAGATTCTTTAGCTTCCAAAGATTTAGGACTATTGTCTGTAGCTCTGTTGATTACATCGATAAGTTTTTCACGATATGCTTGACGTTGATCAGCTACTTTTTGACCTTGTCCGTTTTGGATAAAGATTTCACCGCCGACATTGTTATCGTCTTTTTTAGAAACGAGGTCGTCAATATCAACGAGATTTTTATCTTTTGCGTCAGGCATATCAGCTGACCATTTATCACGGAGAGCTATTTCGATATCTGCATCTTGTTGGTCAAGCGATGCGTTGTATTCAGCTTTGTAATCGCCTGTATAAACGCCTTCGAGAGTACCAACCAAAGCTAATTTGTAGTGCTGAATTTGTTTATAAGAGAAGTTTGCTGCGTCGATTACTTCGTCAGCAAGTTCCTTATATTTTTTAGTTCCGGCAGGGTTTGTACTCATGGCAACTGTAAAATCATTTACTGCCGATTCGATAACGCCTTCTGTGATAGAGTTAGTTTTTCTCAAACTACCGTCTACCAATGTGAAAGCGGTAAGAATTTCAGCAGAAACGTTCAAAGCCAAAAGTGCGGTATAGAATAGGTACATCATACCTATCATCGCCTGCCTTGGGGTTTCTTTTCCTCCTCCACTCATTGTCTTAAATATAAATAGTTTATAAAATGAATAAAATGTTTAATACTTTGAATTTGTAGATGTTCAGTCTAAATTATTAGCTGATTTTTACGTTCAAAGCTGTAAGCATATTGCCATAAACTGTGTTGAGAGCTTGAAGGTTCTTGCTGAGTTTTGTAACTTCAGTAGAGTAATCTTTAGCACCCTGAACAGATTCTTTAAGACCAGCAATCATTGTATCGAAGTCGATTTCAGCAAGCTGAAGTTCAAATACGCCGTTGATAGCTTTAAGATTGTTGTTGAGTTTAGAGATATTATCGCTGTATTCTTTGTTACCAGATTTAAGAGCAGAGAAATCAAGGTCTGAAACACCAGCAAATTTGTTTTGAACGTTGCTAAGTGTGTTAGAAAGATCTTCTGCTGATGAGTTAATAGAAGAAACAGCTGATGAAGCTGAAGAAAGGCTATCTGTGAAAGATTTAGCAGCTACAGCAGAGTTAGCTACAGTAGCCATACCTTTAACGTTTTCAGTGAAATCAGCAAATGAGTTACCGAGTTTATCAAAGAAATTACCGTTGTTGCTAGATTTTTCAAGCATTTCGTTAAACTTAGCCAAAGCAGTACCATCGGTAACAGGACCTTTTGCTGCAGGACCAGCACTTGCGCCACCAGAGAATGAATACTGAAGGTCTGAGCAGTCAATTTCACCGGTTTCCTCATTGAAGTGAGCTACAGGAGCCGGTTTGTTGTTTGCTTCATACACTTTTTCTTCAATTTCTTCACCAATCAACAATTCCGGGAAGATGTTATGCCAGTGGTATTCTACTGGAAGCGGAGCAAACGCTGTAATAGTAAAGATTGCAGCTTCTGTCAACAAACCTACCATCAACATAACAGATGCACCAGGATAGTGCTGAATTTTGAACAACGCGCCGACAATAACGACAGCAGCACCAAGCGAGTTTACCTTCTGGAAAATCTTCGCAAATTTTTTGGTTTTGTTAAATGCTACCATAATATGTTTTCTTTAGTTTAATTGAAAAATTATTATTTATTATTTGTTTATTTAAATTCTTTAGTTTCCGCGATTTGACACTTAAAGTGTACATACGTAAGTGCAAATTCAACGGCTAAAATTACATATCTTTTTTTTATTAAAAAAATTTAATAACAGATTTTTTTAATTTTTTTTAAGAAAAAGCAAAATTTATTCCAACCCTAAGAGTAACAGATTCTTTTTTTACTGTTTTTTTATGGTTGTTACTTATTGTATTGTTTTTAAACTACAAATAAATATTTTTCAAACTGATTTTAGTCTGTTTGTTTGTATAATCTTTGTAGGAAAACAGCATTTTTTTGTAATAATTATCGTAGAAAAATATTCTTCTGCAATTATTTTTACAAAAAAAATACCGATATGCAAAAATTGTTTTGGGATTTGGTTCCCGTTTTTGCATATCGGCATATAGTATTATGAAATATTAAATTCATTATTTGCCATAATCCCAATCTGAAGCACTACGTCCCATGTATGATCTTACACAACGGAAACCGATGTAGCACTTTGCAGTATCTTGATACTCGTAAGTACGTGTACCAACCTGGAGATAGTATCCGACGTCTTTCCAAGAACCGCCACGGATAACTTTTCTTTTCAATACTGGAGGATCGTCAGCCAAAGCGTTGTAGCTGTAATCAGGGTTCAAATCATGGGTATAGCTGTAAGCACTTTCGTCAAATGCGTTAGATGTCCACTCAGAAACATTACCCGCCATATCATAAAGACCGTATTCATTAGGAGCGTATGTCGCAACTTGAATTGTTCTTGCAGCGCCGTCGTCAGCATAACGACCACGAAGCGGTTTGAAGTTTGCGATAAAACAACCTGAATTGTTTCTTGTATAAGGACCGCCCCAAGGATACATTGATAATGCCAAGCCGCCGCGGGCAGCGTATTCCCACTCAGCTTCGGTCGGGAGTCGGTATTCTTCCATACGTGGCTGACCATTGTGTGTCAAATAGTTGTTAAGAAGGTCTGAACGCCAAATACAGAATGCTGTAGCTTGTTTCCAATTAACACCTACAACTGGATAATCATCAAATGCTACGTGCCAGAAATACTTACGAGCCATAGGTTCGTTGTAAGAATATGTATAGTCGCTCATCCAACAGAGTGTATCAGGATATACATTGATACGACCTTGCATAATGAAAGAGCGTCTGTCCTGAATCTGAACAACATTACCTTTTGCATCAATAACAGTACCTTCGTAGCTACCACCGGTAAAATCTTCATTAAAATTGTATCTGTTCTGTTTGAGAGCAGCTTGACGGAGATCTACCCATTGATAATCAAAGATAAGTTTCCTTGTATCGATTTCCTGAAGGTGATTGAAACGTTCTTCTTTTATGAGGTACAAATCTTGTACTGCATCAGAAATAGCTTGACGTTCTTCGCCTTTGCCTGATTTATCCCAAACGAGGTCTCTGTTTTCCCAATTCAACCAACATGTTTTGGGGTCAGTTGGGTCATATTCGTTTGGATCGTTTTTTTCTTCATCAACTTCGATTTTGAAAAGATTACCTTTGGAACCTTCGCCGGCACCTGCGAGCAAACACAAACGCATTGCGATAGAGTCCCTAACCCATTCTACAAACTGACGATATTCATTGTTTGTGATTTCAGTGTCGTCCATCCAAAACGGATCGACGGTAATAGTTTTAGCCTGAGCGGTCATCGCAAATGGAACATCTTGATCGTTAGGTCCTATGGTGCAACTACCTTGTGGAATAAAAACCATTCCGTAAGGATCAGTTTCAACATAGTTAGCAGGACGATTCTGTGCTCCTATCAGTTCACCGTTGCCACTATTGCTACATCCGCTGAGTATCAATAGTCCTGATGCCGCTGCTACAATTACTTTTTTCATAATACCTATTTATTATTTTTGCTGATATTTTTATTATCTTTTTTTTTACAAGAACCTTACGCTACGAACTTTCTGTGCGGGTTTGCTTCTTTCAGGCATAAATGCGTATCCCAACATCAATTCAAATGAGCCCGAGTTGGTTTTACGCAATTTCGAGAGCCCAAACTCGTATGCCGCACCTACTTTGAGATCGCCCATCAAAGTAAAGCCTGCCAAAATAGCTATCGCGTCCTCGTTTCTATAAGTAACGCCACCCCATACTTTTTTATTGTATAAAAGATTAACATTTATATCTGCTTGCATCGTACTGCCGTCAGACATAAGGATGAAACCAGGTGTCAACTCAAATAACGAATTAGCCAAAGAAATATTATATGTTCCCGTAAAATAATAATGTCTCGCCATATAAGTTTCTCCGTCTTCCGAAAAATCCAATACAGGTTTCATAACGTGCATTGATGATAATCCGAGTGTTAAGCCGCCTACATTGTAATACATGCCTGCTCCCAAATCAAATATCATTTTACGTGTTTTTCCCGCAAAAATTGATTCATGCTCGTCCGGAAACTGCCAATCTCCGTTTATCGACTTGTTGAACAAACCTGCATCTACTCCGAATGACAACATCCCGGAGCCGGCTTGAATATGATATGCGTAAGCCAATTTTGCTGTAAAATTTGATTCGTATCCTATTTCATCGTTTATCAGCGTAATACCGGCACCTCCTGATGTACCGAATAATCTTACCGGTGCATCTGCACTTAGCATCAGTGTTTTAGGACCGCCTGTCAATCCCATCCACTGATCTCTGTATATCATTGTACCGTTTATCATTCCACTTGTGCCGCAATATGCCGGATTGTATGACGGCTGATTAAACATAAAGTGGCTGTAATGCGGATCTTGCTGCGCGATTGTCTGCATAGCAAAAGCCAACAAAACGATCAAGAATAAGAATTTATGTTTCATGTTTATATAAATTTAAAAGTTTTTTTTACAGTATTTCTCATATTCAATATCTGTGCCTAATTCACATCTATTCTGATTTCTTTGTCGTTTTTTTACCTGAATCAGTTTTTTTCGTAGTAGTCTTTTTTGCAGCAGTTTTTTTCGTAGAAGTCTTTTTAGCTTTCTCTTTTACTTCTTTTTCTTCTTGCTCACCGGGTTTTACTCCTGCTATTGCAAGACATTCTGCTTCTGTAAGTTTCTCAGGATCGGTCTGAGCTGCCAACTTGAAATACTTCTTCTTGTAAAAAACAGTAGGATGTCCCCAACGGTCTTTTACAATCTTAAGATTTTCATTGAATTCTTTTATCATTCGAGCCGCATCGGTCTCACGCTTTTGCAGAATAAGTTCTACACATCTGTCATAACCGATTGTTAACGGGTCGTCAGTTTTTTTCAATGAAACAAATTTGCTGTTGTGAGCAATATACGGACCGAAACGACCAACCGAAACCGTAATTTTCTTACCTTCGTATTCGCCGATAGTTCTCGGAAGTTCCAAAAGTTTCAAAGCTTGAGGCAATGTAACTGTCTCTACTGTCAACGGTTTGAGTATCGTAGCGTAACGCTTATCAGGATCAGTATTTTCACCGAGCTGAACCATCGGTCCGAAACGTCCTACACGCGCGTATACATTCTTTTCGGTCTGAGGATCCACACCAATCAAACGTCCGCCCTGTTCATTGTTGATAAGGTTGAGAGCCTCCTCCAATGTAATAGTTTCAATATGCTGATCTTTGCTCAAACTTGCATAAACAGGTTTATCTTCTTCGGAATTTTCGCCCAATTGTACAATAGGACCAAAACGTCCGATTCTTACCATTACAACTTTTCCGGTTTGAGGATCTTCACCTAAAATACGCTCGCCGACACTACGTTTACCTTCAATACTTTTTTGGATTGTATCATGAAACGGGTCATAAAAATCTTTCAACATCTTTGCCCATTCCAAATTACCTTCAGCTATCTCATCAAAATCTTTTTCTACAGTAGCTGTAAAGTTGTAATCCATAATATCATTGAAATGTTCCGACAAATAATCGGTAACCACCATCGCAATATCAGTACAGAAAAGTTTATTCTTCTCGTAACCGGTATTTTCTTTTTTAACATTTCGAGATATCTTATCGTCTTTCAAAACAAGACTTACATATTCACGCTCTGTACCGGTACGATCTTCTTTCAAAACATAACCACGCTTTATAATAGTAGTAATAATCGGAGCATAAGTAGAAGGACGACCGATACCAAGTTCCTCCAAACGTTTTACCAAAGAAGCCTCAGTATATCTCGGCTGAGCATGTGTAAAACGCTGATTAACTTCCAATTCGTTGAGTTTTACTTTGCTACCAACAGTAAGAGCCGGAAGCAATTGTTCATCTTTAGCAGTTTCGTCGTCAGTACCTTCAAGATAAACTTTCAAGAAACCGTCAAACTTTATAAACTCACCGGTAGCAGAAAACTGAGCTTTATTATTAGAAGCTTCGATACTTACATTAGTACGCTCAATTACAGCATCAGACATCTGAGACGCCAAAGTACGTTTCAAAATAATTTCATAAAGACGCTGTTCATCCCATTTCTGACTTACAACAAGTTTCATCGAAGTCGGACGGATAGCCTCGTGAGCCTCTTGAGCACCTTTTGATTTAGTTTTATACTGACGCGGTTTAGAATAATTAGCACCGTACTCTTTAGTAATAAACTCTTTACAAGCATTAGTACAAACATCGCTCAAGTTTACACTATCGGTACGCATATATGTAATAAAACCGGATTCATAAAGACTCTGAGCCAAAGACATCGTCTGAGAAACAGAAAAACCAAGTTTACGACTGGCCTCCTGCTGAAGAGTAGAAGTAGTAAAAGGCGGCGCCGGAGTACGCTTACCCGGTTTGGTCTCTACAGATTTTACAACAAAATCACTACCCTTACAACCCTCAAGAAACTTCTTAGCCTGAGCTTCATCTTTCAAATCACCGGAATATTCGGCTCTAAAAGAAGATTTTGTATCGGGAGCAGCAAATTTTGCCACAGCCTTATAATAATCAGAGACATTGAAACTCATAATTTCGCGTTCTCTCTCTACAATAAGTCTGACAGCCATCGACTGCACACGACCCGCACTAAGATTACTCTTAACCTTTTTCCAAAGAACTTCAGAAAGTTCGAAACCTACGAGACGGTCCAGAATTCTTCTGGCTTGCTGCGCGTTCACGAGATTCATGTCAATTGTACGAGGATTCAAAACTGCCTCATCAATAGCCTTTTTAGTAATTTCGTGGAAAACAATACGCTTTGTTGTCTCAACAGGCAATTTCAGTGTAACCGCCAGGTGCCAAGCAATAGCCTCCCCCTCGCGGTCCTCATCGGATGCAAGCCAAACTTGGTCAGCAGCTTTGCAATCTTTGCGCAACTCTGCCACCACTTTTTTCTTTTCCGCATCTACTTCATACGTTGGTTCAAAACCATGTTCGATATCAATTCCATAATTTTTCTTCGCTAAATCCCGGATATGTCCGAAACTTGGTTTTACCAAATAGTCACTCCCCAATAATTTGCCAATAGTTTTAGCTTTGGCAGGGGACTCCACTATTACTAAGTTCTTTGCCATTACTTCACAAAATTGTTATTTATTTATTTATGCAAAGGACTACGCCTTTTAATAATTCAAAATGCAAAGTAATAAAATTTATAACCTACCGACAAATTTTTTTTTGTATATCTCTTCAGATTTTTATTTGTTCTCTAACATTATGATATACTTACTGTAAATTTATTTACATGTTACTACAATGCAAAAAATAAAATTCAATTAACTATTAAACTACTACAATTCAATATCTTGTAATACCTCTGCAACATAAAAAAAAATTTCTGTTTTACTTTACAACAATTTTCATTGCATACAACTTAAAATTTTACAATAAATATACAGAAAAAATAACATCAACACTATTACAAAACGTAAAACAAAAAAACATGTTAAGAAAATTTCGGTTTTACAAAATAGAAATAAAAAACTAACGTTAATAACAAATACAAAACACGTATTCATGATATTTTTTTATGAATGAAACACGGCTAATTGCTTTTTGTGTAACATCATAACTAAAACAACATCATTACAAACAAAATACACAATTAAACGTGAGTGAAAAACCTAATAAAAAAAGACAGTTTAATTTTTTGTTAAATTAAACAATTTTCGCATCTTTGACTTGTGAAAATAATATAGCACATATATCAAAACTGAGGAATATAAAATTAAAAGAGAGAGAAAGACTGTAAAAAATAAAAAAAGACATGATAATTACAATGAAAACCGATTCAGAAATCAAAGAATTTGTAAGTAAAATATACGGAACAAAATCAGCATTAATACTTGCTAACAGCGTGATATATATATTCTTGCTTGCATTAGCAATAACAATAGCCATGACCGGCGGAAAACTGATTGTATTACCGTTTATATTAATACTCTTAGCTGCATTAATCCTCAACAGTACAAAAATCCTTACAAAATCCTACACTTCAAACCTTTTGAAGAAACTCTCGGCATTTATCTGTCCGAAAATTACAGTAAACGATACATTAAAATCGAGTTCACACTCCAGCGTAACCAAAATAAAAGACGATTACGCAAAATACAATATCAAAAACATAAAAATCGGTCGCAACAACTTCAATGCGTCAGAAATATTCGCAACAATCTATGACAAAGAAAAATGCGAACTCACACACGCATTATTGCGCAGAACCGAAGATTGCAAATTCTGCATAAAACTTTCAGAAGGTACGCCCGAAATAAAAGACAATCACCTGAAAGAAACAATAGAAAAAGCAGCCGACGAAATTTGGAAAATCAATCCCAACCTTGTTATACAGTTGGAACTAAACGGCAAAACAATAAAAATGAAAGTAGACAACGTAGGATTCTACAGCCAAAAACTCACACTTTTCGGCGGAGTAAAAGAATCCGACGTAACACTTTCTGCCATAGAATTCAATCATTTGATAAACGCTGCCGAAATCCTTACAGATTATTAGACAACAGCACATCCCCCTGAAAATAAAAGTTTTGCTGTTGCATACAAAAAGAAGTTTTAAAAAAAATCAAAAGAAATGAATTATGAAACAGCAAAACTCCAACAAGAAAAAAACGTTTCTATTACGCAACAATCCCACAGCCTACGGATTGAGATTAATAATAGTAGCATTAATAATCATTGCAATAGGATGGTTTATACACTTTGCATTTACAACAAGCGCAGGCAGCAATTTTGTTGACATCTGTTTTATATTAACAGCAGTATATTTCATAACCGACCTGTGGTTTGTATGTCACAAGAAAAAATCCGGAAAAATAATCAAACTCATAATATCAATAATCTTTCTGTTTCTGATTGAATTTATCATACTGTTAGGAATCAAATATATAGAATCAAAATTCTAACCCCCAAAAAAAATCTTTCCGAAAGAGCAAAACAACAAATAATATTATTAAATTTGCAGCTGTTTACTAAAAAAATCTTTATGAAAAAATATTTCTTTGATGTAATCACAAATCATTACATCGATTTCAAAGGAAGAGCAAGACGCAAACAATATTGGATGTGGGTATTGTATTATCTAATTTTCTGTTTAATTTATAGCATAACAGTAGTAACAATCTATGCAGTAACAAAAGCAGATATAATAGCAAAAAACGCATCTATTTTTGGAAAAATCTATTTCTACATATTATTATTGCCATCCTTAGGGCTACAAGTAAGACGTTTGCACGACTCCGGTAAAAGTGCATGGTGGTTGTTAGTCTACGCTATACCGTTTGCAGAAACAAAACTTGCAATTGGCAGTATAGATACTTTGACTTCATTAATTATTGGAGCAATTATTATGATAATATTATTTTGTTTAGACAGTCAACCCGGAACCAATAAATACGGCCCTAACCCCAAAGGTATCAACTAAAAAGAAAAAAAAGTTTCAATCTCAATTTAAAGAAAAACCACGGAGTGGTGTTTGATTTTCACCGTGGGTGCAAACCCACGGAAAAAAGACACATGCGCACCCCCGCGGAAAAATATATAAAAAAAGACGAAAAAAATCAAAGTAAAAAAACTTGTTATAATCTCAATTTTTAATAATCTTTACAACCGCAAAAAAGATGTAATGATTTAATATTTGGCTTTTTTTTTGTAACAATAAACAATACCTTAAAAAGATAAAATTGAACTATTATGAAGTACAAAAATTTTAAACTAAGCACTCAGTTGGGAATTACATTTGCCATTTTATTAATTCCAATGGCCATCGTATCAATTGCACCACTTATCGGAATGAAAGAAATTGATGAAAAATCCCAAGTTCTTGTAAAAAAATATATCCCAATGTTGGATATTGCCAACAATTTTCATAACGATCTGGACGAAACTGTTAATGCCTTCAGGATGTTTATCCTCTCCGGAGAAGCTACAGTCAACAGAGAACAAGGCCTTATAAGTTACAATCAAGCAATTGAAAATCAAAAGAAATTAGAAAATCTTATACAACAAGAAGACACTCCCCAAGAACTAAAAAATCAATATGAAGAATTGATGTCCTCCTTTGAAAAACTTTCAAAGATGTTTTACGGCATGGACGATATTTACAACAGTATGGGAACTGTTATAAACGAGATGGGTGAAATGCGTACCAATTACGAAAATCGCATGACAAACTTTTACAACAAACTGAAAAACAGTTCAAAAGTAGAAAACGCAAGAGCTTGTGAATATATCAACAGTATACTTTTATTAGATAAAAATCTGTTTGGCAAAGAAGCGATGGCAAACGCGAACAAAAGTAACGATATAAACAACGAAATTACTGCCAACATAAACAAACTTTCAGCTCTTGACCTCTCTGCCGACGACAAAACTACGGTAAGAAGACTCAACAGCTATCATAATGACTATATGAATAAATATCAAGAGTTTATCAATGAATGTAACAAAATTTTGGAGATAGTAGCAGACTTACCGAATATCAGTAAAGAATTGAGCAAATCCGTTGAAGGTTTGAACAATATGATAGAAAAACAATCGATGATAAACGTTGAAAACATCAGCGAAAAAACCGTAAGAATGAGAGTGCAAGGCAGTAGCATAGTCATAATTACAATGTTATTAGTATTCATATTTGCAAGATATGCAATACATCAACTAAAAAAACAGATTCACTCCAACATCGCCAAAGCACGTAAGTTTACCGAAGGCGATCTCACAATAGATTTTGAGCATCAAGACAGCGAAGGCGAACTTGCAATGCTCTCAAATTCAATGGCTGACATGAAAGAAAAACTTACGAATATTATTACATCAATTATCAATTCGTCAAACGAAATTTCGGGAGCAGCCAACGAAATGCAACGTGCAAGTTTGCAGATGAGCAATTCAGCCAACGAACAAGCAGCATCGGCAGAAGAAATCAGTTCATCAATTGAGGAAATGGCAACATCAATTGCTCAAAACAGTGAAAATTCAGCACGTACCGAAAAAATTGCAAATTCAGCTGCAAAAACAATCAAGGATTGTTGGGAAGCCGCACAGAAAACTGTTACTTCTATGACAGATATTGCTCAAAAGATTTCTGTAATTGACGATATTGCATTCCAAACCAATATATTGGCATTGAATGCGGCAGTAGAGGCAGCACGAGCCGGAGAACACGGTAAAGGTTTTGCCGTAGTAGCCGCCGAGGTTAGAAAACTTGCTGAAAAATGTGCAATCGCAGCCAAAGAAATCGACACTGTAAGTTCTGAAGGTGTGGATGTTGCAAAACAAACAGGAGATGTATTCTCAACCGTTTTGCCTGAAATCGAAAAAACGGTAGAATTGGTACAAGAAATTGCGGCAAGCAGCCGTGAACAATCTTCGGGCGGTTCACAAATTAATACTGCCGTTCAAAGATTCAACACCGGTATTCAGCAAATTGCAACAATTGCCGAAGAAGTGGCAAGCAATTCATCAAGTTTAACACAACAATCAGAAAATCTTACCGAATTGATTAAATTCTTTAAAACAAAAAAATAAAATATCAAAAAAGAATAGTTCAATTTTCACATCAAAAATTCCGGGGGTGTTGTCGTAACAGACACACCCCCGGCTAATTTTATATCACCGCATTGCGACTATTATGATTAATTCGTTTAATTCGGTGACAAAAATTTATTTTACCAATATATAGCTTTTTTCGGCAGATGGTTTATAATGATCGTAGACAACTACTTTTGTAACTTTACGAGCGATAAAAACAATATTACCACTGCCGCCGGTTACATTTCGACGCATCTTTACTGAACCTGTTAACTCTTTCGACTCAAACGAACCGGACTCAAAACCGTTGAGAGTTTTCAACAGATAATATGTATCAAAATCAACTGATTCTATTCCGACATATTGTATATAATTATATTCCGGCACTTCTTCATCGTCGTATGTCAGACCGCAAGTTTCAGGCGGATATTCGTTTCCATAACCGAAGTTCAAACGTTGATAAACAGTTAAATTACAATCAGAACCTCTGAACCGTGAATTATTGAATGTCATATAATGATTATATAACGAAGAAGTAATTTCATTTTCAGCTGACATCTCCTCATCCGTTAAAGGCGGACACTCTTTGATATAAGGCTGATATATATTACATCTTTCAACAGTCTTTTCTGAATAAAACTCAGTTTTGTCAAAATAAACCATTCTACCGTCTATAACTGCCGAATCTTTAACATAACGAGATTCTGTTTTTATATCTGTATAATAACCGTCAACAAAAGTATACAACCGATAATAATTATCATCAGAAGATATATCCGGAAAATTTACATCAATACGAAACATATCATGAGTTTCATATTCTTCCTGCTCCGTATTATAATAAGTCTTGTTCTTAACCAAAGTTACTGAGGCATTTACTTCTTTCGGCATTTCGGGTAAAACTGATTCACGATACAAAGTTTTGCCTTTGTATTCAACTTCTACTTTTACTCTGTCGCCGGAATGAAAGATTGATGTAAGTTTGTAAAAACCTTTTGAATACGAATGTGTAATTTCTTCTGACAATTTTCCGTTAACATATACTCTTACAAGAGCATCTGAAATTTCTTTCGGACTCACAACACCGGTTTGAGAAACGTATAACAAATTGCTGTCACAATCGGAATACAAAAAACCGCTGGCACAAAGTGTTCCTACAGTATTTTCTACCTCCAAATCGATATCCTCAGTACATGATGACAATAAGGATACAATTAATAATATTATATAACAAAAACGTTTCATGATAATCTGTTAGAATTTATATGTTATTGTAAAAGAAGGAATTATTGTTAAGAAAGTAATTTTTCTCAATATAGTACGCTCGCCACCGGTTTCAGAATTGTAAACCGATTTTGAGAAACAGAAGTTAGGATTTTTAGCGTTGTAAAGATTATACACTGACAGATTGAAAACTCGTTCACAACGTTTTTTCTGTTTATGAAAATTTACGCCAAGACACATCAGATGTGTAGAAGGCAATGTATAATTATTGCGATTCTCCACATAATCAGTATTAGACGGATTATTATAAGAATCATCAAGATCGGAATAAGCGTCAGTATATTCGCCCGGACGTGTTCCCGGAAATAATATTGCTTCTTGAGAGTTAGAAACAGTAGCATGTGCACCGCTATAGAATGTCCAAGTAAGATCCAAATCTATTCTGTCATTAAATTTCTGATTGTAAACAACTCCTACATTATGACGGCGGTCGTATGTAAAGGGGAAAGGATCTCCGTTGTTGACTTGCGAATCCGAAACAAAATCTCTGTCAGACTTGCTTAATGTATAACTTATCCATCCCGTAGCCTTACCGGTATTCTTTTTTATCAACAGTTCCAAACCTTTGGAAGTGCCCTCTCCCATTGATACGAGATCTTGCCAATTGGATGAGAAACCCATAAAACTCATACCGTCTTTGTATTCAAGTACATTGTTGAGTTTTTTGTAATAACCTTCCAATGAAAATTCCCAATTCTTGATACCGGTGTAATATACACCGACTGAAAACTGATCGGAAGTTTCAGGTTTAATATTTTCTGTAATCGGTACCCAAAGGTCGGTCGGTAATGATATCGGTGTTGAACTCAACAGATGTACGCACTGACTCATTCTTGTATATGAACCTTTAAAAGACCAATCTTCCAACGGAGAATACTTCAGAGAAAATCTCGGTTGATAATTTGAATAGATTTTCTTTCCTACAGAAAACATCGTATAAGCAAAACCCGGATTAAGATGCAATGTGTTACAAATTTTCCAATCATCTTCCACATATACAGAAAGTTCGTTGGCATAAATTGCTTTTGTTCCGGGATTATTAACCACAGAATCAATAGGAATATTATCCGGCAAATTGCTCTTGGAAACCAATTTAAGATGCGAAGTTTCAGGATCGAAATTATGATTGATATAATTAACACCGAATTTTATATCATGTTTTTCGTTCAACATAAAATCAAAATCGTCTGAAAAACCTAAATCTACAATCGAAGAATTATATTCTGACTCGTAACATTCCAAACTTTTGAAATTTGTATCTTTATAAATCTCAGTATACTCATATTCATTACCAACCGACATCTTATACTTATTGTAACTTAATGTTGCATTAGAAAACAATCTCGGTGCAAAAACATGATTCCATCTTGCGGTTGTTAAAAGATTTCCCCATCTGAGATAATATTTATCTTTGTCGTCATATTTTCGATACTCCTCATTATACTCATACTTATCTTTCACCCAAAACTTATCAACTCCCCGATAAAAACTTACATAAAGTCGGTCGTTGTCACTAAACTTGTGATTGATTTTTGCATTGAAATCATAAAACCAATATCCGACATTTACTTTCTCACCGTCAATTTTCAATAGTGACATCAAAGGTGTAGTAAGAAGCGATAAATATGTTGTACGTCCTGAAATAGAAAACGATGTCTTATCTTTAACAATCGGACCGTCGAATGTAAATCTCGATGTCAACAATCCGATAGAAATACTCTTGTTAAAATTCTGCATATCACCGTCTTTGGTTCTGACATCAATTACTGAAGATACTCTGCCGTTGTATCTTGCAGGAAACGATGTCTTGTAAAACGATACTTTCTTGATGGCTTCGGGAGTAAACACCGAGAAAAATCCGAACATGTGATCCACTTTATAAATAGGTGAACCGTCCAACAAAACAAGATTCTCGTCACCACCGCCGCCGCGTACATATATCGCAGAAGAGCCCGCCGAACCTTGCTGAACTCCCGGTGTCAACTGAATGGTACGCATTACATCGGTTTCGCCAAGCAATGTTGGAGTATGTTCAATCATTTTTACCGGTAAATCCAAACTACCCATTTTAGGTGATGAAATACCCGTTTCGTTTTTCTCTGCCGTTACTACTACTTCTCCCAAAGCTGTTGATTCTTTGAGTTTTACATTGATTACAGTATCTTTTGTCAATACAAAGTCTACCACTTCAGGAGTGTATCCCACGTATGAATACTGCAAAGAATGTGAACCTTCGGAAAGTGTAATAGAATAGAAACCGAAAACATTGCTGATTGCCCCATGTTTTGAAAGGTTGTCGTATACAGTAGCTCCGATAAGAGTTTCCGATGACTTGTCGTCTGTAAAATACCCGCTAACTGTAAATTTCTTTTGAGCATAACTTTCAATGCCCGATAAAACAATTAA
The DNA here is from genome assembly GCA_017541145.1 of Bacteroidales bacterium. Taxonomy (GTDB): domain Bacteria; phylum Bacteroidota; class Bacteroidia; order Bacteroidales; family UBA3824; genus UBA3824. The sequence goes on along the minus strand of JAFXZT010000155.1, from coordinate 5,500 downwards.
AAACGCTAATAAATACTTCATTACTTAATATAATTTACTTATTTTAACAAATTCTGATATCCAATTCACAAATAATAACACTTCAAAGCGACATTACCCTATCAACTTCTAAACTAAACAAATGTAAAAAAAATATCATAAAAATAATTTTTATCAAACAAATAAATTTTCATACATTTGCAAAATATTTGACTAACAAAAATACGACATCCAAAATGGAACTTAGCGACAGAACTAAACGCAACTTTTTCATCTTACTTTGGGCAGGATTTCTGATACCCGTAATCGCAGCATTTGTAATATTATTTATGATCGGAACAGGACACTTGGGTTATATTCCTGATTTTGAAGAATTGGAGAACCCCAAAAGCAGTCTTGCATCTCAAATCATATCAAGCGACGGTGTTGTACTCGGAAAATTCTATAAAGAAAACCGTACAACAGAAAATCAATTTCAACCCATACCAACCGACCTCAAAGCAGCATTGCTCGCTACAGAGGATGTACGTTTCTATCAACACAGCGGAATAGATTTACAATCATTATTCAGAGTAGCAAAAGGTTTAATAACCGGAAATACTGCTTCCGGCGGCGGATCTACTTTGTCTCAACAGTTAGCAAAAAACCTTTACAACATGCGTGACCATGAAAGACCTCACGGCTTAATGGGTAAAATCGTTATGAAACTCCAAGAATGGGTAACCGCTGTAAAACTCGAACGCAGATACTGCAAAGACGAGATAATGAGCATGTACCTCAATACCGTAGAATTCGGACACAACTCATTCGGTATCGAAGCTGCTGCCAAAACATTTTTCGATTGCAAACCCGAAAAACTGAAACTTGAAGAAGCTTCTGTATTAGTGGGACTTTTGAAAGCTCCTACAAAGTACAGTCCTAAGTCAAACCCCAAAAATTCCAAAATAAGACGTAACACCGTTTTGTTTCAAATAGAAAAATATCAGGCGGACGTAAAAGACAATATCAGAGATTACACTATGCGTTCGCACGACGAGTTCAACAAACTAAAAGAAACCGATATCGTATTACATTTCTCTCAAGATACTCACGTAGAAGGTCTTGCACCATATTTCCGTGAGTTCTTACGTACTACAATGACAGCCAAGAAACCCGAAAGAGAGAAATACGCATCTTGGCAAAGTGATATTTTCGCCGAAGATTCGCTCATGTGGGCAACAAATCCGCTTTACGGTTGGTGCAACAAAAACGTAAAAAGCAACGGTGAAAATTACAACATCTACAACGACGGTCTAAAAATATATGTAACAATAGATTCCAGAATGCAAAAATACGCCGAAGAAGCCGTAAGAGAGCACATGGGAACAGGTTACATGTTAGGTAAAACAAAAGAAGAAGGATTACAATCGGTATTTGAAAGATTGGAAATCAAAAATCACAAAAACGGACGTCCGTTCAGTGCAAGAATATCCGAAGCTCAGATAAAACAAATTATGAATCAGAGTGTAAAACGTACAGAACGTTGGCGCGTAGGTTCCAAAGTAAATAAACTCGACTCAGTAACAATCATGAAACAATTCATGACACCTACAAACATGCGAGTATTTACATGGAAACATCCTGAAGGCGTTGATACAGTAATGACACCTTGGGATTCAATATTATATTACAAGAAATTCCTTCGTTGCGGAATGATGTCGATGGAACCCTCTACCGGATACGTAAGAGCATACGTAGGAGGTATAGATTATCACTACTTCCAATACGACCACGTAAGCCTCGGACGCCGACAAGTAGGTTCTACATTCAAACCATACGTCTACGCTGCGATGTTCCTCAACCACAGAGAAATTCAGCCCGACCACTTGGTAGCCAATGTACCTTACACTATCGACAATCCAAACGGTATACCGCCCGTATATACACCTAAATTCTCAGTATCATCACGCGACGGTCAGATGATAAAACTCTCAACCGGATTAGGATTAAGTCTCAACCAAATATCAGCATGGTGTATGAAACAGACAAGTCCGAGAGCAGTAGTAGAATTAGTAAGAAAAATGGGTATCATCTCCCCCATTCCTGAAGCACCGTCAATATGCGTAGGCTCAGCCGAAGTAAAACTCAAAGAAATGGTAGCCGCATATTGTACATTTGCAAACAAAGGATTGTCAACATCACCCGTATTTGTAGTAAGAATAGAAGACAAAAACGGTAACTTGATATCAACATTCCAAACCACACACACAATGGCAATGGAAGATATCGAAGCCTACAAAATGGTAGAAATGCTTAGAGTAGTAACCCACGGCGGAACAGCAAGCCGCGCATGTGCAAGCTATGGTTTCAATATCACAGCAGACTGCGGTGGCAAAACCGGTACTACAAACCTCAATGCCGACGGTTGGTTCATGGGAATTACTCCTCAATTGGTATCAGGCGTTTGGACCGGCGGTGAAGAACGTTCAATACAATTCTCTCGAGGAGATTGGGGACAAGGCTCAAGACTTGCATTACCCGTTTGGGGTCTTTACATGAAAAAAATATACGACGACCCCGAACTCTCTAAAATATACAGAACAGACGTAAAGTTCGAAATACCTGAAAACTACAAACAATACGTACAACAAAACAGCGGAAACGATTCCAACAACTCAAGCTGGCAAAGCTCAATCGATTCCAACGATTTCAACGGCAACGACCCCTACGAATACTCCGAAGGTGATTACTAATATATGAAACATCATTACCTTACTATCTTGATTATATTTATTTTGGCTTCGTCATGCGTTCGAGAAATAAAATTTGAACTTGACGAAGTCAAAAAAAATACAATCGTAATAGAAGGTGCAATCACAAACGAATATCAAAAACAAACCATCTATATATCAACACTTTCCGATTGGTATGATACAACACGTACTCCTATAAAATATGCAAAAGTAGGTGTAACATCATCCAACGACAGTACATACTTTTACCAAGAAACATCCCCCGGAGTCTACACCTCTGAAAAACCTTTTGTAGGAATCACCAACAGCAAATACTACCTGCATATCGAAGTTAACGACACAATAATAGTAAACGCCGAAACATCGATGCCGCCCGTAACTCCGCCCGACAAAATCACATGGAAAAAACTCAACAACGGCAAATACATCCTCGACCATGTAGCAGAGCCGTTAGTAGAAAACAATCCCGCTAAATACGAACTATTTCTTTCTTGGCAAATAGATTCATCAAAATATTCTGCAAAACTCTATTACTACTCGCTCACCACAGTTGATATTGCACAACTCTTTGCACCCAAAACCGAACATCTTGAAATACCATACGGCACCCGCATAGTAGAAAAGAAATACTCTATCGATGATAATTACGAACGTTACCTCCGTTCGTTGTTAGCCGAATCATCATGGTCGGGCGGATACTTTGACGAAGCCCACGGAAACCTCATCACCAATATTAAATGCAAAAACTACGGCATCAACACCGCCGGATATTTCAGTGCTAACACTGTTATAATAGATACTATAATTGTAAAATAACTATACTTTTCGCATGTGTTGATTTTTTTAGAACCACGGAATTAAACGGAATTAATACGAATTGCGTTTGGGCAAACCTCGTGTCCGTCCGCGAAAAATTCCATGGCTTCCGTGATTAATAATTGTAAATGAAAATAATGATATAAACGTTTTTGTTTTTGTTACGGTTAAAAATTACCGTGGTTTTTGTCATTACGGTTTAAAATTACCGTTATATTTTGTCGCTACCAACAACACCCCCGTCTATTTGATGTCGTCACTTCGAGGCTATGAAAACACAAATTGAAGTCCATTGACGCTGTGTCAAGAGACTTCAGTTTGTTTGCGCAAGTCTATTGACAAGTGTCAAGAGACTTCTGATCGTTTGCGCAAGTCTATTGACAAGTGTCAAGAGACTTCAGTTTGTTTGCGCAAGTCTATTGACAAGTGTCAAGAGACTTCAGTTCGTTTGCGCAAGTCTATTGACAAGTGTCAAGAGACTTCAGTTTGTTTGCGCAAGTCTATTGACACTATGATGTTTATTTGTAATAACAGTTTTTATAAAAAAAATTACACCGACCAAAAGGTTGAAAATTCGGGTTTTAATACAAAAACTTTCAGCAATATTTTATATTTTAATATTTTTTAACTATTGTTACAAAAATACGTCTACACATATCTGTAATGCAGTTAAGATAGAAGAAAAAAGTAAAAAATTAAAAGGAAATTGATGTAAAATCAGTAATAATAAAAAAAATATTTGCAAATTAAAATTATTGTTTTTATATTTGCAACATCATTAAACAACAACAATATTAAATTTTAAGAATATGGAAATATACAATATCAAAAGAAATCTAACCCGTTTCAGAAACGGAGAAGCAATTACTTTCTTGCAGTTAGTTCAGCGAGCAGCGGAGTCTGTTACTGATGAAAGTATCAAAGAAAAGTTTGAAAATTTCAAGACCAAGCTTTCGGAATTTGTTGACAACAACAAGCTTGAAAATACAAAGCGAAGAAGCAAGGAATTGGAAATGCTTTTAACTGAAATTAGTCAAAGGTATAACTTTTTGAGAAATAGTGCTAAAAGTGCGTTCTATTTCACAGACCCGAAGGTTATAAAAGTAGCCTCAATTATCAACCATGCGATGTTGCTTGGTAAAAAGTTTAAATCAAGAGATGTCTTAACTTTGCTTTGTAAGTATACCACTACGATTTCAGCAATCAGAGAAAATGCTGATGCAGAATTATTGAAGTCAACATTATATGATGACATAATTTCTGAAATTGAAAAGCTGATTGAAAAATACAGCGAAGCTTATCTCGAAAGAAATGAGTACAGAGCATATATCAAACATCGTGCATCAGAATCGAGAAAAGAAGTGGAAAAAGCGTATTATGATTTAACTGTATATTTGAACTCGATGGCAAACCTCGGTGATAACATCTGCAAGGATATTGTAGAAGATATCAACGAGACTATTATTTGGGTTAAGAGAAAGAAATCTCATCATGAAGATATAGAAGATCTTGATGATATAACAGATATTAAAGCTATAGAAGATAATAATACGATTACTGAAGATATACAAACCTTTTAAGAAAAATTATCATATTCATTTTTCATTTTTTTTTGCCGGATGCGTTTTTATTTTTTTTTACCGCGTCCGGTTTTTTTTATGTTGTTAATGACAACGTCTCTAAATGGATTGAACGGATTGTACATCACCATTCGGTAGAGACGGTGTGTACACCGTCTCTAAATGGATATCAATATATTAATATTCGAGACGGTGTACACACCGTCTCTACGGTAATAATTTGATATTAATATTTAAGACGGTGTACACAGCGTATATACGGTAATTATTTAATATTAATATTCGAGACGGTGTACACACCGTCTCTACGGTAATAATTTGATATTAATATTCGAGACGGTGTACACACCGTATATACGTAATAATTTGATATTAATGTTCGAGACGGTGTAC
>JAFXZT010000154.1 GCA_017541145.1 Bacteroidales bacterium | reverse complement strand
TGTTTTACCGACGTTCAATGGTATCATCGCGACAATAGCAACGCAGATTGGCAAGCTATCAGCGGTGCAACAGGCTATTACTATCGCCAAGTTGGTGGTTTAACAGGCGAGTACTTCGTAAGTGCCAAAATGAACGGTGTATCTACTTACACCTGTCCACAGACCGACGTAAAGACACTCTATGGTGCGCCTAAGAAAGTTGCCAAAGTTCACGTATCGCCTAATCCGATAGAGAACAATGCAACAGTTTCTATCGAAGACTCAGAAAACATTGAACACGATTTGCGCATTGTCAATATTATGGGTAATGTAATTGAAGTCCGCACATTCAACGGTAACACTACTTCCATAGACATGGGCGCATATCCAACGGGCAGTTACATGATCAATGTCGATGGTATTGGTGTAAAGGTAATTAGGAAGTAATCTATTTAACTCTAATAAATGAATGCATATATGAAAAATAAACATATAATAACCGTCTTCACAGCTGTAGCACTATCCGTCACGGGCTATGCTCAGCAATACGAAGGCAACAACTATGTAGGAATAAATTTCGGTGGCGGACTTAATTCCTTGGTTTATGACGCCGCAAACGGAGACAAAAAAGCTGGTGGTGGCATCGAAACCGGATTGTTCTTTGGACATTTCTTTAACGATAACATCGGTTTGGGCGTGGGTCTGCAATATTCATTGGCGCATGCCTCTGCAGTCTACAACTACACGGAAACAACCGCCGAACTTATTCACCCAAGCAACCCGAACCTTACTTACGACCTTCACGCTACATACAACGACTGGAAAGAAAGTCAAAGTGTGAACATTCTAAGCATACCAATAGAGTGCTTATATCGTAAGCCTATCAATGACAAATGGAATTTTATTGGAGGCTTTGGACTTTCGCTCGATATGTATGTTGGTGGTAAGTATAAAACCAAAGACGGAAGTTACACTCTTTCTGGTACATATCCTGCACTCGGTTCGTATGTAGTGAGCGATATGCCGGAACATGGTTTTACTACATACGATGATGTTTTCGGAGCTAAATTCGACAACAGAACCAAAATAGGTAGCAGCCTGATTGCCGATGCCGGAGTACGTACTAAACTTAATGAGCATTTGGGATTGTATATGGGTCTATATTTTGGCTATGGATTCACCAATCTTATAGACAAATCAAAGTCTAATTCGATTCTTGTCATCAACCAATCAGACCCGAAGAAAATCGACTATTATGGCTCTTTAGACTCGCGCGAGGTTGATAAAGCTCATCTGCTTCGCTTTGGAGTGAAAATAGCAGTAGATTTTGGGTGGAATAAGAGTTCTAAAAAGGTAGTAGACCAAGAGCCTATTGTTGACAACGAGGCTGAACGTCTTGCTAAGGAAAAGGCTGAAGCAGAACGACTTGCAGCAGAGAAAGCTGAGGCTGAACGCATAGCAAAACAAAAAGCTGAAGAAGAACGACTTGCAGCAGAGAAGGCTGCTCGAGAAAAAGCAGCTGCCGACAGTGTTGCTCAAGCCAAGATTGTTGCTGAGCAAACAAAAGCTGAAGCCGAGAATCTCCTCAAGAACATCAATGCTACAGTATACTTTAATAGTGGAGGTGCCAACATCACCCTTGACGACAAGACTAATGCTGCTATCCAAGCAATCTGCAAAGCAATGAATGCCGATAGAAGTCTAAAGATTGTCATCACTGGACACACCGACAATACGGGTTCATTGGAAGCAAACATGAAGTACGGTCAGAAACGTGCCGAGGCTCTTCGCGATTATATGGTTAAACAAGGAGCTCCTGCCGAAAACATTGAGTGTGTAAGCAAAGGTCCAAAAGAACCAATTGCCGACAACAAAACCTTAGCAGGTCGCTCTAAAAATCGTCGTGCCACAGTAAACTTCAAATAGGCTACTAAACGAGCATTGGAGTAGAACATCTCTGGCTCAGTATTTCTCTTTTTAAGATTTGGCGAGTTATCATAAAAAATAACCCGTCAAATCTTTTTTTTAAAAGGCAAAACACTTTGCAAAAAAAAGATGTTAAAGGGGGAAAATTATTTCAAAAATTGCTCATAATAGGCAATTACTTCCAAAGCCGGTTTGTTGAAACGGATAATTGGATCAATAAAAAAAAGCTGACCGTTGGTATCAACAAGTACATTGTCAGAATCGGCAGAAACATCGGTAATCGAAATATAATCATTACCGTAAAAATATGAATTTTGCTTTTTCAGACCGAGACCTTTTATAATATACCTGTCAATTTGTTTTTGAGAAGGCGGAACAAATTTCATGGAAATATACGGCTGAGTGTATATAATTCTCACACCGTCGATATCTTCAGAGATACCGATAAAAGTATATTGAGTATTAGGAAACAAGATATTATGAACCAGATGTTCAAATATCAAGTCTTTGGAATTCAAGTTTTTAATAGAAGCCTTAGCAAAAGGATTTCTAATTTTTGTAATCGTTTTACCATCGGCACTTAGGTATACAATACTTTCACCCGACGGCAGACGTTTGCGGTCACCAAACTTGTCCCAATCAGTTTTTTGTATAAATAAATTATTCTCTTTAGCGATGTCAATTAAGCGTAAACCATCTTGGTACGAAGCATTTCGCGTGCTTTCGATGTTATTTCCATATCGTTGAGAGGATAACCCAATCTCAAACACTCGAATATCGCGTCGATGGCTATCTGCCTGAACTCTTGTGATATACTCTGGATGTAGTCCAGAGCTCTTTGACCATTTCTCAAGAAAATAGTTGACAATTTGTCTTCCATAATGAAACATTATATAAATATAATCTTTGATTGCAAAGATACAGTTTTTATTTTGAACAAAACAATATTTAGACCATTTTTTTTTGACAAGATTATTTTCTGTAGCGAAAAATAGTCTTAAATACAGTTATTCAATTACTTGAGAAAACCATCTTTATTTTTGAGATTCTTATAACTTTTCAACTCACATCGTACAGAACCCAACGGAAGATTAAGTCTGATTTTCATCGGTACATAATTACCGTCGTTTGTAAACCAAGCTTCCATGTCGTCTTCTTTTTTGAATACCGACTTATCGTCCAAAACCGGAACAAACTTCAAACATTCAAATTTTCCAAAATCGGATTTCACCTTTTCTGTAGTTTTGTATTTCAATTGAATATTATAAAGGTCTTCGTCAAACCAAGTTGTAAGATTCATATACTCATTTTTTTCATACTTTTGGTCAAAAATAAACCTACGAGCATAATAAAAAGCTGAAATAATATCAAGAGTATTTTTCGGTAATTTGTGGCGACCGCTTTTCATACTGTAAACCACAGACGAATCCTGAAAAAACAAATCCTCATTATAACGTTTATAATTATTTTCTGTAACATTTCTTACTGCTTTCATCGGCAAACCAGTATTAAGGTCAAAATAACTTTCATAAACATCATAAATTCTTGCTAATTTGGAAGCCAAACCTGTAGTATAACATTTTGCAACAACATGAAACAAATAATCATAACCTACAGGAACAAGGTAAACTTTTATCTTGAATTCTCCGGCCTTTACAAAACCATATTTCAAGTCATAAACAAGTTCTTCACCCGGCTCAAAAGCAGTGTTAACTTTATATTTTTCAAGTATTTCCCCTTGTGTCACTTGACTAAAAGCTGCAATACTTGTAAGCAGAAAAATTACTAAGCTGAAAATCTTTTTCATATAAATCAGTTATTTTATAATAGTGTTATACAAATTAAACGCAAAAAAATTAATAAAATTTCAACAAAACAGCAATATATTTTTTTTAAACCATGATAATTTTAATAAATTTGTGGCGCATATTTTGTATAACAAAACCTAAACTAATTTTAAATCTGAACTCCAATGAATAAAACAACTTTAGCTAATTCATTGATTATCTTATTGTTAATCTTAATAAACAGTTGCAAAGAATCTGCAAATGGCGGATCAATAAGCGAAGGTACAATTATTTATAATATTGAATACCCTTCTGACCGCAATAGTAGCAGCTTAGTTTCGATGATGCCCGATGAAATGAAAATCAGTTTCAAAGGCAATAATACTGTAATGGATATCGAAGGAAATATATTTCACGTAAAGTACATAACAAATATCAAACAGAATAAAATATATTCATTGGTTGATATCGTGTTTAATACATATATCATGGAATCCGACACAAGCGAACCTATTTTTGGATTCAGCCAAATCAAGGACATCCAGTACGAATATACAAAAGATACTACTACAATTTGCGGTTACCACTGCAAAAACGCTATTGCACACGCGATAATAGGCAATACAAAACATGATTTTACTCTTTGGTACACCAACGATATCAAAATCAAAAATCCAAACACCAGCAATCCATTTAAAAAAATAGACGGTGTTTTACTGAAATTTGAAGTTATAATGAGCGACATCTATATGTCGATGTGTGCCAAAGAAGTAATCAAAGAAAGTATTCCCGACGAAACTTTTGAAGTGCCATCGGGTTGCAAACCTATTGATAAACGCAAGTTGGAAGATATGATTAAATCGTTCAGTATGTAAAAAAAATATTACATACCCATATAATTCCAACCTTTTAAACTTTCAAGAGTATCATAATCAGTAAAATCACATTTTACCGGTTGAACAGACACAAATCCGTTTGCCAAAGCCCATTCATCAGTATCTTCCGAATTGGGTTCAAAATTTGTGTAATCACCTGAAAGCCAATAATATGGACGATGATTAGAAGGATGATACAATTCTTCAAAAAATTCAGTCCATTCGCCGGCACTTTGGCGAGTTACGCGTATACCTTTCAGATTTTCAGGATCTTCGTAAGGTATATTTACATTCAAACAAAGATTTGGTTTCTTATTGTTTTTCAATACTTCCTGAGTAATAATTCTGGCATATCGACCCGCCGTAGTAAAATCAGAATCAGGCGCAAAATTCAAAAGCGAAAATCCGATAGAAGGAATATTATGCATAGCACCTTCCATCGCCGCACCCATAGTTCCGGAATAGAGCAGATTGATACTTGAGTTGCTGCCATGATTGATACCACTCAAAATAATATCCGGCTTACGTTCAAGAATTTTGAAAAGCGCGATTTTCACACAATCGGTCGGCGTGCCGGTACATTTAAAAGCGCGGGTATCATCGTCAACTTTTCCGGGACGATACCAAAGCGGCAAATCCAATGTAACTGCATGACTTTTACCACTTTGAGCCTTATCAGGCGCTACCACAACTATGTCTCCCAAATCTTTGACTGCTTTTACTAATTCTTTTATACCTTTAGCAAAAATACCGTCATCATTGGTAATTAAAATCAATGGTTTTGAAGAAATATTTGCCATAATTATTAAAAAATGTTGGTTTTTACAAAATTAACAAAAGTTTTGAGAGTAATTGAAAAAAGATTATTAAATTTGAGAAAAATTTATCAAAACAAACTAAAATACCATGAAAAAAAAGCATTTTATACTAACAATTGTAACTTTTATTCTCTTTTTAGTAATAAACGGTTACGCCAAAACTCAAACTAATATGGGAATATTTGATATTTTTAAGAAAGAAAATCCGAAAAATCCCGACAATCCGGAAGATTTTTCTTACGATTCGGCTTGGAAACAGGTAAATGAACTGGAAAAGAAGAATCTGAAAAACGATGCACTCAAAAAAGTAAAGGAAATAAGACAAAACGCTATCAAAGACAAAAACTTTCCGCAAGTTATAAAAACATATTTTTATAGCCTTGACTACGAAAACCAATTGAACGACGACGGATTTTTCAACGAGATGAAAGAAGTTGAAAAACTTTTGCCGGAATTTCCGGAAACCGACCGTGCAGTGATGAATTCAATTTTGGGTGAAATTTATTTAAATTATCTTCAAGCCGAATATTACACAATCAGGAAACGCTCTGAGGTTGAAGAAGATACAACAGATCTCAAAACTTTTTCTACAAAACGGTTACTGAAAACTGCCCGCAAATATTTCTTCCTTTCTATTGAAAACGAAGGGATTAAAAACGTAAAAACCGAAACTTACAAGGATATTATAAAAGGTGACTTCAATAAAAATTTAGAACCGACACTTTATGATTTTCTTTGCAACCGTCTGATTGATAATTATTTCAGAAAAGAAACTTCAAGATACGAAGTTTTTGATGACGAATTCAACGAAAGCAATCCGGAACTTTTGGCAGATTTAGAAAAGTTTTCGGCTTTGACTTTTGATAATACAAAGTACGCCAACTCAGATAAATATCAGGAAATGCGTATTTATCAAAATTTGTTGAATTTTCATAAAAACGATTCCGACAAAAAGTATTTGATTTTCAACGATATAAAACGTTTACAACATTATTACGAACAATCAACTGACGAAGAAAAAGGTTTGCTGTATGTAAACTCATTGAAAAATCTTGAAAACAAATATAAATCAGATAATTACAGCGCAAATATTAGCTGGAGAATCGCAAGTTATTACTACAACGAAACCCAAGAATATGTAGAAGCCTATAAAAAGGCAAACGAAATAATTAAAGAAAACAAAGATTCTCATTGCGTAGAAAATGCTAAGAACCTGATTATCAACATCCAAAATCCGAAAATCAGCACTTCGGAAAATGAGCAATTTGCTTCAACGGAAGATATTAAACTAAAAATTAATCATCGTAACGTTGACAAAATATATTTAAGAATCGGAAAAATTTCTCAAAGCTTTTACGAAAAACCGTATGCAAAACACAACAAAATGCTTGAGAAATTAAAATCCGAAATGATCAAACCGGTTAACTACGAGATGTCAGTAACGAAAAATCCTGAGTATAAGGAAGATACCACAGAATACAACATCCCGAAACAGCCGATTGGATTTTATGCGATTTTGATTTCTACCGACAAAAATTTCAACGCCGGATGTATTGAATACACTTTAGTACAAGTTACTGATTTAGTGCCGATTAGTTCAACAAACGAAACTGATTCTACTGCAACAATAAAAGTAGTAAACCGCACAACAGGTCATCCGATAGAAAATGCAAAAGTTACAGTATTTGGCGAAAAATACAAAAACAGCGGTTGGACAAAATTTCCGTTAGCAAGCAAGATGTCAGACAAAAACGGTAACTGCATTTTCACGAAAAAAGAAATTGAATACGACGGTTACGCATTGGAATTCAACGTTGTAAAAAACAACGACATCTTCACCAATGTCCGTATGAATCAAATTCCGCAACGCAGAGCTCCCCAAACCGAAACAATTATAAAAGTGTTCACCGACAGAGCTCTCTATCGTCCGGGACAAACGGTTTATTTCAAAGTTTTGTCGTTTACAAAAAACGGTAAAGAAGTAAATGTTTCAGCCGACAAAAACGTAAATATCTCAGTAAAAGACCTTAACGGAGAAGAAATTTACAAAACAAATATTAAACTGAACGAATTCGGATCGGGAAGCGATAAATTTGAAATCGGAAAATCCGTAGTTTTAGGAAACTACAGTTTTTATTGCAACAACCGTTACACGCAGGATTTTCAAGTGGAAGAATACAAACTTCCAACATTTGAAGTTACAGCGCAAAGTCCTGAAAATGAGATAAAAGTAAACGATATTATCAAAATAAACGGCAATGCCAAAACTTATTCCGGCGTAAATTTGCAAAATGCAAAAGTAAAATACGAAGTTACAAGAATTGCGAAATTCAACGGTTGGTGGACATTCAATTACGTAATGAACGAAAAACAAATCGAAACAAGCGAAACTACAACCGATGACGACGGAAATTTTGAAATTCAGTTCAAAGCAAAACCGGATATCACTTTGCCGAAAAACAATTTGTTGACTTTTACTTACAAAGCCAAAATCGATGTAACGGATATCAACGGCGAAACTCGCAGTACAACTGAGTATGTAACAGTGGGTTACGTTGGGATGTATTTGGATATAAAAGTAAAAGACGACATCTGTTTCAAAGGCAAAGACGAATTTAAAGATGTAGAAATTACTTCACAAAATGCTTCCGGCAAACATCTTGACGCACAAATAGATGTTACTGTAAAAAAACTGAAAAACTTTGATACTCCGCAAAATAACGATGATATTTACGATTTGAAAGAAGAAAAAATTGTAAAAACATCGACAGTAAATTCCGACGGAAAAACCAAAATTGATTTAACATTTCTTGAAACTTGCGAAGATGGAAATTACGCTATCGTGTTGACTTCCAAGGATTCTGACGGTAACAAAATTACGAAAGAAAAACGATTTACACTCATTTCGCAAGAATGTAAAAAGGCGGATTTCAATCGCTCAATTTGGACATCCGGTACAGAAAAATCTTTCGCACCGGACGAGAAAGCAAAAATTACGGTTGGAACTTCTTACAAAGATGTGATGTGTTTCTACGAGATTTTCAGAGGTTCGGAACATGCAAGCGGCGAAAAAGTTTTGAAACTCAACAGCAATTCTCAAATCATAGAAATCCCTGTTACAAAGGAAGATGTCGGCGGCTTGTCAATGAGATTGTTCTTTGTAAAAAACAATACTTTTACAACAAAAACACTTTATATCGGCGTATCGGATCCGGAAAGAAATATTGATATCAAATACGAAACTTTCCGCGACAAACTGCTGCCCGGCGAAAGCGAAAAAATCAGAATAAAAATTCTTGACAACAAGTTGAAACCGATTAATGCCGAATTTTTGGCAGCGATGTACGACGAATCGATGGACGCAATTTTGAATCATTCATGGTATCTCGACGTTGTAAAATCGAATTCGTATTGCGGAGGATATTTAACTGACGGATTCAACACGTCAAGTTCTAATACATTGATTAGCAGCGACAATCGTTATATTTCAGAACCGACATACAAACTTGCAATCAATTGGTTTGGTCACACATTAAACAGTTTTACAAGAGACATGTACATGACCGGACGTTCAATAATGTTTGGCTACGCGGCTAAAGAATCATGCGCTGTTAACAAGAAAATGGAAATATGTGACGAAGCAGTACCGATGTTACGAAGCGATGACATCGCTGAAGCATCAGAAGATATCGAAACCGGAACAGAACCGGAAGAAGAAATTCAAATTAGAAAGAATTTTGCTGAAACCGCATTTTTCTATCCGCATTTGGTAACGGATTCTGAAGGCGCAATTTCAATTGAATTTACTGTACCTGAGTCACTTACAAAATGGCATTTTATGGGAATGGCTCACACCAAAGATATGAAAGTAAAATTTACTGACAATCATTTGGTTACACAAAAGAATTTCTCTGTAGAACCAAACTTGCCAAGATTTTTCATGGAAGGAGACCAAATAACTATCCCTGTAAAAATCAACAATTTAACAGACGAAAATATTGCAGGAAATGTTAAAATCGAAATTTTGGATGCTGTTACAGAAAAACCTGTAAAAGATTACATCGTGGAAAATTCCAAATTGAATTTTGAAACCCAAGCGTCAAAAACTTCGCTTGCGGAATTCAATATCACAGTTCCAAAACGTCCTGAACCGGTGATTATCAGAGTAATAGGAATTTCAGGCAATCATTCCGACGGATATCAAAAATTTGTTCCGGTTCTTACAACAAGAACATTAGTTACTGAGGCTCAGTCACTTTATGTAAGAGCAAATCAAACTAAAAAATATACAATCAATTCGATTTTGAAACCGAGCAAAACTCAACAAAATCAAAATTTTGTATTTGAATTTACTTCAAATCCGGCTTGGATGGCATTCATGAGTTTGCCGTATTTAAGACAAAATCAATATGAATGTTACGAGCAAACATTTTCAAAACTTTACGCTAACTTATTGGCTCAGAAGATTATACAATCGAATCCGGATTTTGAGAAAACATATTCTCAGATGACGGAAAAAGATTTTGAATCGGCATTGGAAAAAAATCAGGAGCTGAAAAGCATAATGCTCAACGAAACGCCTTGGCTTTTGGATGCAAAAAACGAAACTTCTCAAATGAAGGAAATTGCGCATCTTTTCAATGCGGAAGAAATCAAAGTCAGCAACAAAGAATTTATCAAAAAGTTGAAAGACGGTCAGTTTTCCAACGGCGGTTGGCCATGGTTTAAAGGCATGCACGAAAATGCGTATATCACACAACACATCTTGGCCGGTTTCGGAAAACTCATAAAACTGGGCGCGTTGGATAACCAAGATGAAGTCAAAAAAATGACAAAACTTGCTATCTCGTTCTGTGACAAGGAAATGGAAGACCATTACAAACTCTTGAAAAAGAAATTAACCAAAGAGGAATTGGAAAAATACATTCCAAGTTACAGCGACATCGAATACATCTACGCCCGCAGTTTCTTCTTAGAAAATTCAATACCGAACTCAACCAAAGAAGCTTACAATTTTATGGTTGAAAAGTTGGAAAAACATTGGACTGAATATTCAATGCTCGGTCAGGCAATACTTGCAACTGCTTTTAAACGAATTGACAAACAATCAGTTACAAACGATATTTTACGATCATTCATTAACAATGCACAATATTCGGATGAATTTGGGATGTATTATTCCAAAAATCTAAACGGCTACAATTGGTGGAATTCTCCGATAGAAACTCAAGCCATGATAATTGAATGTTTTGCGGAAAACGGTTGCACCAAGGAAGTTGAAGAATTGAAAATCTGGCTCATAAAACACAAACAGACAAACAATTGGAAATCAACAAAAGCAACTTCCGAAGCTGTTTATGCATTACTGATGACAGGCGAAAAGATGTCAACTAAAGAAAAAACCGTGCAAATAAAAATCGGCGGCAAAATTCTTAATCAAGACGACGCTTCTATCGGTACGGGTTATATCAAGAGGAGCTACTCTCCTACTGAAATTACAAAGGAAAAAGCTAATATTGAATTAGTTAACCCGAACAATCATATTGCTTACGGAGCTACTTACTTGCAATATCTTGATGAATTTGACAACGTAAAGGCAAGTAAAAACGGAATTTCAATTGACAAAAAACTTTACTTGATTACTAAAAACGGTTTAGGAGAAGAAATTTTGAAAGAAATTACACCCAAAACCGCAATTCACCAAGGCAACAAAATCAAAGTAAGATTTGTAATCACCACCGACAGAGATTTGGAATATGTTTTCTTGAAAGACCATCATTCTTCCGGATTTGAACCGCTCAACACTCTTTCAAGTTGCAAATATCAAGACGGTTTGTGTTACTACGAATCCACCAAAGATGCCTCTGAAGAATTTTTCCTCGACTATTTGAAACGCGGAACTTATGTATTTGAATATCCGTTGATTGCAGTTCACAAAGGTTATTTCACCAACGGAATTGCATCAATAGAATGTATGTACGCTCCGGAATTCAGATCGGTTTCAAAATCTCAAAAGGTAAAAGTAGAATAGAAATTAACCCGAAATACATACTACAAAAAAACGGCTGCGGAAAAATCCACAGCCGTTTTTTTTCGTTAGAACCAATGCCGCTTTCGGGAAATAAATATACCCATAATCGCCATAAGTGCCGAGAATGCCAAAATCACCGGCAATGCCCAACTTGTTTGTTCCAAAAAGTTTGGCACGTTCATACCGAAAATACTTGCTATCAATGTTGGAATCATCAAAATGATTGATACTGATGTCATTTGTTTCATCACAACGTTCAGATTGTTGGAAATTACGGATGCAAATGTATCCATCATCCCTGACTGGATGTTAGAATAAATTTGCGCCATCTCAATCGCCTGTTTAGTTTCAATCATTGCGTCTTCTACCAAATCTTCGTTGCGCTCAGAAAATGTAGTACGTTTTGAATTTTTGAACTTTGCGAGTACCAACTCATTGGATTTCAACGAAGTAATGAAGAATACCAAACATTTTTCCAACTTCAACAAACGTGTAAGTTCCTCATTACGAATGGATTTTTCAATTTCTTTTTCAATCAAAGATGTATGCTGATAAATCTGCCTCAAATAATACATGAAAGAATTTGCACTTCGTATAAAAAGTTGCAAAGTGAAATTAATAACATCGTAAACAGGCTGAATATCAGAACGATAAACTGACGGCTGAGTTACCGGCAAAACATTATTCGGAGTAGTACAAATAGTAACGGTGTAATCTTCACACATAAAAATTCCAAGCGGATACGTGCTGTAACTCATACCATTATCTGAAGTTTCTACCGGAATACGCAAAATTATCATACTCCAATCGTCGTCCACTTCATAACGAGAACGCTCATCATTATCGAGTATGTCTTGAATTACTTCCTGTGGAACATTATATTCCTCTTGCAAAATTGCAACTTCCTCACTGTCAGGCTGCACGCAATGCACCCAACATCCGTTTTCGAGTTCTGAGAGTTTTTCATCACCCAAAAAACTCTTATACATCTGAATCATTATACCTCCTAATTTTAGACCACAAAAGGTTAGGAAGTACAATTGATGTGATTGCCTACCTTCTGAAAGTCAATTTTTTAAATTCTAGATTATACGGGACACCGTCCATAAGATTTTTCTATTTGATTATTTGCTACAAAAATAAGAAAATTTCGCAGATAATTTGTTATAATAATATTAAAAAAAATCGACGATAATAAAAAAATTATCGCCGACAAAAAAAATAGAAATATGGGTAAAAACTTTAATCACCAAGGGTAGCAACCATAACAGCTTTGATTGTGTGAAGTCGGTTTTCTGCTTCGTCGAAAACAACAGATGCTTCACTTTCAAATACTTCGTCGGTTACTTCCATACAATCGATACCAAATTTTTCAAAAATTTCTTTACCGGTTGTAGTATCCAAATCATGAAAAGCCGGCAAACAATGCATAAACTTAGCATCCTTGTTGCCGGTAAGTTGCATCATTTTATTATTAATTCTATACGGAGTAAGCAATTTGATTCTTTCAGCCCAAACTTCGTGAGGCTCACCCATCGATACCCAAACGTCAGTATAAACAAAATCACAATCTTTCAAACCTTCTACCGGGTCAGAAGTTAAAGTGATTTTTGCGCCTGATTGTTTTGCAAGGTCCTGACATGTAGCAACTAAATCGGCTTTTGGCTGAAGACATTCCGGTCCCACAATTCTGAAATCCATGCCAAGTTTTGCTGCAATTATCATCAACGAGTTACAAGTATTGCCGTGAGTATCGCCCAAGAATGCAAATTTTATTTCGCTGACTTTCTTGGTTGAATGTTCTTTCATAGTGAGAACATCTGCAAGTGCCTGAGTTGGATGAAATTCGTTAGTCAAACCGTTCCAAACCGGCTTTTTTGAATATTCAGACAAGATTTCAACAGTTTTTTGAGCAAAACCTCTGTATTCCAAAGCGTCAAACATCCTTCCGAAAACTCTTGCAGAATCTTTTGCTGATTCTTTGTGACCAAGCTGACTGCCCGAAGGTGTGATGTAAACCGTGTGTGCACCTTGGTCGGCGGCGGCTACTTCAAAAGCGCATCGGGTACGAGTAGAAGTTTTTTCAAAGATTAAGGCGATATTTTTGCCTTTCAAATGCTGTACTTCTTTACCTTCTGCCTTTGCTTTTTTCAAGTCTGCGGATAAATCCAATAAATAATTAATTTCTTCGGCTGAGAAATCAAGTAACGTAAGCAGACTTCTATTTTTTAAATTTACCGTCATGTTTATTAATTTTTTATAATGCAAAGTTATAATAAAAATTCAGAATATGCAAATAAATTGAATAAATATTTCATAAATAAGTAAATTTCTTACCAAAAATTAATTTTTATTCAATTCTATAAAAAAACCGTCTTCAGGCGCAACAGCATAACAGAAATTATTTAAATCTTTGAGAGGCAATTGATTATAAGGATTATTTTTTTGTGAACAATCCATAACAATACAATTTGAGTCATTCAACCTCAAAACGGCAAGTACATTATTAAATTGTATTTTATTAGCATAAGATGTATCTACCACGCCATAATCTTTGGTAGCCGTCAACGCTGGAAACGCATCCAAACCGGCTCTGCGCAAAAGGGCAACGAGCGTAAGATTAATATCAGCCGTAGATCCGATTTTGGTTTTTAATACTTTTTCCGGATTTTTACTAAGATGATTGCAGTATGTACTATCCCATGTTACATTTTTATTAACATATTGATATATTTTGTTGACAGTCTGCAATGTGTCTGAAAATTCGGCTTCGTCAAAGATGTCTTGCAAAGTTTTGTCAACAGGAAAAACTTTCATAACGGGTTTCCAAAAATCCGGAGATTTTCTGAGCTGTTTGTGCAAAAGCTGCCACGAATTGGAATTTACGATTATATATCCGGCATCATACAATTTGAACCAAGCTTCTGATTCTGAGAGATATCTGTTGTCGGGATCGGCGTATGTATAAAGTAAATGAGTCATTTGCTGCCATGCCGCCATATAAATCGGATGAGAATAACCGATGTTTTGTGTAAATTTTGCGGCTTTCATCACAACACGAGGATAAGTAAGCTCAAAATTCGGATTATCAGCAACTTCCTGCGGCAGAATATGCGAAACTCTAAATGTATCGATGTCACACTGAAATTTGAAATTCAGATTGAATCTTCTGCCGCGACCTTGCATATAATAAAATGATTTCGGATTATCATTCGGCGCGAAAAGGTAAGGAATATTCAGAAACGAATTTTCGGAAGAATGATAGACTTGATTTTCAGGATCATTCACAGTATATTTATATTTCATGTGCACCGGAAATTCAGCTACAAATTCAGCCTTCAAAGCCGGATACTTGTATTTGAAATCGTAAGCCGGCGGCAACATAAAATCGTATGTTGCGATATAATACTGAAAATCAATAATATCGCCACGTTTCAAAACCGGCAAGTCAAAAGTAAAAAAACTATTGAGCGAATCTTTGTCGATAGAATGTGACTGTTTGTATTTTACTTTGGTGTTGACAATTTTATCGCCGTTCAATGTAAAAACCGACAATTTCCACGATGGCACACGCTCGTAACTATTTAAGCCTGAATATGTAATCGTAAACAAGTCAGAATCAGAAAAACCGTCTTGAAGAACTTTCAGCCTCAAATGCACACGATGAAAAAGTCGCAACGAATTATTGTAAGTTTCAAAATAAACTTTCTTTTCGGCAAACAAAATTACAGCGTTGTAACCCAAATCGTCAAAATCTGTAGGCTGAAATTCTGACTTGTCAATTTTACCGAAATCCTTGAATCCGTGCGAATTTCTTTGCGCAGAAACTGTAAAAACGGCAAACATAATTAACAACAATAAATATAATCTTTTCATGTTATTAGAATTTTAAAGGTTAAAAAAAGTATTGGTTTTATAAACAGTTTTTTTAATTGTGGTCAAAAACGTATTGAATGATATTCGCGCCCATTTTAAGTGCCTTGATATGAGCCTCTTGAGTATCGTTGTGAACATCAATATCTTCCCAACCGTCGCCAAGATCACATTCCCAAGTGTAAAGAAAAACTAATCTGTTGTCGTAAAAAATTCCATACGCTACCGGAGCATGATTGTCATGTTCGTGAATTTTTGGCAAACCGTTCGGAAAATCATATTTTTGATGAAACAATTCAAAAGAAGGTGGAATTTGTACCATTTCCGCTTCAGGAAAAACTTTTGACATCTCCCTGAAAACAAAATCTTTAGTACCATAATTGTCATCGAAATGAAAAAAACCGCCCGACAATAAATATCGACGCAAATTTTCAACATCAGCCGACGAAAAAATTACATTGCCGTGTCCCGTAGCGTGAACATAAGGATAATTGAAAATTTCGGCACTTCCCGGCTCCACATTCGGGATGTCTTTGGAAATATTTGTACCCAAATTTTTGTTACAAAAATCTACAAGATTTGGCAACGACGTGGGATTAGAATACCAATCGCCGCCACCGGAATATTTCATAAGTGCAATTTTAAGTTGCTGACATTGAGCACCAAAAGAGCACAACAACATCGTAAAAATTAATAAAAGTCTCATAATAAGATTAAAATAAAAAAGCGAATTTCTTGAACGTAAATGTAAGAAATTCGCCTTAATAAATTCAAAAAATTGAAAAACAAATTTAAATTTTTCTTAAAAAAATCATATACCTGTATAATTGAAAGGTGTAATTTTCAACATCTCTTCTTTTACAGAATCAGAAACATCCAAAGTTTGAATAAAATTATGGATATCTTCTTTTGTAATTTGACGGTTAACACGAGTCAATTCTTTCAACTTTTCGTAAGCATTTGGAACACATTCTCTTCTGAGAATTGTTTGAATTGCTTCGGCAACAACAGCCCAGTTAGCTTCCAAATCAGCGTCAATTGATTCTTTGTGAAGAATAAGTTTATCAAGACCTTTCAACAAAGATTTCATAGCAACAACAGTATGCGCAATCGGCACACCAATATTTCTAAGTACCGTACTATCAGTTAAATCACGTTGCAATCTTGAAATCGGCAATTTCTGAGCGAGGAATGTAAAAATAGCATTCGCCATTCCGAGGTTGCCTTCAGCATTTTCAAAATCTATCGGATTTACCTTGTGCGGCATTGCGGACGAACCGACTTCACCGGCTTTGAGTTTCTGCTTGAAATAATTCATCGAGATATACATCCAAATATCACGACAAAGGTCAATAAGAATTGTATTAATTCTCTTTAAGCAGTCACAAAGCGCAGCCAAATTATCATAATGTTCTATCTGAGTGGTAACTTGAGAACGTTCCAAACCAAGAACATGATTTACAAATGAATTAGCAAATTGAGTCCAATTAATTTGCGGATATGCAACATTATGTGCATTAAAATTACCGGTAGCACCACCAAACTTAGCAGAATATGGAATTAATCTCAAAAGTCCCAACTGAGTTTGAAGACGCTCAACATAAACTTCAATTTCTTTACCCAAACGGGTAGGACTTGCCGGCTGACCGTGAGTACGCGCCAACATCGAAACATCCGCCCATTCGCCGGCACGGTGATACAACTGCAAAATCACATTGTCAAGCAAAGGATTATAAACATTTGTAATAGCAGCTTGCAACGAATAAGGAACCGAAGTATTATTGATATCTTGTGAAGTAAGTCCAAAATGGATGAAAGACTTGTACTGCGAAATATTCAATTCATCGAATTTTTCGCGTAAAAAATATTCAACAGCTTTTACATCGTGATTAGTAGTCTTTTCAATTTCCTTGATACGCAAAGCATCTGAAACTTGAAATTTACGATAAATTGCACGAAGACTTTTAAAAAGCTGTTTGTCAACGCCTTTCAGCTGTGGCAAAGGAAGTTCACAAAGAGCAATGAAGTACTCAACTTCCACTAAAACTCTATATTTTATAAGGCCAAACTCCGAAAAGTATTCGTCTAACTCGCTGGTTTTGTTGCGATAACGACCGTCAATAGGAGAAATGGCTGTCAATTCAGTTAATTCCATCGTTTAAAATGTTTGTCCGCAAAATTAATAATTAAATATTAAAAAAACTAATCTTATTACTATTAAAAACAAAATTTTTTTTTCAATTATTAAAAACTTAATAAAAAATTGAATTTCAAAAATTTTTTGTTACTTTTAAAACGTGATAATAAACATATATTGAAATCAACATAGAGATTATAACAGAATGAATATCAATAAAATAGCAAAAGATTTTGCAGCGGATGCAGAAGAGATGTTGCCACTTGTGGATCGTGAGGGAAATATTATCGGCAAAGCTTTAAGAAGTGAATGTCATAAAAATATTAAATTAATTCATCCCGTGGTACATGTACATATAATAAATTCCAAGGGCGAAATCTTTTTGCAAAAAAGAAGTATGAAAAAATTGATTCAACCGGGCAAATGGGACACCTCAGTTGGCGGTCATATCACTTACGGAGAACCGTTGGAAGATGCTCTTAAACGCGAAGCTTGGGAAGAAGCCGGCGTGGAAAACGGTGTGTTTCAGAAAGTTACTTCATACCTCTGGGAATGTCCTTTGGAGACTGAATATATAAATGTGTACAAATGTCATTACGAAAATCCAAAAATTATCGCAGTTGCCGAAATCGATGATGGTAAATTTTGGAATGTAAAAGATATAATACAAAATATTGGTAAAGGAATATTGACACCAAATTTTGAAAAAGAATTTCTCAAAATCAAGGATTTAATTTTATAAAAACTTGTAAAACTATGAATTTCAGCGACATCAAAAAAATAAAAGACAAAATCTTAAACGGATATCAAATAACCAAAGAAGAGGCTATTAATTTATCGCAAACCGGAAATATTGAGACACTTTATTATAGTGCAAATCAAATTCGGGCAAATTTTTGCGGCTCTTTGTTTGAGATGTGCTGCATAATCAACGACGTTTTCGATAAATGTTCTGAAGATTGTGCGTGGTGTCCGATGTCTTCGCTATCAAAAGTAAATTACACGATGTACGAGCAATTTGATTTTGACCGCGAGATAAAAATGATAAATGAAATTCATAAACAAGGTGTAAAGTTGTTGGAATATTGCACAAATCAAAAAAATCTAAACAACTTACAACTTAATCATGCAATTGAACAGCTCAACAAATTTTCCGAAGCTACAAAAATAAAAATCTGCGCATCGTGCGGTTCACTAAGTTACGATCAACTAAAGAGATTAAAAGAAGAAACCAAGGTAAATATTTATCATTGCAATCTCGAAACTTCACCTGATTTTTACAAAAAAGTTTGTACGACCAACAATCAGGAAAGTAAAGTAGAAACTTTGAAAAATGCAAAAAAACTTGGCTTTGAAATTTGGAGCGGCGGAATAATCGGAATGGGTGAAACGATGACAGACCGTATTGATTTTGCATTGAAACTCAGAGAATTAGAACCCAAAACAATAACTCTGAATATCCTTTTCCCATTTGCCGGAACGCCATTGGAAAAACAGCCGAGAATGAATAGTCAAGATATTCTTACAACTTTTGCGATTTTCAGATTCATAAATCCGAGAGCAAAAATTCGTTTGGGACGCGGACGGTCACTTATAAAAATCATTGAAAAAGAAGCACTTAGAGCGGGAATCAATTCTTCGGTGGTCGGCGAATTGTTTGTAAATGCACAACCGGAAGAAATTGAAAACGACAAACAGCGTTTTGAAGAAGAAGGTTTTATAATCAGCAAATAATCAAGCTGTTAACTGTTTTAAATATTTTCGGTACTCATGTAAACGACGGAAAAAAGTTGATACTATATCGTTGTCTTCGTGTTCACAAATATAGACATAAATAAAATGTTCCATATTTGCAGAAAGTTTTATGGCTGCAAATTGTGCGCTCAAAATAGTGTTGGAAAAATTGCGTTTATTAATTATAAATTTCAAAATTTTCAACGAAAAATTGTCTTTCCAAACTTGAAAATTATCAAAATTGCCGCACAATTTTTCTGAAAAAAAGAAATCAAAATCAAAATCACAATATTCTGACAAAATTTCCAAAGAATCCGCATCCAAAAATGGCATAAAACATTGATAGATAATCGAATTGTATTTGCAATATTCAAAAGCCCAATTTTTATCACGGAAATTTTTAATCACGTCAAGAAAATTAAAGCCAAATTTAAAAGACGGATTTTCAAGAAGAAATTGATTGGTATTTTTTGCATCAAACCCCGTAAACTTTTGCCAAAACGAAAACGGCATTCTGTGAATCAACTGAAATACAAGCTTTTCCGAATCTGATAAACGTTCAAAAAAAGTTGGCAAATTATTATTTTCGGTGTTAACAACGGATAAACCGCGCTGTTGCAAATCCTCGGAAAATTCAATTTCGGAAAAATCTATACTTTTCTTTCCGTCAAATTTAATTATATTTTCAAGAAATTGAATATCTTGTTTTACAATTGAAGAATTTTCGTTTTGTAACAAAAGTTTCAAAAGTAACTGCTTGATTTTCGGAGAGGTTTCGGTGTCAAAAGCATTCTGCAAAAAATCCAAATCACTGTCCAAAACTCGTCCCCAAACCGAAAGAAAATCGGATTTTTGTTTTGGACTAAGTGTTAACCAATTATCCGACAAATATTTAGACGAGGAATTTAAACCGGCTTTTCTCAACGCAACAAACATCTTCAAACGACGCGAATGTGATGAATTTGACCATTTTTCAGAAGGGAAATCCGCATTTTCAACGAGCCATTTTCCTCGATTTCCAATCAAAGACCAAACAGCAAGTCGATATTGATAAACATATTTGTCGCTGAAATTAAACGCCCGAGCAACGAAATACGGCAATGCAAATGGCGGCAAAAGCATTCTGCACGCCCTAAGATAGTAAAAACCGTAATTCAATAACAAACGTAAACCGCTGTCAACCAGATAAATTAACAAACTTATTTTGTTGTTATCAATATACGGCGAAGAATCCGGCTCAAAGGGTTTCATGAAAAAAGTTGAATCAATTTTCTGCGGCAAAAGTCCGGAATTTTCACAACCGAAAGTCAATGACGAAACTTTGAAAAAATAATCTTCATAATCCTGATTTTCAGAAGGTTCAGGCAATTGTGACTGAATAAAATCAGGCAAATCTACTCGTTCCAATTTTCGGTTGGAAGTTCCGAGCAAAGCGATGTTAATTATTTTTTCTGTTAATTTCATAATCCAAAAAGTAATACAAATTATCAGCCCAAACTGAAAGAATTTTAAAATAAAACTGATTGAGCAATACAAAACACGAAAAAGAACGTCCGCAAGTGTATGTCAACAAGTTCAATTTTTGTACATCATTCAACATCAACGGGAAAGCCGAATTATTGAAATCGGCAAGATAAAATTTACCATCCTTTTTGGCAAGTTGAACATCACACAAAAT
This sequence comes from Bacteroidales bacterium, assembly GCA_017541145.1. Classification (GTDB taxonomy): domain Bacteria; phylum Bacteroidota; class Bacteroidia; order Bacteroidales; family UBA3824; genus UBA3824. Next base: position 74,046 of record JAFXZT010000154.1, on the reverse strand, counting down.
TAGCGGAATTACTTGCATGAAAGGATTGTCAGTTAAGGCTTTACGATAAATTTTCAATGCAAAATCAATTCCGGAAAATGCTTGAGGTGCAAAGGCTGAATTTGTAACGTAAAACGATTTGAAAAGCACGCGCATGGAATGTATACCTTCGTAAAAATAAAGGCTTGAATGTAAGGAACTTCCAATCTGAACTTCAAAATCGTCGCGGGATTTGTCCATAAAATACTGAACGTAAACGGCAAAACGTTTGGAATTTTGCCCGTAAAGCCAAGTCCGCTTCAAAATCATGGAATTGAACGGCTCAGTAGTAACCGCCAAAACCAACCAAACATCCGTAACCGGCGAACATTCAAAAACTTGATGCTGAGGATATGAAACGCCCGCCAAAACAAGTAATTCGTTTTGCCACTGAGTATCAAGCTGTTGAATATTTTTCAGTGCAGAAGCCGTCATGTAAATTTGCGACAACGAACTTACAAAAACATCTTTCCAAATGTCAGAAGTATAATCGATTTTTGTAAGAGCCGAAACCATGGAAGCCAAGCCGGGAGCCTGACAATCAATAAGTCTGCGTTTCAACAAATCCGTTTGAGAATCAATATTTTGCGCAAATTTTAAAAGCCCGTTTCGTAATAAATCTTTGAAACGGGCTTGTATTTCATCTGCTCCGGCAATTATATTTGCCAAACGCTGCTCTGATATATTTTCAAGTAAACTGTACAAAGTTACATCATTTCAAAAGCATAAACCAAAGTGCTATACGGCTCAATCTGACCGGTGCGTTTTTTACCAAATCCGTATTTAAAAGGCACAACCAAAATTCCTTTGTCACCTTTTTTCAGATGCTTGAGCGCGATTTTCCAACCTTCAATCAAATCGCTTCCGGGATATGTTGTTTGAAGTATCGAACCTGAGGAAAAAGTAACTATATTTTCGAGCGTTTTACCGGTATAAACAATTGTAACAGTCTCACCTTCAGAATATTCTTCAGAACCTTTTTCCATTACATAAAGATAAATACCGTCATAATTTACAAAACATGTATCAGCATAACTTTTGAAAAAAGATTCCAAAGCCGCGTCCTCAGCATCTTGACCGTCACGCTCTTTACTGCATGAGGCAACCGAGGCAACAATACATGTTAAAAACATAAAAAATAATAGCGTATACTTTTTCATAATTTATTATAGATCAAGAAGTTCAATATCAAATATCAAAGTCGAAAACGGAGGAATAATTTTGCCTGCACCTTTTGCACCGTAAGCAAGTTGCGAAGGAATCACAAAGGTTGACTTCTCCCCTTTTTTCATTGACAAAATGGCAGATTCAAAACCTTCAACAGATTTCTTTGCACCCAGCTGAAATGTAAATGGCTCGTTACGCTCATAAGAATTGTCAAACTGACGACCGTCCATAAATCTACCGATATAATGAACTGTAACTGTATTAGAATCAACAGGTTGCTTACCTTTACCTTTTTTTGTAAGAGATTTGTAAACTCCGGATTCCAATTTTTCGTAATTCGGCAAATTATCTTCAAGATAATCACGAATCATCAACAATTCCTGAGAAAATTGTTTTGAATTATATTCGTCGATAACTTTCTGATATTCTGCGCCATCGGTAATTTTCTTGAGTTTTACATAAAATGTAAGTTTCTCATTAGGTTTTATGAAAGCCGGAGTTTTCATTTTGCGTGACAACTTATAAAAAGTGTCAGCATCCACACGGAAAATTGAACTATCACCCTCGTGCATCAAAAAAATTCCCTCTTCCACCGAGCCGACATAAGAGTCTTTCGGAGCATAAATTCTATAGCCGGAAGAGATGTCATCGCTTGAAAACAAAATGGAATCCGCTGAATTATAATACTTTATATTCAAATCCCAAACATCGCCGGGTTTGGAAACCGAAGCATCAGGATGTGATTTTATATGACAGTACTCAACACCGGAATCAAGTGTCTGAAATTCAGGAGTTTTGCTACACTGTACAAAAAATAGTACGGATAATAAAAAAATCAATTTTCTCATGTCAAAAAAAATTAATATTGTTCGTTTTCGTTAGGAAAATCGAGGGATTTAACATCTGATACATAATTAGAAACAGCACCTCTGATGTATTCGGCAAGATTTGCGTAAGTACGCAAGAATTTCGGTTTGAAACCTTCGTTGATTCCAAGCATATCCTGCAAAACCAAAACTTGACCGTCACAAACATTACCGGCACCGATTCCAATTGTAGGAACAGTAAGAGAATCAGTAACTTGCTTAGCCAAATTAGCCGGAATTTTTTCCAAAACTACAGAAAAACAACCTAATTTTTCAAGAAGTTTTGCATTTTCCAAAAGTAATTGAGCTTCAGCATCTTCCTTAGCTCTCAAACCGTAACCGCCAAACTTGTTGATAGACTGAGGAGTAAGTCCAAGATGCCCCATAATCGGAATACCGGCAGAAAGAATAGCTTTGAAAGAATCTTCAATTTCGATACCGCCCTCAATCTTAACAGCCTGAGCACCAGTTTCTTTCATAATTCTTACAGCGTTGTGAACAGCGGCTTTCGCATCGCCTTGATAAGAACCGAACGGCATATCAACCACAACCATAGCACGTTTTGCAGCACGCACCACGCTTGCCGCATAATATATCATTTCGTCAACTGTAATCGGCAAAGTAGTTTCGTAACCAGCCATAACATTAGCTGCTGAATCACCAACCAAAATAGCGTCAATTCCCGCAGAATCAACGAGTTTAGCAATTGAATAATCGTAACAAGTCAACATGGCAATTTTTTCGCCATTACGTTTCATATCTTGGAAAGTCTGAGTAGAAACTTTCTTAAACTCTTTATTAACAGACATTTATATTATGATTTAAAAAATAATTCAAAATGCAAAAATACTAAAAATTTAGATATTTATTATAAAAAGTTTTTTTTAATTGTTTTAACATTTATTAGCTTTTTATGTGTTTGAAAATCAAAATGTTTTTCAGACCTTTGCAATACAAAATAAAAGTATTTTTTTTCATAATATAAAGGTTTAGGTTAATAATTAGCAAGGGGAAGTTGTGAAATTTCCCCTTTTTCTTTTCTATGATTTATGTCTTCGTGAAAATACTTTTCTAAAAGCACGTTTTACTTTATAAACCAACGAGTTATGATCTAATGAATCATCATCGCTGTAGTAACCGCCTGAATAATAATTACCATAATTTCCATATCCGTAATGTCCGTGTTTTGAACGTCTGATACCGTTGAAAATGATGTTAATATTTTTTAGATTACTATTTTTCAACTCGATATAAAACTTCAAAACATCTCTTTTTGACATCTTTTGACGAATTACGAACAAGAAACGTGAAGTATAATTGCTCAAAAGCATTGCATCGGTAACAATTCCAATCGGAGCAGCATCGATAAAGATGTAATCATAACGCGGCGAAACTGTATCAATAAAAGTTTTCATAGCCTCGGAACCTATTAACTCTGAGGGATTTGGCGGAATAGGACCCGGTAAAACGAAATCGAGATTTTCATAACATGTATGATTAATCAACTGATCTATAGTACATTCGCCAATCAAATAAGTACTTATACCGTTTTCGTTTTTGATATCAAAATATTCTTGAATTCTTGGTTTACGAAGATCAAGACCGACCAAAAGACAACGTTTTCCAAATTTTCCGGTAATAACTGCCAGATTTACAGTATTAAACGTTTTGCCTTCACCGCTAAAAGTAGAAGTTAAGACAATAACTTTATGGTGATTGTCAGGGTCAAGAAACTGAATATTAGTTCTCAAAGCTCTAAAAGCCTCAGCGATAGAACTATTTGGATGAGTAGCAACCGGCAACGCACTTTGATGATGATTGTGAGGAATCATGCCGAGCGGAGTTTCGCCTGTAGCTTTCTCAATTTCAGACACTTCCGAAATTTTATCATCGAAAAATATAATCAGAAAAAGTATAGCCGCAGGAATCAAAAAACCGATAATCACAGCCTTAGAATACGAAAAACCGCCAATTGTCTGAAGATATTCAACCGTATTGTTGGTAGCCAAATCCACGATACTTGCATCCGGCTCGTTGGAAACCATAGAAATACTTGCCTCGTACCTGCGATTCAACAGCTTGTTATACAATTCGTTGTTGAGTTCAAACTTTTTGGTTAACTTATGTTTTTGCCAATCAATATTCGGCTTTTCAAGAAGTTCTTTTTTTACTTCATCAAATCGTTTTGTTAATTCGCGTTTACGTTTTGACAACATATCTTGAGCAACTTCAATATATTTCAACATATTGGAAATAATCTCCGAAATTTTGTAATCGTTAAGTTGATACGGAGTAAGTTTTTGACCATCACGAACAGAAAAATTCAAAAGAGATTTTTCCTGCAAAACTTCATCAATTTTTTCAAATTGGGCTTGCAAAATCTGGTCAGAAACGCCATAAAGTTGCATCGGAACAATTGACGCCAAATCAGAATTCGGGTCTTCCAAAACACCTTTTATATAATTGTAATATTCTTCTTTTTTCTTGATTGATTCAAAAATTTGTGAAATTGTATGTAAATCAGAAATAGAATCTGTTAAAACATTCAAGTCAAAATTGTTTGATTGAGCACGTTCAAAATTCAAGATGTTTAATTTATTAACATCCAAACTGTCGTCCAAACTTACCAAAACTGAATCAATAAACGCAATAGTTTTACGAATAACATTATTTTTATGTTCCAAACTATAATCGATGTAAACTTTTGCAACCGCATTTACATAATCATTGAGTTTTTCAGGACACTCACCAATTACGGACAATGTTACGATAGAACTTTCGGCAGAACGCTGATTTACAATCAATCGCGACGAATAATAACTTACCAAACCATCAGAAGTATTTTTGATAAATTTATAATTTTTACCTTTCAAAAAAGAAGTTTCGTCGGCATAAGCCGGATAAAGTCTAAACTTAAATTGCTCAGTTTCAACCCATTCGTTAATTGATGAAGTCCAATAGTTTTCAACATCATCCTCAATCCAAAGTTTGTAACGATTGTCACCCAAAAACGAAACATTGAATTTTTTGTAATTCAACTGAGGATGATTGTAATCGTATTCAATATTAAACGGGCATGACTTTTTATACAATTCTCTGTCAGCAGCGTAATGACCGGCAAGAAAATATGTAGTCTCAAAATTTACAAGTTTAAGTGCCTGACTTGCAATAGTATTCGATTTCAATTGACCGACCTCGTTGTCAATATCCACAGTCGGAACAATGGAACGAATGCCCGCCAACGACATGGAATTATCTTGTTTTACCAAAAGAATCGAAGCCTTGGAACGGTATTGAGAAACCTCGTATCTGTTTTTGTAATAGGCAAATGCAAGGCAGCCCGCAACAAAAATCACAAACAGCCACCACTTTGGCAATACCTTGTTCAGATAAAGTTTAAAGTCAAAACTTGATTCTTCTTGCAAATCTTCCTGAAGATGTTCCATAGTCGGTTTTTATAAAGACTTAATGATGTAATACGTTGATAATGCGGTAGTAAACGTTGACAAAATAACGAGAAAATCGTTTCTGCCTTCACGAAATGCTACAATTCTGCGCGGCTCTACATTGATGATGTCGCCCGGTTTGAGATAAAACTCAGGTTTTTCAAGCAAACTTCTATCTGTTAAATCCACTCGATAGAGCAATCGTCCGCCTTCTACTTTTCTGATTATCATTACATTACGACGTTTATTATTTGTAGCCGGAATAGTACCGCCTTCCGCAAGTGCCTCCAAAAGATTCACTTGTGTTTTGTTGAATGTAACTTTTGTACTTGTAGAATATCCAACAAAATAGACATCAAAACTCAAGAAGTTGACAGAGACAATTGCATCAATAAATTTTTGGTCTGCTAATTCCTGTAATTCAGTACGTATTTTGTTGATTGTTTTACCTTGCGCGAAATAATTTCCAAAAATCGGAAGCAAAACATAACCGGAATCAGAAACCTCAAAACCGTTACCTTGATTTTGATTTGACATCCCGTTTCCGGCTTGAACCTGAACTTGATTTTTCTGTTCTCTTGAAAAGAGTTCGTCCAAATCTTTATTTGTAGTTAACATCCTGACATCCAATCTGTCGCCCGGACGAACGTAATAATCGGTAAGTGAATCATGATATACTTTTGGTAATTCAGTTTTATCATCCACGATGTAACGCATATTGCGATAACATGAACTATAACTGATTGTAAAAAAAATTAAAAAAAGTATATACAAACAACGTCTCATTTTTTTTATTTAGTTATTATTTTTTCGTCTTTTTTTTCAATAAATACCAACTTCTCAACCCGATAATCAGCCAACCTAAAACAGGAAGATACATCGCCAAAACAATCGGACGTTTGATTATGGTTTTCAAACACTTAGCGAAACTCATTTTCAAACTTGACGCACCTATTTTTTCATCGTAGTTAACATCAAAATATGTCATAACCAAAGGCCAAAACGCCGGAAAATACCGAAAGAAATATCTCTTGTTTTTCCACATGGCTTTCAATAATGATTTGATATTGTAGAATTTTTTTCCGTATTGCTCCTTGAATTTGTTCAATTCGGGTTGCATCATTTTTCTGACTTGTTCCGAAATGATTTTCAACTCCTTTTGCGAAAGTTCTTCGTAAGGTTTATCAATCAAATCATAGATTCTAATTGGTTTACCTTTTACAAAAGTAAGATTGGACGGCAATGAAACATAAAAAATCCAAGGTTGAAAAATTGCCAAGAAAATCACCGGTCCAATCGGGAAAAAAGGCATTCCAAATTTCCTCACAAAATTGGTTAACGGCTTGAAATTGTACGCTATAGGATTGTTGTATTCACCGTTGATTGTGTAAAACGGAATGATATCGGTTTTGTAACGGATACTCATTCTAATAAACGAAGTTTTGAAATTTTGGAGTTGATATCTTTTGTCAAAACCTTTTCCGATACCGTCGATACCTTCCGGAAAAATCAGGATGTTAGACTGATTGAGTTTCATACCGGTTTCAAAATTCAGCAACGAAGCATTGATACAACCGGCTTTCCACCACAAATCGTCAATCATGAACGGACACATGTATGGAAATTTTGTCAACATCGGCGAAATCAAAGCCCTAACACCGTTAGGATTAGGAAGTTTGCGGTCTGCCATTTTTGCAATAAAAACAATCGCATCCCAAGGAAATGCCATTCCGGAATGATTGTTGGCAAAAATAATCGGAGATTCAGAATTGTTGCGATCCGGCATTTTGTCGAATCCAACAAATTTTGCGCGATACCAAACATCGCTGATATAATTCAGCACGTGTGAACAAAATGTCTCAAGATAAGGCTTTGAGAAATAGCGGGTATAATTCTCTCTGTTTTGCTCTATTTCCTGATCCGAAATAATCAAACGATTGCGAAATTCAATATTACTAGCTATTATTTGTTGACACATCTTAATTTCTAAAATTCCTATCAGGCGGCAAAATTAATAAATAATTTCTATTTCCAAACTATATTTTGAAACCTAAAATTGTGATGTCGTCTGATTGTTCCAAATCGGCAATCCATTCACTGTAAAATCTGGCAAACTCAGCCTTCTGACCTTCAAGCGGATAGATATATTTCTGTCGCAAAAGATTTTTGAAATTTTTCGGAGTCAAATTTTTGCAGAACGGACCGCCTACAATCTCTGTACTTCCGTCTGAATACATATAAACAACGTCATCGGGCTGAAATTGAATTTCTACGACACGGAATTTTCTTTCGTCAGCAATTTTTCCAACCGCCAAATTGTCTCCGAAATATTCAACATCTTCGCCTCTACGCATCACAACCATAGTACGTTTTGCGGCGGCAAAATATCCTTTCAACGATTGTGTATTGTACATCAAAATCGAAATATGAAGACCGTCACGATTGAAATCCGTCTGAAGTTCTTCACCGATTGAAGATATAATTCGCTTGTTCAACGAATTGAGTATTGTGTTCGGACGAAAATCTTCGGCTTTTGAAAAATCAATAATTTCGTTCAACAAATAGATGTCCAAAGCCGAAAGCAACGCTCCCGGAATACCACTCAAATTGCAGTCGCCAACTCCGGCGATTATCCAATGGTCAATTTTTTTAGCGAATGTAAAATCACCGCCGATTTTATTTTTAATCAACTGAAATACAAAGAATTCGTTGAAAATATGAGCCGTTGGAGTAGATGCCACCATCAAAAGGTTGCGAAGTCGTGACGCATAGTTTCTACTATTAAGCAATTCTTCGGTAGCTTGGTCAAGTTGATTGCTTGTAAAATTAAAACGGTACGAAAGACTTTCCAAATCGGCTTTTACCTTTCGGATAGATTCGGATTGCTCTGTAAGTTGTTGATTCTGAACGGAAATCTGTACATTTTTCTTTTCTGTTTCACGATTTCGTTCCATAATTTGACGATTGAGAACTTGGATGTTAGCAATCTGACTTTCAATTTCTTTCTTCTGTTCGGAAAGCATTTCGTTTTGAGACACCAATTCTTGCTGTTTCTGCTCCAAATCGCCGTACAAGGATTCAATTTTATGTTTCTGAGCCAAAAAGTTTTCAACAGTATTTGCCAAAACACCAAATTCTGTAGAACTTTTTTTCAGTTTCTTGATTTTTGAAAAATCTTCGGAAATAAATGTTTTAACAATTCTTTTTATCGGACGTACAATTCTGAATCTAACAAATATAAATAAAAGTATAAAAATCAATAAAACTATAGACGAAATTACAAGCATTACCGGCAAAAACGAATCGAAAACTACGTTCAAAGAATTTTCACCCGTAAAATACAAATACGCAACCGGCTGTCCGAACTGGTTGTTTAATTCCTTGAAATAAAAAAATCTCTTGGAATATGCTTTTTTAACTTTTTCCAAATATTCAGCGTCCAAAGTGGAATGAACCTCAATTTCACCCAAAATACCGGAATATTGTTTCAGCAAATCGGAATTTATTTCTCTAATAAGAATCAAGTAACCTTGATAATTTTCTTCTCTTGAATTAATATCGTCAGACGAAACAATACCGGCACAAAAATATTGGAAAATCTGATTATTTCTTACGTTAAAAAATTTAGTTTTATAATTTTTAGTCAAAAGAGTATTAACACGAATATCATTGAAAAAATCAATTTTATTATAATTATTGGAAGCATGCAAATAAACCGGATCGCCATCTACATCATAAATAGCAACTTCGGCAGCATCGTAAGATTCTGCCATCTGACCGATATTATCATGAACCCAATTAAGATTTTTATCTTTAGCATTTACAAAATCCACAAGCTCGTCCCAAGCGGAATTTTCGTGAACAACAGCTTCGTAATGTTGACTTTTTAACGACAAAACATTGTCAATCATTTCTACACGTTGTTTGTAAGAAATTTCGCTGATGTCATGATTCTTTTTCTGCTGAACTTTATAATAGAAAAGCATACTGAGAATCAGCACCAAAGCACCAATCATAAAAATAAATAAAACGCCGTATTGTACTGAACGATATTTCATAAAATTGAAGGTTTAAATCCGTTGACAAATATACAATATTTTTTCAGAAAAAATTATGCCATAAATATTTTTTTAATTTTATATTAAAATTCAGAAAAAAAATTAACTTTGCAGTGTAAAAGAGAGAGGGCATTATAGCCTAACTATTTAATTATCAAAGAAATAATAAAAATATCATACATAAATGAGTTTACTACAAAAAGTTTTTAAGACATTTTTTGGTGATAAATCGAGCAAAGACATAAAAAAAATGTTGCCGATTGTTCAACAAATTAATGCAGAATTTGCGAAACTAAAAGACTTAAGCAACGACGAATTAAGAGCGCTAACAGCAAAATTAAGATTGGATTTGAAAGAATCAATCAAAGAAGAAGAAAAAAAACTTGCTGAGTACAAAGAGAAACTTAAAAGCTCTGCCGTATTAACATTGGAACAGCAGGTGGAACTTTATGACAATGTTGACGCAACAGAAAAAGAAATTCAAAATATTCTGAAAAACAAGCTGGACGAAATTCTTCCGCAAGCTTTTGCAATAGTAAAAGATACAGCACGCAGATTCAAGGAAAACGAATTCGTAGAAGTAACTGCTACTGATTTTGACCGCGAACTTGCAACAAAGTTTGACAGCATTATAATAGAAGGCGACAAAGCCAAATATAATCACACATGGAGAGCCGGCGGCAACCTTCTCACTTGGAACATGGTACATTACGATGTACAGCTTATCGGCGGTATTGTACTTCACCAAGGTAAAATTTCGGAAATGGCTACCGGTGAAGGTAAAACTCTCGTGGCTACACTTCCGGTATTCCTCAACGCATTGACCGGCAGAGGTGTTCACGTGGTAACTGTAAACGACTATCTTGCAAAACGAGACAGCGAATGGATGGGTATGCTTTATCAATTCCACGGTTTGAGCGTTGATTGTATCGACAAACATCAGCCTAACACCAAGGAACGCCGCGCAGCTTATTCTGCTGATATTACTTTCGGTACAAACAACGAATTCGGTTTTGACTACCTTCGTGATAATATGTGTAGCACTCCGGACGAATTGGTTCAAAGAAAACATGTTTACGCAATCATCGACGAGGTGGACTCAGTATTGATTGACGATGCACGTACACCTCTTATTATAAGCGGTCCGGTTCCAAAGGCGGGCGACGACATGAAACTTTTCATGGACTTGAAGCCAAAAGTTGTTACATTGGTAGAACATCAAAAGCAACTTGTTAACACACTTTTGAACGACGCGAAAAAATATATCAAAGCCGGAGACCGTACAAAAGGCGGTGTGGCATTGCTCCGCGCATGGAAAGGTTTGCCAAAGAACAATGCTATTATCAAATTCCTCAGCGAAGAAGGTAACAGAGTATTGCTCAATGCAACAGAAGCCGAATACATGGCAGAAAACAACAAGAGAATGCCGGAAATTACCGACGAATTGTATTTTGTAATCGAAGAAAAACAAAATTCAGTTGACTTAACTGAAAAAGGTATTGACTTGATTACCGGTAATTCTGACGACCCTGAATTTTTCGTTTTGCCGGACGTTGGAAGCAAAGTTGCTGAAATAGAACACTCTAACGCAAGCGACGAGGAAAAAGCTGCAATGAAAGACCAAGTGATGTCGGAATATGCAGTAAAATCAGAACGTGTTCATACAATCAACCAACTCTTGAAAGCATACACCATGTTTGAGAGAGATCAAGAATACGTTGTGATGGACAACAAAGTAAAAATCGTAGACGAGCAGACTGGTCGTATTATGGAAGGCCGCCGCTACTCTGACGGTTTGCACCAAGCTATCGAAGCCAAAGAAAATGTAAAAGTAGAAGCTGCTACTCAGACATTTGCTACAATTACACTTCAAAACTATTTCCGTATGTACGAAAAAATTTCGGGTATGACAGGTACAGCGGAAACCGAAGCAGGCGAATTTTGGGACATCTACAAATTGGATGTTTGCGTAATTCCTACAAATTTGAAGGTAATCAGAAAAGACCATGAAGATTTGGTATACAAAACCAAACGCGAAAAATACAACGCTGTAATTCAAGAAGTGCAAAGACTTCACGAAGAAGGCCGTCCGGTATTGGTTGGTACTACTTCGGTGGAAGTTTCAGAATTGTTGAGCAAGATGCTTACAATGAGAAAACTTGAACATCAGGTTTTGAATGCTAAACAGCACGCCCGCGAAGCTGAAATCGTTGCCAAAGCAGGTCAAACCGGTACAATTACAATTGCAACCAACATGGCAGGTCGTGGTACCGATATCAAATTGAGCCCGGAAGTAAAAGAAAAAGGCGGTTTGGCAATCATCGGTACAGAAAGACACGAATCAAGACGTGTAGACCGTCAGTTGCGTGGTCGTGCCGGACGTCAAGGCGACCCGGGTAGTTCTCAATTCTTCGTATCTCTTGAAGACAATCTTATGAGACTTTTTGGTAGTGACAGAATTGCTGCCTTGATGGACAGAATGGGATTGGAAGAAGGCGAAGTAATTCAACACCCGATTGTTACAAAATCTATCGAAAGAGCTCAGAAAAAAGTTGAAGAAAACAACTTCGGTATTCGTAAGAGACTTTTGGAATACGACGATGTTATGAACAAACAGCGTGAAGTAATTTACCGTTTGCGTCGTAATGCGTTGTTTGGCGAGGCTCTTGATATCGAAATCAACAACATGCTCAACGATGCTTGCGAAAATATTGTTTCTCAATATCAAAACGACGGCGATTATGCTTCGTTCAGTTTGGAAGTTACAAAAGATCTCGGCATGCAAAATCCTGTAACCGAAGACGAATTCAGAAAACTTCCTAACGAAAAAATCACAGACAAAATTTTCGATGAAGCATTCAAATGTATGGCTGCCAAGATGAAACTCATCAGAGAAAGAGCAATGCCTACTATAAAAGATGTTTACGAAAATTATTCTGACAGATACGAATATATCGTTGTTCCAATTTCGGACGGCAGAAGAGTATTCCAGATAAGAGTAAACCTCAAAAACGCTTACGAATCAGAATGTCGTGAAATTACCAAGACTTTCCAGAAGATTATTATGCTTGTAACAATCGACGAAAACTGGAAAGAACATCTTCGCGACCTCGACGATTTGAAACAATCTGTACAAAACGCAAGTTACGAACAAAAAGATCCGCTCGTAATTTTCAAGATTGAATCAAACGGCTTGTTCGACAAGATGCTTGACAAGAACAACAAAGCGATTATTTCAACATTGATGCGTGCTCAAATCCCGATGCGTGATCCGGAAGAAGTACGTCAGGCTCAGGCTGCTGCAATGGCTCAAGCTCAGGCTCAGGCTGCTGCTCGCAAAAGAGAACAAGAAAAAATGAGAGCAACACAAGAAGAGGCTCAGAAACCTCAGCCAATCAGAATCGGTAAAAAGCCGAACAGAAATGATCCATGTCCTTGCGGAAGTGGCAAAAAATTCAAAAATTGTCACGGAAAAGGCATCGCTGACGAAAACGAAGAATAAATAACAATTATTAACTAATCATAAAAATTGCGCCTTTTAAGAAAACAAATGGCGCAATTTTTTTATAAAACTCACAAAAAATGAAAAACAAAAGGAAGATTTTAACATTAACAGGCGCAGCATTAGCTTTTGTATTAAACAGTTGCGGCCCAAATATCAATATTTCTGAACAAACAATGGGTCCCTACCTGACAGTCTGCACAGAAAGCTACACTTCTTATAATAATACAAACCGATTGATTGATTCGTTGAAAACCGAATTGGGAAAAATTGATGTTAAACCCGAAAAAACATTCGGTATTTTTTACCAAAAATACAACACAGACACTTACCACAGCATTGTCGGTTGCATTGTTGGAACTGATGTTACCGATTCTGTATTAATCAGAAAACTGGAACGCGCCAATTTTATGGTAAGAATAATCGGCGAAACCAATTGCATGACTTACGAATCTGAATATCAAGATTTTAACACCAAATTAAGAACCGATTTTCAAGAAACATTGTCAGAATATTCCAAATCAAAAAATTACGAAGAAATTCCTTACGGCGAAATCGGAATAGCTGAAATTTATGAAAACGGAAAAATACATTTTGCCGCAGAAATCAAACCGGCAAAATAATATCAGATACAACTAAAAAAACTGTTTATGAAAAAGTATGGAAAGTTTTTACCGCTATACAGTACCAATCTGTTTGGCGTAATGAACGACAATGTTTTAAGAGCGTTAGTAAGTTTTATAGCCGCCACTTGGGTAAGCAAAGAATACTCGTCATGGGTAGTAAATGCAGCCGGCGGAGCATTGGTTGTACCATATTTGCTATTTTCACCGTTGGCAGGCAAACTTCCGCATTATTTCAAAAAACAGCAAATAATAAGAGTAGCAAAAATTTTTGAACTGCCAATAATGTTGCTGGCGATACTCGGATTCTCAACCGAAAATCTCCCGCTCACATTTACTTCGGTGGTACTCATGGGCTTACAAAGTGCCCTCTTCTCCCCTTCCAAATACGGACTTATCAAAGATATCGGCGGCAAGGACGGAATTTCGCAAGGAATGGGCGGCATGGAGGCTTTCGCTTTTATAGGATTGCTCTTGGGAACCGTGGTTGGTTCGATTATGAAAGACCACAGCGAACCGATTTACCAATACAGCGTTTTAATAGCACTTGCAATTGCCGGTATCGCTTGCAGTTTCACGATAAAAGTAGAAGAAAACAAGTCAAACGAAGAAACTTCGGCAAATCCGATAAAATTTATCCGTCAGACTTCGGCAATGATAAAAAAATACACCGGTATGCCTCAGGTAATTTTGTTACTGAGTCTTTACTGGTGGTTAACTGCCTCAATACAAAGCACTTTACTAAGTCTGCCGCATAACAACGATTTTGGAATTTCACCAACAGAAACCGGCGTACTTTTCGCGATACTTGCAATCGGAATTGCTATCGGTTGCTTAATCGGCGGACGTCTTGACCGCAAAACTTACATGCTGGGTTATATTCCGCAAATCGGACTTTTTCTCGGATTTTTGCTTTTACTGATTTTCATTTTCAGCAAACAACAAGTAATTTTTACAATTTTACTTGCAATAACAGCTGTTACATGCGGTATTTTCAAAATTCCGCTTGATGCCGAAATTCAGAAAAAAGCTAAGCCTGAGGAACTTAACATCATTTTGGCTTACTTCAATTTGATATCGTTCATATTTATTTTTCTTGCGGCAATTACAAATATCGCGATTTCAACATTTTTACCTGTAAGCTATACGTTCCTTGTTGACGGAATTATAATTGCGGTTGGAACAATAATTTTCATGTTCAACTACAAAGAGGTTTTATGTTATTTTAGCAAAAATCATATAAAACTTCACTACGATATTCAACAAAAAGGTGTTGAAAATATGGATACAAAAGAAGGCGAAAACTTGTTGATACTTCCGATGCACAGGGCAGTTTTGGACCCGATAATGCTGTTTTCCATACTTTACAACAAAAAACTTCAGCCGTTGGTTGATGACGGATATTGGAAAATTCCGGTTATATCGCACATCCTCAACATGTTCAACGCTGTAAAAGTTCCGAATCTTCAGAAAAGCCGCAAAGGAGTTGAACAAGTTCAGCACCTTGACGGAATAATTGAGGAACAAATAAAAAAAGGTTCCAACATCTTGTTTTATCCGTCGGGACATATCACGTTGGACGGCAAAGAAACAATCGGCGGACGTCGTTTGGCTTACAACGCAAGCAAAATTTTGCCGGATCACACAAAAGTTATCGGCATAAAAATCAAAGGTTTTTGGGGATCAAAATGGTCAAAATACAAACAGAAAAAAACTCCTTCAATTGTTAAACTATTGTTACTGAGCATTTTGTACACTTACAGCGGATTGATTTTCTTTAAGAAAAAACGTAAAATCGATATTGAATATGTTGATATCACGAAAGAAGTAAAAGACTGGAGTTCGCTCACAAAATTGGAATTCAACAAAAATCTTGAGGATTTTTACAACGAAGGCAAAGAATGTGAAGATTTGGTTTTAACTACGTTTTAAAATCAAAATAAAATAATGTCAAAATACGGGAGACTGTCATGGAAAAGTTTAATTTTTTTCATAACAGTCTCTTTTTTTCATCAACAATTTTTTTTCCGAACAATAGACAACCGAGGTAATCTAAGAAATGTCAAATAAAGACAAAATAAATAACAAATTAAAAATCAAGGCAGACAGAAATCAAAATACATTTTTTTGGAAAAACTTCTTCGTTTGGAACAGTTGTTGCAAATGGGCATGATGAAAACTGATTTAACAACAACAACTAAATTTTACAAAGAATTATGAAACGAGCAATGTATTTATTGGCAATAGGATTGTTTTGTGCATCGAGTTTACTATTTCTCGGACAAACAGACAATACTTCGGTTGAAATTAATAAGGCTATCAGTTCCGGTAATACGGAAAATCTTGCGGTGTATTTTGCACCGGAAATGGAATTAAATTTACAAAATTCACAAAATTATTGTTCTAAAAGTCAAGCAACCAAAGTGTTGCAAGAGTTTTTCAGACAAAACAAACCATCGGATTACGTTAGCGACAACAACAGAAATTATATCAGCGGCGTAATGACAACATCCGAAGGTAAATCATATAAAGTAAACTACACGCTAAAAACAGTTAATAATCAGGCTGTTATTACAGGCTTGTATGTCTACTAGAATTTTGAGAAAAATCAGATTGAAGTAAGTCAGAATTATTTTTTATAGTTCTGACTTTTTTTATATATTTGCCGCTAACAAACACACAGTAAATAATCAAAAAATGAAAAAATTAGAAGAACTTGAAGATGAATTGATTGAAATCGCCATTGCAGAAGATTTGGGCGACGGAGATCACACTTCTTTGTCAACAATACCTCACGACGAACAAGGCGCAGCCCGCTTGATTATCAAGCAAGACGGAATTTTGGCAGGCGTAGATGTTGCATTAAAAGTTTTTAAGGCAATTGATCCGTCGCTGAAAGTGGATGTAAAACTTCAGAACGGAACTCCGGTTAAAAAAGGTGATATCGCTTTTATCGTTACCGGAAATGTAATTTCCATTTTGCAAGCAGAACGTCTTGTTTTGAATTTTATGCAAAGACTCAGCGGCGTAGCTACTCAAACTCATGTTTATGCCGAAAAAATTGCTGACCTTCATACCAAAGTTTTGGACACGAGAAAAACAACTCCGGGTTTGAGACTTTTGGAAAAAAATGCAGTGAAAATCGGTGGCGGTGTCAACCATAGAATCGGTTTGTTTGACATGATTCTTATCAAGGACAACCACGTGGATTTTGCCGGCGGTATCAAAAATGCAATTCTCGCGGCTCAAAAATATTGTAAAGAAAAAGGTAAAAATTTGGAAATCGAAATTGAAACCCGCAACCTTGACGAAATTCGTGAAGCTATGGAAGTGGGTGGCATTAAGAGAATTATGCTCGATAATTTTAACCTTGAACAAACTCGCGAAGCTGTAAAACTTATCGGCGGCAAATACGAAACAGAATCTTCCGGCGGTATTACTCTCGAAACTTTGAGAGATTATGCTCTTACCGGTGTTGATTATATTTCGGTTGGCGCTCTTACTCACCAGATTAAGTCTCTGGATATGAGTTTGAAAGCTATAGAATAAAAATATTCCGGAAATTCTTCCTAAAATGTATAAGTTCAAAATTATAAAAGCGGGATTTAATTACGATTCTATAATTTTGAACTTAGAATTTAATATTTTTTAACAGAATTTTAATTCACTTATCGGCATTACATACGTCTAAAGAATAAAACTAAAAATATTAACCCAAACACAATAATCAGGAGGATTATAAAAATGAAAGCATTAAATTATTTAGGATTGCTTGGCGGCTCGATTTTCGTAGCTGAAATGGCGTTACTCAACTCCTGCGCAGTTCTTAACACAACAAGCACAACCGAATACAATGATGATGTATATGGTGTAAAAACTCCAACAACTGTAGTACACAGTCAACAACAAACACCAAACTCTAACAACGAGGCTGCTCAATCAAAAGCCTCAGAAGACAATGATGTTTATGTTTACGATGGTGAATCTTCAGATTACAAAAATTATTCGTCACAAAGCAACGAATCTACCGATATTGTAATCGACGACAGCTATACTACAAGAATCTACAGATTTCACCGTCCTTACTATGGCGGCAGTTACTATGATGTAACAGTCTACGAACCATGGTATTACGATTGGTATTGGAGTTTTGGTTGGAGCTACAATTCTTATTATTGGCACGGCGGCTGGGGATTGCCTTACCACTATTCTTATTGGGGCGATCCGTATTACGGCTACGGCTGGTACGGTTATCATCACCACTATTATGATCCGTGCTGGAGCGATTGGGGATACCATCATCACTACGGACGCAGCAGTTTCGACCATCATTATGCTATGGATCACAACCGAATCTACGGTAACAACAGCTACCAAAGTTACGGTCACCGCAGCAGCATGACAAGTTCTAACAACAGCAGAATTTACTCGCACAGCGGCAGAAGCAATTCCGGATCTTCAAGCAAAAACGGCAGCTATTACAACAATTCTAATAGCAGAGCCACAAGCTCAAGCTACACTTCAGGATCTTCAAATAGTTCTAAAAACGGTGCAACACGTTCTGAAAGCTACTCAGGCAGAAGCGGAAGTTATTCATCCGGCTCATCATCAAAAACCGGTTCAACTACTTCCAACAGCTATTCAGGTCGCAGCGGCTCAAGCTCTTCAAACAACTATAGCGGCAGAAGCGGATCAAGCTCCAACAGCTATTCAGGCAGAAGCGGATCCAATTCATCAAGCAATTATAGCGGCAGAAGCAGTTCAAGCTCAAGCAGTTATTCAGGACGCAGCGGTTCAAGCAGTTCTAAGAGCGGCTACAATTCATCAAACAGCAGCAGCTCATACTCAGGACGTTCAGGTTCATCAAGCAGCGGCTATTCCGGCAGAAGTTCAAGCAGTTCTTCCGGCTCAAGCTACAGTGGCAGAAGCGGTTCAAGCTCATCAAGCAGTTCTTCAAGCGGACGCTCAGGTTCATCAGGTCACTCAAGCGGACACCGATAGAATTACGAAAAAATAAATTTTTAGAAATGCTGGTATATGAAAATATATCAGCATTTTTTAGAACAAACCAAATTTAACAAACTAAAAAAATTTAACCAATATGAAAAGAAGTTTACTCATAATTCCTTTAACATTAATTACAGCAGCATCATTTGCTCAAGACGAATACGACGCATTAAGATTCTCACAAACATATCAACAGGGAACAGCAAGATCAGCCGCAATGGGCGGAGCATTCGGAGCATTAGGCGGTGACCTTTCTTGCCTTTCAACCAATCCCGCCGGAATCGCAATCTACAAAAAAGGCGAAATGACAATCACACCACTTGTCAGCAACCTCAGTTCAGAAACTACAGCGATGGACGGTTCAATTGGAAACGATGACAGATTTTCGTTCAAAATTGCAAATTTCGGCGTAGTATCAGCAAAATACGACGACAACAGCAACGGTTTCAAAGGTTTTGCTTGGGGAATCTCGTACAATCGTCTTATGGATTTCAACGGCAACGAAAGATTTATCTCTCGCACAAACACCAGCTCAATCTTAGACGCTTGGCGTAACAATGCTGAAGGAATTTACCACGATGAATTGGAGCAATTCAGAGAATACGCCGGCTACGATACATACCTGCTCAATGATGACAACCCTAATTCCTATAACACTCCATACGATAAAGGTTGGCGCAATATAGGATCAGGAACAAACAAAAGAGCTGAACAAAAACGTACTTTAACAAACAAAGGCGGAATCAATGTTTGGGATTTTGCAATTTCCGGCAACTACAATGACAAAGTATACTTCGGTGCAAGTCTTGGTATCCAAACAATCAGATTCAAAAGCACTTCAATCTATAGCGAAGACGACAGAAACAACATCGTACCGTTTGAAAACTTCGACTACAAAACATGTATAGAAGACGACGGAACAGGCGTAAACCTCAAAGCCGGAGTAATCGTAAAACCGGTTAACTTCTTGAGATTTGGCGCTGCAATCCACACTCCTACTTGGTATAGTATAAACGACAAATATTATACAACTTGCGAAGCCAGATACGACATCGAATTAGAAGAAGGCAAAACTAAATTCGGAAATGAATCTGACAAAAATTCATTTAATTTCAAACTAAATACACCATTCAAAGGTATTCTCTCAGCAGCATTTGTAGTACCAAATATCGGATTGCTGAGTTTGGAATATGAATATGTTGACTACACAAAAATAAAATATGTAGCAGAAGATTTTGATAGTGAATCATTTGACGATCAAAACCAAGCAATAAAAGAAAAGTTCCAAAAAACTCAAAACGTAAGATTAGGAGCAGAAGTAAAATTGACACCTAATATTGCACTTCGTGGCGGATACGCAATTTACGGCAATCCATGCAAAGAGTGGCAAAACGATATACAGCGTCAAGTAGCTTCACTTGGTATCGGCATCGGCGATCAAAATTATTTTGTTGACCTTACTGCAACATATCATATTTACAACAACAAAAATCAGATGTTGTATTGTTCAAATGACAAACAATATGTACAAACATTCAATTTGGACAACAGATATCTGTATATCCTCGCAACAGTAGGTTTAAGATTCTAACAGACAAAAAATTAACAGCATAAAAACAGACCCGTTTTAAGAGACTGTTTTTTTTTTGTAAAAAAGAGATTTTTTTTTTGTAAATTAGAATGATAAATAGTAATTTTAAAACGGCATAAAAAGGCACAAAGATTGCATTAAAAGCATAAACAACACACGAAAATGAAAATAAAACTTCAAATAAAATTACTATTATACATCTTAACAGTAGCCTCTGTAATTTACATTGCATCAACAGGTTACTTAAATTATTATGCAACAAGGGCAAACGAAAAAGCCATCACTAAAATCATTCGCGAAACCGAAACCAACACAGCCCTAAAAATCAACAATTCACTCAACAAAGATTTGAGCGCATTAAGAGCATTGGCGGCATCGGTTTCCGGTACTGAAATCGTAACCGAATCTCAAAGAATAGAAATCTATAAATCAGCAGTTTACAGATTTCTTGAAAACAATTCGGATTTTGACAATATCAAAATTTCGTGGGAATTGGGACTAATAGATCCCACATGGTCTAATTCGTTTGGACGAAGAGTTTATGCATTTGAGCGCGGCGATGGTAGCGTAAGATACAGTATAGCCGATACCAACCTTCACGGCGACGACTTTTCGAGCAACTATTACAGAACAAAAGTCAACGGTAAAGAACAAATTACCGGAATTGTAAGCGAAGATCCTGAAAATCCGAATATTAAGCCGATTTACAAATCCACTATTTTAATGCCGGTTTTCGACAATGAAAACAATTTCTGTGCATTGGTAAGCGGTGATTTGGAAGTTGAGATTTTCAACAATATGGTTAAAAACTCAATCAGTTACGAAAGCAACGCATCGTTTATTCTCACCAACAACGGACAATTTGCCGGAACTTCTATTTCGATAACCGGCGAGAAAAACGATTTGATGAAAATCGTAGCTAATCAATTTTATGAAGTAAAAGCCGATATTGATTCTACCGGATTTGCAAATATAATAGTAAAAGATACATTAGGACAAAAAATATTACTTTGCGGAACAAGAATCGAAAACCAAATTTTTGAAAACAAATGGATTTTGATTTCTACAATCCCAATGGAAAATATCCAAAAACAAACAAATTCACAATTTTCGGCTACAATCTTCATTATTATAATCGGATTATTTTTACTTGGACTGTTTATCTACACAAGAACCGCAACCGTAGTAAACTTTCTGAAAAAAGTCGGCGATACACTTGAACAATTGGCAATCGGTAATTTTCAAGCCGTCTCACAAATGGAAGCGAATAATACTGAAGAACTTAACAAAATCGGAACTTCACTGAACAATTTAAAAAAAGGTCTTGACAAAGCCGTACTTTTCGCAGAGGAAATCGGAAAAGGAAATTTGGATGCACATTTCAAACCGCTGAGCGAAAACGACGAACTCGGATCTTCACTTATCAGTATGAGAAACAGTTTGAAACAAGCAAGCAAGGAAGGAGAAGAACGTCAGGAACAAGACCGCAAAGCCAACTGGATTACAGAAGGAACTGCAAAATTCGGCGATATTCTCCGTGAATACAACAACGATATGGCAGATTTTTCTTTCAATATCATTAGTAATCTTGTAAAATATGTTGGAGCAAATCAAGGCGGATTGTTTGTTGTAAACAACGATTCCAAAGACCATATTTTCTTTGAACTAACCGCCGGATACGCTTACAATATCAGAAAAATCCTAAAGAAAAAAGTTGAACCCGGAGTCGGACTTATCGGACGCTGTATTTTGGAACGCGAAAGCATCTATATCAGCAACTTACCGGAAGATTACATCAATATCACTTCCGGTTTGGGCGAAAAAAGTCCGCAATATTTGTTGATTGTACCGTTTAAATTCAACAACGAAATTTACGCCGTAGCAGAAATCGCAAGTTTCAACAAGATAGAAGATTACAAACAACAATTTGTAGAAGAAGTAGGTAACAGTATTGCATCAACAATTGCAACTGTAAAAATCAATATCAGAACCAACAAATTGTTGCAAGAATTGAAAGTACAATCAGAAGAACTTTCATCACAAGAAGAAGAAATGCGTCAGAACATGGAAGCAATGAGATCTTCTCAAGAGGAAATGCAAAAGACAACTGACGAATATACACAAACCAACGAAATTCTTAATACGTTGATTATTCTTCGAGAATACGAACCGGACGGAACTCTCAAAAATCTCAATGCAAAAGCAAGAGATTTCTTTGGCAAATCGGTTGACGCAGTGGTAAACAACAATCAACGACTTTATGACGAAATAAAATCAAGTCTGAAAACTGAAGAAGAAAATTTCTGGTTGCAACTTCGTTTAGGAAGACAGCAAATCGTAAAGAAAACTATAAAAATCAAGGATTTTGTTTACAACATCGTGGAAACATATTCTCCGATACAAAATTATTACGGAAAAATATATAAGATCTTGGTTTACACGCAGTTGGAACATTCTTTGATTAGCACCGAAGAAATAATTAACAACGAAGAAGGCGGCGAATTTTTCTAAACCGCTGAAAAAAAATTATAAAATATCCCCGTAAATTAATTTCAATTTACGGGGATATTTTTTTATTTTGACATCTATTTTTTCAGGAAATCCTTGATTTTCATATCAGAATGAATCAACAAGAAAACAACAGCAGTAAAAAAAGTCAACATCGCATAAACCAAAACCGGCTTTTCAATTTCGCACGAATTCGGTAAAGTAGTTGCGACAGAAAGTGCAAGTGCTGTATTTTGCAATCCGGTTTCAATAGCAACAGTAAGTTGTGACGGCTTGTTAAGACTAAATCCTTTTGCTATGAAAAATCCGCCGTACATCCCGCCAATATTCAATAACAAAACAAACGGAGCGATGTAAAGTGTTTCGGAAAATGTTAACGGATGACATACCGAATTGTTAGAACCGAAAAATATTTTAATTGTAAAAACAATCAACAACATCAACGGCAAAATCCATTTCAAAGGCGAACTGAGAGTATCCGCAATTTTGGGCAAATAATGTTTAATCATAAGTCCACAAAATGCAGGTAAAATCACCATCAACAAAATATGCACAAAACTGTCTGAAAACGAGATATTTACATCTGCACTTTCGTTAACAAAAAATGATGCTGCCACAGTAATTATAAACGGAATGGTAAACGGACTCATCAAACTGTTAACAATTGTCATAGAGATAGATAGCGCGGTATTGCCACGGAACAAGTGAACCAAAATATTACTTGTAGTACCAACCGGGCAAAGCGCAATAAGCACGATTCCAAGTTTTTCAAACGAAGAAAGCGGCGCCAAATATGCCAACAAAAATGAAAATGCCGGCAAAATCAAAAGTTGACTGCCAATTCCCGTAAATATGGATTTCGGAAATACAAAAACATTTTTGAAATCGGTGAATGTCAACGACATACCAATTCCAACCATAATGATAATAAGTGTAATATTAACTAAAATATCAGCCATTTTTATATGTGTTTGATGAAAAAATTTAGTAAATTTGCGATATAATGACGCAAAGATAAAAAATGGATTTCACAAATAAAAAAGTTTGGATAACAGGTGCATCATCAGGCATTGGCGAAGCACTTACCTACAAGTTTTCGGAATTGGACGCGCAATTAATCATTTCGTCGCGCCGAGAGTCTGAATTACAGCGAGTTAAATCTAACTGCAAAAATCCCGACAAGGTAAAAATTGTTCCTATTGATTTGGAAAAATACGAAGAAATCGAAGGAATTGTAAAACCTGTTTTGGAACAAATCGGAAATATTGACATCTTAATCAACAACGGCGGCGCAAGTCAACGCGCACTTGTAATTGAAGAAGAATTGCAAGTTGTTGAAAAAATGATGAAAATCAATTTCATGGGTGCAGTGGCTTTAACTAAAATGATTTTGCCGGGCATGATTGCGCAAAAAAGCGGACATATCGTTTGTATGAGCAGTCTCGCGGGCAAGTTTGGAATACCGTTGCGCTCCGGTTATGCAGCTGCAAAACACGCACTTCACGGTTTTTTTGAAACTTTGTTGGCAGAAAATTACGACAACGGAATCCGCGTTTTGATGGTTTGTCCGGGTTATGTAAATACCAACGTGGCAATCAACGCTCTTGATGCGAAAGCCGAAAAACGAAATGTAAATGATGAAGGTCAAGCTAAAGGTTTGGATCCCAAAGTTTTAGCAGAAAAAATCATAAAAGGTATCGAGAAAGAAAAACTCGAAATTACTGCCGGCGGAAGCGAAACCAACGGAATTTGGGTAAGCAGATTTTTCCCAAGATTGTTCGCTAAAATTATAAGAAACAAAAAATAAGAAATATCACAAAAAGAAAAGTGCCAACCGAAAAGAGATTTTCAGCATGGCACTTTATATTAATATTAACTCGACTAAAATTTTTATTGTCTTTTGTAAGAACCGGTCTTGATTTCGGCTTCTACAGCTAAAGCCACATCACGGTATTTTTCATCGTTTTCTATTGATTTTGCTACTGCCTTGCAAGCATGCAAAACTGTACTGTGATCTCGTCCGCCGATCTGAGTACCAATTACTTGATAAGGTAAATCAGTAAACTTTTTGGAATAATACATCGCCAATTGTCTTGCCATTACAATATCTTTGGCGCGAGATTTTGAATACAAAACCGCCTCTTTGATTTTGAAATAATCGCAAACGGTATTTACAATAAAATCAATTGAATATTCCGGCTCGGTTTCTTTTATGATTTTTCCAAGCAACTGTTTTGCAACCTCCAAAGTAAGTTCCGCACGGGTAAAAGTACTTTGCGCCAAAAGCGAAATCAACGCTCCTTCAAGCTCTCTGACGTTTGAAACCACGGTTTGAGCGATGTAACGCAAGATGTCATCAGAAATATTCATACCGTCGTTGTAAACTTTTTTCTGAAGAATATTCAAACGTGTTTCGTAATCCGGAACATGTACTTCAACTGTAAGTCCCCAACGGAAACGGCTTAACAATCTCTCTGACAAGCCTTTAAGCTCAGCTGGTTCGGTATCGCATGTCAAAATAATCTGTTTACCAGACTGATGCAACGAGTTGAAAATCGCAAAAAATGTATCTTGAGTTCCTTTTTTATCAGCAAATTCTTGTACATCGTCGATGATTAACAAATCGAGCATCTGATAAAAATGGATAAAATCGTTTCTGGTATTGTTACGACAAGCATCGGCATATTGAGTCTGAAACTTGTTTGCCTCAACATAAAGCACGAGTTTGTCGGGATAAAATTCTTTTACAGAATTGCCGATAGCCTGAGCCAAGTGCGTTTTTCCCAAACCTGATTTACCGAAAATCAACAACGGATTAAACTGACTTCCCGGCTTTTTCGCAATAGAAACCGCCGCACTTTTACCAAGTCGGTTGCACTCGCCTTCCACAAAATTGTCAATCGTATAATTCGGATTCAACTGAGGATTCACCGTCATTTTCTTGATTCCGGGAATTACAAACGGATTGTGAATTGCCGGCTCCGGAAATGATGCGCCGTAATTTGAATTTACGGTTTGATTTTCGGGATGCGAAGAAATTTTTCCCGGGAATGTGTAAACACCTTGCTGGTAAGGAACATAAGGCTTAGCAGAATTGTTCTGATTAGGAACCGACATGTTACCATTGTTTCCGTAACCTCTGTACGAACGTTGCATCGAAGGCTGACGACCGGCGTCTACAACAATAGTGTACTCAAGTTTGGCCTCTTTTCCCAAATACCTTTGCAGCGCAGTACGGAGCAAAACAATATAGTTTTCCTCTAAGTATTCATAAAAAAATGCCGATGGAACTTGAATTGTAAGTATATGAGAATCAACTTTCAAAGGAACTATCGGAGCAAACCATGTTCTATAGCTTGACGCCGGAATATTTTCCTTGATAAATTGTAAACAATTATTCCATATAGTACTAACATTATTTTCCATCCTCGTGTACGTTTGCTATCATGCGAATTTGTTGTAAAATTCGTAAAAAAATAAATAAAAACAAAATCTGAACTGTAAATTATGCTTTAATTATCAACATATCTAAATCATTATCAGTTCATTAAAATTTTATTTTTTTTTATAAATTTTGTAATAAACAGAAAATCATATTTTTACGAGTTATCGAGGTAACTCACATATTTCCAGATCTTTAACTTCTCCTTGATGAAGTTTGAATCGCAAAACTGTTCTTTTGGGTTGTTGCCCGTATTGACCTGCGGCACCGGGATTCATCACCAAACAGTTAAATTTTTCGTCGAACATCACCCGCAAAATATGAGAATGTCCGCAGACAAAAATTTTCGGCGGATTGGTTCGCAAAACTTTTCCCGCAGCCGCTGAATATTTTCCGGGATAACCGCCGATGTGTGTCATGTAAACATCCACTTCTTCCACCGTAAAACGCTGCTCCAAAGGATAAACCAAGCGTGTCTGATAATCATCGATGTTTCCGGAAACCGCAATCAACGGCTTGAATTTCGCAATTTTATCAGCCAAAGCTATGGAACCGATGTCGCCGGCATGCCAAATCATGTCGCACGATTCCATAAAATTATAAAACTTGTCATCCAAATGGTTGTGTGTGTCAGAAAGCAAACCAATAGTTTTCATTTCGATATTTTGTTAACAACGGATGAAACTTGTCCATCGTAAAAAAATGTTGTAATCTCTTGACCTTCATGAATTTCAGAAACCGATTTTGCAGCCTTGCCGTTGATTTTTGTAAAAGTATAACCCTTTTTCAAAATCTGTTTAGGACTGTTGAGATCTATTTTCATTTTTACGGAATCGAGAGTATATGTTTTCTCCAAAATTCTGGTTTTCAAAAGATTAATAATATTGGTAATGGTTTGATTGTTGGAGGTTTGTATATTTTTTTCGGTAATTCTCAAATTGTTGATTATCGAATTACGCTTGTTTTCCAATTGAGTGGTTTTCAGCGGATAAAAATTTTTCAAAACGCTGATAAGGTTCACCACAATTTCGTGATTGAGTTTTTCATGATTTGTCAACACATCTCTTACTGATTGTTTTATTGTAACAATTTTTTCAGAAAGAATTGTATCACAAGCATTTGCACGGTCAATCAAGAACTGAGCAACAGCTGTAGGAGTTTTCAAATGAGTGTTAGCAACAAGGTCTGCAACCGATTCGTCGCGGTCGTGACCAATACCGGTAATCACAGGCAAAGGAAACTGACAAATATTTTGACAAAGTCGCAAACTGTCAAAACATGCCAAATCCGTTTTGCTACCGCCGCCACGAATTATCACCACGCAATCGAAAAAATCTGTAAACTGCAAAATCTTGTTAAGTTGCTCAATGATAGACGGTTCAGCTGTATTTCCCTGCATCGCGGCTTCAAACAACGATGTATAAAATTTGTAGCCGAAACTGTTGTTTTTCAGTTGATTGACAAAATCTCCATAACCGGCAGCACCGGCAGAAGAAATTACAGCAATTTTTTGTACCAACATCGGCAATTGCAATTCGCGGTTCATATCAAAAACGCCGTCATCTTGCAACTGTTTGATTGTAAGTTTTCGCTGCATCTCAAGTTCGCCGAGTGTATACTCGGGCAAAATATCCAAGATATTGAGACTCAGACCATAAAGTTCATGAAAAGTAACGCGGACTTTCACCAAAATTTTTAATCCGGCTTCCATCGCGCGACCCGTAGCGGTCTCAAAATACGGTTTGATAATTCTCCACTGACTTGCCCAAATATTGGCTCTTACTTGCGAAATTATTTTGTCATCGGTTTGAGATTTTTCAACAAGTTCCAAATAACAATGTCCCGTCCTGTTTTGCATAATAGATTGAATTTCAGCAATTACAAGATAGGTTTTTGACAACTTATCCTCAATGGTTTCGCGGATAAGATTTGTCAACTGAAACAATGTTAAAGCATCTTGAGAAATCTCCATTTTGATTATTAATTAAGGTGACTAATTTTTTTCGATAACAATGAAAACATCTTCATCATCAGCCTTCATAAAATACTGTTCACGAGCAAATTTCTTCAGATTTTCATCGTTTGTCTGGAGTTCGTTTAGCATGATAGAATCGTCATGAATTTTTTGTAAGTAAACATCTTTTTCTTTTTCTAAACGTTTACTCAACATCATGTCAGGAATCATATCACGGAAAACACTGTTTTGATCAAACACAGCCACCCAAACCACAAATGCAATCAAAGTATAAAGGTATCTGTGTTTTTTAAAAAGCTCACGTTTCGACCAAACGGTTTTGAAGAAATCTGCAATATTTTTCATAATCAAAATCAAATTTTTAACATGCGAAGATACAAATAATTCTCAAATTAACAACAATATAGGAAAGAAAAAAGTTAAACAAAAAAATTTATACAAAAAATTTACATATTTTAGCATAATAATTGAAAACAAAATTACTATATTTACGGCTGAAGTAATGTAATAGAATGCTAAGATATATAAAAATAACAATTGTCTTGATTATATTGCTAACTAATTGTGTATTAGGGCAAGACGTATACAAAACTAAAATCGGACTAAGAAGTATTTACGAAAGGAACAACACAGAAAAAGCCATAAGTAAAGCTAAAGGGGATACTGCGATTCTCAATGAATATATGTTGAAAAATGAGAAAATATTACTCTATAAAGAGCAGGATGATTGGAAAAAAATAAATTCATACAGTTACATTTACAAAATATACGGACAAATTGGCAACAAGGAAGGTCAAAACAGATGTGTTGAAAGAATAATTAGAATTGGGGAAAAATTAAACAATATGGATATTTACCTCACCTTGGTAATAATGCGTGCCGAAGAAGCAACTCGTCAACACGATATCAACAAAAGTTTCCAAATTTATTTTGAAGCTGAAAAATATTTGTTGCAAAAAAAACACTATCAACAACAATTAGCGATAATTTATATAAAAATCAGTCAAAAATATAGCAAACAGTTGAATCAAAGTATGGAAATCCGTTACTTGATGAAAGCTGTGGAAATTGCAAGTCAAGTAGATAATATCGAACTTAAAGCAAAGGTTTTTTACGAAATAGCAAAATTTTATGTACGTGAAGAAGAGCCTGACAAATCGCTAAACTATCTCTATATTGCAAGAGAATATTTCATGCAACTCGACGATGAAAAAAATCTCGCAGGCTCAACCGTAATTTTAGCTACAATTTACAAGCAAAAAAATGAATTTCAAACAGCGATATTAGTGTTTGAAAAAGCGATAAGAATACTCGAAAAATACAAATGCAATACTTATATAAGTAAGGCAAACACCGGAATCGGAGAATGTTACGAGGCTTTGGGTGACAACGAAAGTGCATTAGAATATTATCAAAAGGCGTTGGAAAATTGTTTACAAAACGATGATATTCAAGAACTTGAAAACACTTGTATAAAACTTGGTATTTTCTATAACAAAATTGGAGAAAAAGAAAAAGCAAGAAATTTTCTCGAAGAAAGTTTCAAACTCGAAAAAAAATCACAAAGCTCGGTAGAAAACAGTTCGGAAGCTGCAAATTTGTTATCTAAATTATACTATGAAAAAAAAGATTACAAAAAAGCATATTACAACGCCAGAAACGCTATAAATTATTACACCGAAGAAATTGACAAAAATTCCGGACAAGAAGTGGCTCGTACCGAAATGGAATATCTTAACAACAAAGAGCGTGAATACAACTATATGGTTGACCGTCAGCAAGAAGAAGCGTTGAAAAACAGCAAAAAGATGTTTATGATTTCAATCACATTAGGAAGTATTTCAATCTTATTATTTATTACAACATTAATTTTATACACAAAACAAATCAAGAAAAACAGACAAATAAATTCACAAAAAGACGAAATAGCAGCTCAAAACGAGGAACTTCAAGCCACAAAAGAAGAATTGTTGGAACAAACAATTGCTTTGGAAAAACGAAACGACGAATTGAAAAAATTATCACTTGTGGCGCGAGAAACCGACAACGCTATATTTATCACGAACTTAAACGGTACTATAATTTGGATAAACAAGGCATTGGCGGATTTAGTGGGTTGGGATTCAAATATCGATATCGAGGAAAAACATCTGAGTATTTTTGATGTATCCAAAAATCCAAATATCAAGAACTTATACGAGCAAGCTAAATGTACAAAACATTCTGTATCATACACAACACAAACCATAAACAAAGAAAATCAAAATGTTTGGTTGAAAACTGACTTAACGCCGGTATTCAACGAACACAATGAATTGTATCAATATATCTCATTGATTTCCAATATCACAAACTTGAAAAAGGCACAGGAAAAAATCGACGAGAAAAACAAAGAAATACAAGCTTCAATAAATTACGCGAAGAAAATTCAAGATTCAATAAAACCGATGCAAATTTTCTTGGAAACAGTTTTGCCGGAATTTTTTATAATAAATATGCCGAAAAGTACGGTCAGCGGCGATTTCTTTTGGGTTGATTATAAACGCGGTAGAACGATAATTGCCGTTGCGGACTGTACAGGACACGGAATTCCGGGCGGATTTATGTCGGTTTTAGGACAAGTAACTTTGTCGGATATTATTGCAAGTTTAGACGATTTCAATGCGTCTGACATCCTCAATCTTATGAGAATCAGAAATATAAAATTGCTGCATCAACGCGGCAAAATCGGTGAAACTCAGGACGGTATGGATTTGAGTTTGTGTATAATCGACAACAAAGAAAAAACATTGAATTATGCCGGAGCTTACTCTTTCACTTACATGGTAAGGGAAGGCGAACCAAACGCAGAGGAAATCAAACTTGAAGAAAAGCAAAGAATTCGAATAATGAAAAATGAAGAAACAAACAATCATATAATTTATTTCAAACCGGACAGAATGCCAATTGGAATTCACTCAAAAGATGACATCCCGTTTAGAGATTTGAAAATAAAATTGAACAAAGGCGACAAAATCTACATGACAACAGACGGAATGGGTGACCAATTTGGCGGACCGCATTACAAAAAATTGCACACCGCAAATGTTGAAAAAATGATTCTGTCTTTCAGCAACTTACCAATTAACGAACAAGAAAAGCAAATAAAAAATTATATCACAACTTGGAAAGGCGACAACGAACAAATGGACGATATCTTGATGATTGGTTTGAAAATTTAAAAAATAATGTTTTAATAAAATTTAAAAATTAGGCAAAAACAAATAAAAAAACTAAATTTGCACGTAAAATAATTTTTTTTAGAAATAAATGGAAAAAACAGAATGGGTTTTCGGAGAAATCTTAATCCAGGAACCAATGACTGCCTTAACAGATTTAATCATCACAACTGTTTGTCTTATAGGTTTTTACAAGTTATATAATTTGTCACGACAAAACGACGGATACATGAAAAATTTCGCGTATTTTGTATTATTCATGGGATTGGGAACGCTGTTCGCTGCAATATTGACTCACGCATTCGATTACGTTTTCAACCCGGAACAATTAACAAAAGCAGAAATCAAGGAACTAAACTGGAAAAACAAATTTCAGATAAATCTTCATAATCTTCCGAATTGGGTTTTCAACGTAATATCTACAACACTTTTTGAAATAAGTGTAATACAAAGAGCGAAATATTATCTAAAAAACTACAATTTTTCAATAATAAAATGGTTTGTCGTAATAGAATCTACGATAATTTCAATATTATTGATGTACAATTTGAGTTACGATATTGCATCAATTCATATCGGCATAGCACTTTTTGTGGTATCGATGCCGTTACAAGTAAAAATTTACAAAAAATACAAAGCTCCGGATGCTAAACTTCTGATAATCGGTTCGTTGATTATGTTGATTGTAGTTCCGGTAATGATTACAAAATTTGAAATTACTAAATGGTTCAATTTCAACGATATATCTCACGTTGTAATTGCTACAACGATGTATCTTTTTTACCTCGCAGGACTAAATTTCTACGATAACAAACTAAACGAAGAATTATCGGCAAAAAGGATACACTAAACTATATACAAAAAAACTGAAAATGGAATATATTCCTTCAAAATTATTGTCAGATGCAGTTGACCAATTTTCAAGATTACCGGGAATTGGCAAAAAAACGGCATTAAGACTTGTACTTGATATTATAAAACGTGACGAAAAAACTGTAAATAATTTCGCCAATTCAATAACAACACTGAAAGCCAAAATTCACAACTGCGTGATTTGCGGAAATCTTTCAGACGAAGAAACTTGTACAATTTGCGCCAATCCGAAACGCGATCACGGTATGATTTGCGTGGTGGAAAATATTCGCGATGTAATTGCGATAGAACAAACGGGAACATATCACGGCACATATCACATCTTGGGCGGATTGATTTCTCCGATAGACGGAATCGGTCCCAACGAATTAAATATCCAACAGTTACAAAAACGTGTTGATGAAAATGAAGTTCACGAACTGATTTTTGCACTGAGTGCCAACATGGAAGGCGATACCACATGTTTTTATTTGAGCAGATTATTTAGAAGCAAAGTACAGAAAATCAGTCAGATAGCACGCGGAGTAGCGTTTGGCGGCGATTTGGAATATACCGACGAGGTTACATTGGCAAGATCTCTGGAATCTCGTACATTATATAGCAACGAATAAACATAAATCTAAACAAAATGAAAAGTCCAAGCAGCTATAAATTCAACATCTCAGAAAAAAACATCCAAATTGTAGACTCGTACAAAGTAAAAGACGAAAGAGAAATGAAAGTGATACTAAATTACTTACGAGCAAAACGTAAATGTAAAAAAGATGTTTTGGAACAACGCTCAGAAAAAAGTCTGATTACAGAATGGAGAGCACACAATTTCTTATACTTTTTTCATATTTTTCGCAACAGAACTAATAATGTTGATTTAGATACATACAAAAGCAACAAAACTTACATGATTTTTTACCATATCATGAGTTTTTGTTATACATTTATCAAACCGTTTTACAATTGCAAATAGTAAAATTATTTTTTACAAACAATTGCCAACAAAATTGAATAATACTTTGACAAAATACTGTCAGCTCTGGAAGTAATTACGACCGGAGCTTTTGTACCTGAAAGTACAGACGCCAAAGTAGAATTAGCAATTTTTGTATTAGCTTTATAAAAAGCATTACCCGCCTCAATATTTGGGAAAATCAAACAATCGGCATCTCCGTGAATTGAACCCTTAACAGACTTGATATCAGCCGCTTCCACATCAATAGCGACATCCAAACCCAAAGGACCGTCAGCGATACAATCGAGTTGACCGCGTTCACTCATTTTTGAAATAATTGCTGCATCTTGACCGGCTGTTATCGCATTGGAAATCAATTCTGTAGCAGCAATTATAGCTACTTTAGGATTATTGTTACCCAAAATTCTCGCCATTTTTACCAACGAATTCAAGATATTGATTTTCTGTTGCAAATCGGGATTTGGCAAAACAGCAGAATCACCAAAAATCAAAAGTCTGTTGAGATTCGGATTTTCCAAAACGCCGACGTGACTGATTGTACTGCCAAGTTGCAACAAACCGGTAGTGCGGTTGATAACGGCTTTCAAATATTTTTCAGAACTAATTAAGCCCTTCATCAAAATCGAGGCCTCTCCTACTGAAACTTTGCGAGTTGCAGTTTCAAGAGCGGCATCATCACTTGCGATGTCAAAAATTTCGTAATTGGACAAACAAATACCATACTGAGCAGCAACCGCACTGATTTTGCGTGCGTCACCATTCAGAACTACATCCACAAATCCCTGACTGCGAGCCCTTTCCACAGCCAAAAGTGTATGCGAATCGTAAGGACAAGCTACTGACAATTTTTGTTTGCCAACAGACTTGGCTTCAGAAACCAATTGCTCAAGTTTTGTAATCATAGGCAAAAATATTAATTCAAGCTGCAAAAATAATCATAATTCTGAAGTTTCGGTATAAATTATGTTTTTTTTATTTGCAGAATATATATACATTTGCATTAGAAAAACAAAATAGAAAAAATATGGTACCTTTAGAAGAAATGGAGCATCCGGTATTATTCGTAATACTGGGTTTGTTGGCGGGCTATGTAGCAGCACGTCTCATGACCAAAAATGAAAAAGGTTTTGGTCTGATAGCCAACATGGTAGTTGGCGTATTAGGAGCATTGTTGGCAGGATGGCTCTGTCCAAAAATCGGCATCACTTTTACAGATGCGTGGTACGGACTTTTCCTACAAGCCCTAATAGGAGCAATTGTAATTTTAGCAGTACTTAACTTTTTAAGAAAATGAAAAACTTAGGTAAAATTATATTGGCAACAGCATTAGCTGCTTGCACATTTTCAAATCAATCTTTTGCACAATACAAAGTATATCCGGGAAAATACGCAGTAAAATTTACTGACAAAAACAATTCTCCTTACAGTTTGGAACGTCCGAACGAGTTTTTGACACAAAAATCGTTGGATCGTCGTGCAAAATTCGGTATTAAACTGAACGACAGCGATTTACCTGTAAATCCTCAGTATGTAGATTCACTGAAAAGCTTGGGTTTTAAGATTCAAGGAACAAGTAAATGGCTAAATTGTGCCGTTGTAATTTGCGATTCTACAGATGTAGAAAAGTTGAAAAATCTTAGTTTTGTTGACTACGATTATGTTTGGCGCCAAAAAATAGAAAACGCACCAAAGAACCGCGAAGAAATCAAACGTCCGAAAATCAGTAAAAAAAGTCTTGACAAAACCATAAAACTTGATTACGGAAACGGACTCAATCAAGCACAAATGCTTAATATACAAGTGCTTCATAATTTGGGTTACAAAGGCGAAGGCATGGTAGCAGCAATCTTTGACGCCGGATTTTACAAAGTTCCGGAATGGGAAAGTTTTCAACAAATGATAAAAGACGGTCACATCCTCGGAACAAGAGATTTCGCAAATTTTGGAACTGAAGTTTATAATGCTGACAATCACGGTATGAACGTATTGTCTTGTATAACAGGCAACAAGCCGGGAAAACTTATCGGAACAGCACCGGAAACTCAAGTTTATTTGTTCAGAACAGAAATTAGTTCGTCAGAAAATATCATCGAAGAATTTTTGTGGGCATTTGCCGCAGAAGTATCTGACAGTCTGGGAGTTGATTTGATTCACAGCAGTCTTGGATATTACAAATTTGATGATACGGACAAATCATACAAATATTCAGAAATGGACGGCAACACTGCAATTAGCTCAATAGCAGCAGATTGCGCAGTTTCAAAAGGAATATTTGTAACAATCAGTGCCGGCAACGAGGGCAACGATCCTTGGCATTATATCACTTCGCCAGCCGATGCTGACAGCGTATTGTCAGTAGGCGCAGTTGACAAGGACAGAAATCTCGCATATTTCAGTTCACGCGGTCCGTCTTACGACAACAGAGTAAAACCGGATGTTTGTGCCAAAGGTCTGTCAGCCGCAGTACAAGGCACTTCAAACCACATCACACAAGCGAGCGGAACTTCATTTGCAGGTCCGATTATGGCCGGAGCTTGCATTTGTTTGCTTCAGGCACATCCAAAAGCACCGATTATGACTGTAATGAAAGCTGTAAAAGCTGCCGGTTCTCAATACGACCATCCGGACAATGATTACGGTTACGGAATTCCTGATTTTGAAATTGCTCACAAAATTCTAATCAAAGAAGGATACTAAAATATATTTTTTTTAACATATTTTTCAAACTAAATGAACGAATACAATGAAAAAATGTAATTGTATTCGTTCAATTTATTTTTAGACAAAAATTCCAAAAACAATCATGAACTTAACCTACAAAGAAGCAGAAAAATTCTTGTTTGAACAATTGCCGGTATTTGAGCGAACCGGTGGCGATGCGTACAAACCGGGACTTGACACAAGCAATTCGTTGGACAGATTTTTCTGTTACCCACACAAAAATTACAAAACAATACATATCGCAGGTACCAACGGCAAAGGTTCAGTGTCAAATTTTCTTGCATCGATACTTCAAGAAGCCGGCTACAAAACCGGATTATTTACTTCGCCACATATCCTTGATTTTAAAGAGCGAATAAGAGTAAACGGTAAAAAAATCGAAGAAGATTATGTAAAAGATTTTGTTAACAAATACGCTGACAAATTTTTACCGATGCATCCGAGTTTTTTTGAACTGACATCAACAATGGCATTTCAATATTTCAAAGAGCAAAAAGTAGATGTAGCAGTAATTGAAGTAGGAATGGGCGGACGATTGGATTCTACAAATATTATTACGCCGATAATCAGCACGATAACCAACATCGCACTCGACCACTGTCAGTTTTTGGGAAACACATTGAAAGACATCGCACGCGAAAAAGCCGGAATAATAAAACGTGGAGTTCCGGTTGTAATCGGAGAAAGCGACACTCATACAAATTCTGTTTTTTTGGACAAAGCATCAGAAATGGAATCGCCTATAATATTGGCATCCAACAAGATGCAAGCCACAATGGGAGGAACAACCGAAGACGGAAAACAAATTTTCAACGTCTTTAAATGCGGAACTCCTTACCTATCCGGAATCAAAAGCGGTCAAATCGGTAATTATCAACAAAAAAATATAGTAACAACTCTTGCAACTATAGAACAACTGCAAAAACAACTGGAAATTTCTACACAAAATATTTACGACGGATTTGAAAATGTTAACAAAAATACCGGTTTCTACGGAAGATGGCAAATTATAAGCAACAATCCGTTAACTGTTTGCGACACAGGACACAATCCTGCCGGTTTCGAGTATACTGTAAATCAAATTAAAAATCAAACCTACAAAACATTACGAATTGTAATAGGATTTGTAAAAGATAAAGACGTAACCACAATTTTGAAGATGTTACCGAAAAATGCGAAATACTATTTCTGCAATGCGGATTCAAAACGAGCTTTGCCGGCTGCAAACCTTATGAACATGGCCGCAGAATTTGGACTTCAAGGCGACGTCTACAACACTGTAAAAGAAGCATTTAACACTGCCAAAAAGGATGCTGAAAAAGAAGATTTTATATTTCTCGGCGGCAGCAATTATGTAGTAGCGGAGGCTTTGTAAAAAAACTCCGTTATTACATCTTTAATTTCAATTGCGCAACTGTCTCAATATGAACAGAATGCGGAAACATATCAACCGGCTGAACTTTAGTTAACTCAAAACCATTGTCAGTCAATATTTTAACATCTCGCGCCAAAGTAGAACTATCGCAACTTACATAAACCATAGTTTTAGGTTTCATCATCACAATAGTTTCCAAAAGCGATTTGTCACAACCCTTACGCGGCGGATCAACAACCACAACATCGGCTGTTACATGTTGTTTTTCAATAAGTTGAGGAATTACTTCTTCGGCTTTACCACAAATAAATTCAGTATTTTTTATACCGTTAATTTCAGCATTTTCGTTGGCATCATTGATAGCCTGAGGAATAATCTCAACGCCGAAAACCTTTTTTGCAGACTTCGCGAGAAACAGAGAAATTGTACCAACCCCGCAATAAAGATCGAAAACGGTTTCGTTGCCACTCAGATTCGCGAACTCCAAAGCTTTGGAATACAGCACTTTGGTCTGCAAAGGATTAACTTGATAAAACGACAAAGGCGAAATTTTGAATTTAATTTTACCAATAAAATCAGTAATAAAACCATTCCCGAAAACAGAACGAAATTCGCGACCCTTTATTACATTAGTATTTTCCTTGTTTGGCAAAATCGAAATATCTTTAATATTTGGCAACGCCGTTACAAGTTTATTTACCAATTCAGTTTCGCCGGCAATAGAATCGGAATTTACAATCAAAGAAACCATCAACTCGTTGGTTGCAAATGCTTTACGAATCTGCAAATACCGAAAAACGCCCTGATGCAAAACCTCGTTGTAAGGCTCGATATTAAAATCAATAAGATGTTCTTTTACAATTTTTTGGATAATACGGTTCTCCTCCACTCCTATCATACAATCCTGACAATCAACAATTTCGTGAGAACCTTTAGCGAAAAAACCGGCAACAATTTTACCGTCAGAATTTTTAGCAAACGGAATTAAAGCCTTGTTGCGAAAACGGTAAACATTTCCGCATCCCAAAGTATCAAACATCTGATAATCGCCGGACAACAAAACAGAATCCAAATTCTTTTTCACCTTATTATTTTTGAAAATCAATTGCGCCTTGTAGTCCATTTGCTGAATTTGACAACCTCCGCAAACATCAAACAAATTGCATTTCGGCTTTACCCTAAGATTCGAAAACTTACGAATTTTATTCAATTTAGCGCGGGCGAAAGATTTGTGCGGCTCTGTAACTTCCACATCTACAACGTCTCCGGGAATTGTACCGAAAACATAAACCGGGAAATTAGCATTCACAAAAGCAACTCCGTCGCCATCGGCACCGAGTTCAGAAATAGTCAAGGTAAGTTTAGAATATGGTTTCATAAAAATCTGAATTTTAAAAACTTTGCAAAGTTAATGAAATTTTTTGAAAAAAAGTTGAAAAAAAATTTGGTGGATATAAAAATAGTATCTATCTTTGCATCGTCAAAAAGATAGAAATGATGACTTTAACGATGGTCCTTTCGTCTAGAGGCTAGGACGCAAGATTTTCATTCTTGTAACACGGGTTCGATTCCCGTAGGGACTACAAAGGTTGATTTCCAAATGAGGAGTCAACCTTTTTTTTTGCTAAAAATTTTTGCAGAAAAAAATTAAAAACAATATCATAAGCATAGAAAATATGATATTTGCAAATATTAATTAGTCCGAAAATTAAAACCTTCATATCAAAACGTGAACTCCGATTTTTTTCGGATTCACGTTTTTTTTATACAAATTTAAAAAATCTTATCGTTTTTTATCTAAGACAACTGCGGAGTTTATTCCGTTTTTTATATTTTTGTACACTTTTTAAAAATAAAACACTATCTAACATGAAAAACAGAATTATAAAAGCAGCACTTACTCTTTTGGGTGTGTTGTTGATGACTTGCAAAACGCCGGAGGGTTCAGGAAATTCGCTTACTGTTATAAAAGAAATATCTGATTTCTCGATGATTACAATTTTGGGCGCAAAAAAAGTAACCTTGAAACAAGGCGAAAAAAATACAATAAAAATTACAGCAGACGACAATATTATAAAAAATATTGAAGTCAAAATTATCGATGAGCGACTAATTGTTGGTCCGAACAAAAAGATGAAAGATACTGATATTTCTGTGGAAATTACTGCTCCGAAAATAACTCATGCAGAAATCAACGGCAATACAAAAGTGGAAATTCCAAACGGTTATAACACTCATAATCTGGAATTTGTACTGAACGGAGCGGTTGGAATAGATTGCGATAATCTGATTTCTGACGGAAGAATCGTGATTAACAACAACGGCAGCGGAAGTTCTACTCTCGGCGGCAAAGCTGAAACTTTGGTACTGAAAACCAAAGGCTCAGGAACTATTCTTGCTGAAAAATTTACCGCTGACTCAATCGGCGTAAAAATCGACGGTTCCGGTAGTATTTATGTGAAATCCGACAATTATCTGAACGTAAAAATCAACGGAAGCGGAAGTGTGATTTACGACGGCAAACCTCAAAAATTTGAAAAAAGAATCAACGGTTCGGGAAAAATTATTCAACGATAATCAAACCGATACAAAAACAATGAAAAAAATATTAATTGGATTTTTAACTGTAATTACATTTGCAGTATCATGCAAAACTGCCGAAGTATCAGGGTTTTACAAAACTCAGGACTGCGGTGATTATGCTGTTGACTGTTTTATGTACAATTTTCATTCTGACGGAAGGTTTACTTATTGGTATTCCAACTCAATGATTGGAGAAATTACGTTGTACGGTACATATTACATCTTGAAAGATACAATAAAACTAACGCCAAATAAATATATCTTTCACGATACTACAAAAATTGAGTACGTACCGAAATCCAATCCGCAAAAAACAAAAATAAATATCGCGTTGATTCCGGGATTTTTGATAAACAAACCCGACACAATGCATGTGCCCTGGAGAATAAAAATAAACAATGCTTTTAGCTTCGATGAAACGGACGAACTTGGAAATTACACTGCTAATGTACCGGAAGTCAATAAGATAGAAATTCAAGATTACTCAGCAAAATACAACTTGGATTCAGATATGGAAGTTCAGATAAATACATTTTATCCGGACAAAAAAGACTGCGATATTAATATTTATCTGGCTTCTGATATCTTGGAACCCGTTGTAATTCCGCCTGTTAAAAAATTTTTGATAAAAGGTAGAAAATATCTTATTGCGCTCAACAACAGCGATTCCACAAGCAACAACATGTTTGAAGCGACAACAAATATTTACGTGAAAGAAAAAAATTAGTATTTT
Source organism: Bacteroidales bacterium (assembly GCA_017541145.1). Classification (GTDB taxonomy): domain Bacteria; phylum Bacteroidota; class Bacteroidia; order Bacteroidales; family UBA3824; genus UBA3824. The sequence goes on along the minus strand of JAFXZT010000154.1, from coordinate 33,373 downwards.
TTCAACGCACGAATCATATTTTGCCCGATTTCATAAAAATCTTCCGGCGTATAAAAACCGTTTCGCGGATTGATAGTCCAATCGATTTCAAGAGTTGTAACAAATTCCAAATCAGGGAAATGTATTTCGTTCCACCAATCGGCAGTCAAACCCTCGTAACTTTTTTTGGAATCGGGAACCGGAATCGGATGATAGTAACAAAATTTATAAAATTCTGACCAATAATTTTTCAATCTGCGAGATTTTTCACCGTAATTATAGATGTCAAAATATGAAAAATTGTTGCGAAGTTCGCCGCCGGGAAATGTTCCGTGAACATCCCAAAACATGTAATAATTATAAAGTTTTGCGCTTTTGAAGATTTCATCTTCTACGGCTTTTATTTCATGATGAATCGGCGAATTCCAATCACGATTGTAGTCTTTCGGTTTTGACATCCTGCCGGTTTGCCCCAACTGAACATTATCGATGTCAACAAATGGAACTACTTTGAAAATATATTTTTTGTGAACTTTTTTTATAGATTTGTCATCGAGCAAACTTCCTAACATCCCTTCCAAAACCCAACTTGCAGTAGATTCAAAAGCATGTTGCCGACATATAATCCAAATCAATTTTGTACGTTTATTTGTACGTTTCGGACTGAAAGTCAGCATCGTAATAGGATAACCAAGTTTTGAAACCGTAATAGTATCTATTTGCGGAAAATAATCGGATTGGTGATGTTTTGTAATAAAATCGTTAAAATTTTTGAGAGAATACGGATAACCGGAAGCAATGAAAACTGTATCAGAAATCGCAGAAATAATAACTTTGAAATTTCTACCCGGCTCCACATTTTTTACTCGCGACCAATTTCCGTTGCCACAATGATAAACAGGATATGTCGGAGCATGAAACTTGTTATCAAAAAAAGCTCTGATACTCAGCACGGTATCGCGTCTGAATCCGGTAATTCCAAAATTGAACCAAACTTTAGTGGTATTCAAAGAATCTTTTGACGCCTCAAAAATTACAGTATTTGTAACAGAATCGTATTCTACCGCACCAACACTCTGACTTTCTCCATTTGTAATAATGGAAAATTGTGCAGCGGATTTTAGAGCAAATATTAATAGTATGATTAAAAAAAATGGTTTCAAGTTTTTTTACGTTTAGAGTTTAACCTTACAAATATAAGAAAATTAGATGTAAAAATTACATAATTTTTTAACAAAAAAATCCCCGAATGAAGTATTTTTTTCATCCGGGGATTTTTAAATATAGTAAATTTTACTCAGAATTTGTTATTATTTTGAAGTTAAAGCCAAAGTATCTTGAGCAATTACGAGTTCTTCGTTTGTAGGAACTACGATAACTTTTACTTTTGAAGTAGGTTTAGAAATTACCATTTCTTTGTCTCTCAAACCGGTATTGATTGTATCGTCGAATTCGATACCAAGGTTTTCAAGATTCATAGCAACTCCGCGGCGTGTTGTGTCACCCTTTTCACCGATACCACCTGTAAAAATCAAAGCATCGCAACCGTTCATTGCAGCCATGTAAGCACCAACATATTTTTTGATGCTGTAGTCCTACATCTTGCAAGCAAGAGCAGCACGGTATTCTTTGCGAACGAAAGCAGCTTCTTCAACGTCACGCATATCTGAAGATACACCGGAAATACCAAGTACTCCTGATTTTTTGTTAATGAAATTATTCATATCTTCAGGTTTCAAAGCACCGTTTTCAAACAAGTAAGGGAAAACAGCCGGGTCAAGATTACCGCAACGTGTACCCATTACAACGCCTTCGCAAGGTGTTAAACCCATTGATGTATCAATTACTTTACCGTTTACGATTGCAGCCAAAGATGCACCGTTGCCGATGTGACAAGTAATAAGTTTAGAATTGTTGTAATCGAGACCAAGGATTTCGCATGCACGTTTTGAAACGTATCTGTGGCTTGAACCGTGGAAACCGTAACGACGGATGTGATATTTTTCGTACAATTCGTAAGGAATAGCATACATGTAAGCATAATCCGGAATTGTCTGATGAAATGCTGTATCAAAAACTGCAACTTGTGGCAATGTCGGCAACAAAGCTTTAATAGCTCTGATACCTTTTAAATTAGCCATTTGGTGAAGAGGTCCTAACGGAGCGATTTCTTCGATTTTTGCAATAACTTCGTCGTTAATCAAAACTGATTCTTTGAAGAATTCGCCGCCATGAAGTACACGGTGACCTGCTGCATCAATATCTTTCAAAGAAGAAATTACGCCGAGGTTAGAATCAGTTAAAGTGTTAAGTACCAATTCAATAGCCTCTTTGTGATCTGACATCGGCTTACTGATTTTGGTCTTTTCGCCTTCGCCTTTCTGATGTTTCAAAAATGAGTCAGCAAGACCGATTTTTTCAACTCCACCTTTTGCCAAAACAACATCGTTTGCCATATCAATAAGTTGATATTTCAAAGATGAAGAACCGCAGTTGATAACTAAAATTTTCATTTTTGTATTTTTACAATTTTAAAAGGAATCAAATTATTTAGCAGCAGCTTGCAATGCTGTAATTGCCACTGTATTAATGATATCATCAACGAAACAACCTCTTGAAAGGTCATTAACCGGAGCAGCCATACCCTGAAGAATAGGACCAACTGCATCGGCACCAGCCAAACGCTGAACGAGTTTGTAACCGATGTTACCTGCTTCCAAAGACGGGAATACCAATACATTAGCTTTACCGGCAACGTGACTTCCATTAGCTTTGAGATCAGCAACTTTCTGAACCAAAGCAGCATCCAACTGAAGTTCGCCATCGATAGCCAATTCAGGAGCAGCTTGTTGAGCCAATTTTGTAGCTTCTACAACTTTATCAACATGTTCGTGCTGAGCAGAACCCTTTGTAGAGAAAGACAACATCGCAACTTTAGGATCGATACCTGCCAAAGCTTTTGCAGTTTTAGCAGAAATAACAGCGATGTCAGCCAATTGTTCAGCAGTAGGATCGATAGTAACAGCGCAGTCAGCAAAGAGGAATACGCCGTCTTGACCGTAAGACTTATTTGGAACAACAATAATAAAAGCACCGGAAACAGTTTTGATACCGGGAGCTGTTTTGATATATTGCAAAGCCGGACGGATAGTATCAGCTGTAGAGCAAATAGCACCAGCAACAAGACCATCAGCATCACCAGCCTTAATCATCAATGTACCAAGGAAATAAGGGCTGTCCAACTGTTTCAAAGCTTTTTCAACGGTCATGCCTTTAGCCTTACGAACCTCAGCCATGATTTCAGCATATTTTTGTTTTTTATCGCAAGTTTTCGGATCTACGATTGTAGCTTCACCGATGTGAGTCAAACCGTATTCAGCGGCTTTCTGAGCGATAGTTTCAGGATTTCCAATCAAAACCAATTGAGCAATTTTTTCTGCCAAAATGGTTTCAGCAGCTTTCAGAGTTCTCTCTTCCTCGCCTTCAGGCAAAACGATACGTTTGTTTACCTTCTTGGCATTTTCTCTAATTTGTTCCAATAATGTCATGGATGTATATTTTTTATTGATTTATTACAATTGTTTTAATGGACAAAATTACTAAAAATTTGGTTTTTACAAAAAAATATCTGTTGTATCTAAACTTTTTTTCAAATTTTACAGATTTTATTTACTGTTAAAATGTAATATCGTTTTTACTACAAATTCAATTCATTATGCTACAACTACAATAAAAATACTTTTGATAAATTCAAATACATAAAATAACAATTAATTAGCATTTCAAATTAAATAATTTTTGTAACTTTGTGTCGAAAAAAGTAGTACAAAAAAACGAATAACCATTAACTAATTCTATGAACAAAAGGATAGTATCAATTATTTTAAGTATAACTACATTTACATTTTTAGGTTGCAACGACAAAGACGAGTTCGATAAGTACAAAGAAGAACACGAAATAAAAAGTGAAACAACAGTAGATGTAGTAACCGAAGAAGAAGATTATCAAGCCGTTGACTTAGGATTGAGCGTATATTGGTGCAACAAAAACCTCGGTGCAAGCAACTCCCAAGCAAGCGGATATTTTTACGCTTTCGGTGAAACAACACCCAAAGAATCATACACTTGGGCAAATTACAAACACGCCAACGGAACAGAAACCGATATTACCAAATACAATACGAAAGAAGAATTCGGAAAAAATATCGACGATATTTTAACCCTTGAGCCTGAGGACGACGCTGTTGTAGAAAACTTGGGTAACGGCTGGAGAATGCCCGACGAAGACGAATTCAAAGAATTGAGAAACACTGATAATTGTACTTGGGAATGGGTAAAAATGGAAAATTTAAATATTGCAGGTTACAAAATAACAAGTAAAATAAACGGAAATTCAATATTTTTACCTGCGGCAGGCTTCATGAACGACAATACATTGTCAGCAGCTGGAACCAACGGCAACTATTGGTCAAGAAGTCTTTACCCAAACAATCCGAACTGCGCACAAGAATTGATATTTTTCAATACTTCATTCGTACACGGAGTAAACAGACGCTGTTATGGCAATACAATCCGCGCCGTAAAAGACAAAGAATAAACAAACACAACTTATTAATACACAAAAAGCCATCGGAATTTTCTGACGGCTTTTTTTTACTTTATAACCTTCACATGAATATAACTTTCTGACAAAAAACAAGCTGCAAATTTTCAACTGAAAACTTGCAGCTTGTTTACACTTTTAAAAATCTTTGAATTCAGAATTGTTACGTTCAGAAATTGCGATACATTCCATCTCAATCAACCACGAAGGACGACAGACCGGCGCAAGTGTTATAACACGCGGAATATCAGGAAATTTTGTATCAAATATTTCTTTAACAACTTGATAATCATTTATATCACGAAGATAAACAATAATTTGAGCAACATCGTAGAAACTGCTTTTTGCCTCCGCAAGAAGAGCCTGAACATTTTCAATCATCCGATAAGTTTGCTTTACGATGTCACCAATATACAGAACATCACCTTTATTGTCAATACTTGCAGTACCGGAAATATAAATTTCAGCACGGTCACCAAATTCTACACAAGTTCCGCGTTCAAATGTAACACCATATTCGTATGTAGGATTCAGATATTCAGGAGCATACAGAAATTTTATCTGACTTTTTTCATGACCTGTAAGAGCATAAGTGCCAAGCTGAACCAACGAACGAGTATCAGCCGGAAGTCCGCCTATACCGGTAGAAGCAATATAATGAGTTTTTTCTGTAAGTCCTTGTTCGATAAAGTTTTCACGACGGGCTTTTACCATTCCGGCATATTGAGTATCAACATCACGGACAAAAAACCAAGTACGAATACAATTTGACTCAAGTGTTGCGCTAAACTGCGAAAGAGTTTCCTCGTAATCCAAAAGCAAACTCTCAGTTTGAGTAGCACTATCGCCCTTGTGTTCGTGCATTCCCATCTTGTAAATATGTTTGTAACCGTTGTGAGTCAACACGTTGCAACTATTTGCAATCTCGAAATCACCACCTTTTACGATGTAAAGCCAAAGCGTAATTTTACTACCGTCCAAAGGCGGCTGCTGAATCAAAGAAACACCGTACGACTTTTCAAATGTCATCAAAGGTTTCTGATTGGTACTGTCACTTACAAAATAACGTTTAAAAACGATGTTAGTATCTTTGAATTCAGGACGTTGCAAAAGTAAATCCACAGCCTTACAAATTCGTTCGTATTGCTGAGGGAAAAGTTGATTTTCAGGTTTTACATGTATCATAACATGAAACTCTTCAATTTTTCCATCTTGAGAAAAAGCTGAAATTTCAGCATAAGATGCAATTTCGTCAAAATTAATTTTATATCTTTTCATTCTAATATGATTTTCTAATTTTTAATCTTTACATTATTCAAATTCAAATTTTATCCGGCATAAGAGTGCATTCCACCCAAAAAATAGTTAACACCGAAATAAGTCATCAAAACAGTAGAAAAAGCAATCACAAAAAAGATATGAAGTTTTCGATTGTTTTGCAAAAATTTCAAGTCAACACGGTGAAAACCAACAGCATAAATCATAAATGTAATCAAAGCCCAAGTTTCTTTCGGATCCCAACTCCAATATCTGCCCCACGAAATATTTGCCCAAACCGCGCCCAAGAAAATTCCGATACCGAGCAGAATTTCAGCAGGATAGAGCATTATTTTACTTAAAACAGCAAGTTGATCAACCTTCTCGTCATTTTTTATGAACAACGAGAAAATTCCATTAAAAAATGTAAAACTCAACAAGCTGTATGCAATCATAATCGTAGAAACATGTGCGCTGAGAATCGGAGAATTTAGCACCGGCATAAGCGGAGTAATTTGCGGATTTCGCTGTCCGAGCCATGCCACCAACAATGTAAATCCCGAAATTAAAAATCCAAACGGCGTAAGAACTTTGATTTTTTTACCGAAAATTACAGCTAACAGCATTATAATCAACGACATAAAAAGCATAGTTTCGTAACCGTTTCCAATCGGAATTCTGTCCGAAACATACCACCGCAAACAATATCCGCAAAAATCAATAACAAGCGACAAAATCAACAATATTCTTAACACTTTCCAAAATTTTTCTTTGACATCTTTTGCAAATATCATAACGAAAAATGCTAAAAATCCGATTGTAAGATTTACCATAAAAAGGATTTTTGCGAAATTGATTTTGTTGTAAACTATTTCGGCTTTAACCTTTGATTCTGAGATTTTTACAGTGCTTTCTTCATACAATTTTCCACTTGTAAGCATCAGGATAAGACCGATTTTTTCATCGGTCTCGCGCACGGCTTTGGTAAGTTCAAAATTGTTAAGACGATAATTTTCGTTCTCGTCAAAAAAATCAGCAAACGATGCATATTTTTCTACTCCAAGTTGCTTTTGAAGTGCTTTGTCCTTTATCAAAATCATTTTTTCGTCTTTCCAAACTTCGGGACGATAAAGCCAACCGCAAACTACTTGTTCCGCGGTAAGATTATGATAAGACGGTTTGCCGTAAATCTTTGATACAAAATCTCTTGCCATTGTATTAAACGGCGCAATTCTTCCGTTGTAAACTATCTGTTTTGTAGAAATTTTATCAGATTCGTCAAACGAAATTGTCGGAATTTTTTTGTTTTGAGCATTTACAATTGTTCCCAAACAAATCAAAATCACGAAAAGTCCGCCTTTTTTGAGTGAAGGATGTTGCAAAAGTTTTCTGAAACCGGCTGATTTACTGATTAATATCCACAATCCGGACAATGCAAAAATGATGTAACCGAAATATGTAAGCGGCGTACCGTAAGGATCGTAATTTACAGTCAAAATTGTACCTCGATAATCCTCATCAAAACTTGTCTGATAAAATCTGTAACCGTTTTTTTTGAAAATATTGTTCATGGAAATCGACGTTTTTATACTGTCAACATCTTCTTTTACAGTAACATAACTTACAAAATCTTGCGGCATGGCAGTTCCCTGATAATTTTTAATCAAAAAACTGTCTAATTTTACTTCAAAACCAAGATTTTGTTTCAACATCGTTTCTTTCAACATAAAAAACTCAGTAGATTCCGACTCCCTCAAATGCAAAATGCCTTCTTTGCTTGAAATTTTGGTTAACAACGCGCCCAACAATATAACAACCAATGAAATATGGAAAATCAAAACCGGCAATTTTTTTAAAAGTCTTTTCGCAACTACCACAAGAGTTATTGCAGACAAAATACCCCACAATATACTGAACCACAATGTATTATAAACTGTTTTGTCCGCAACTTTCTGTGTAAAAAACGTAGCGTATGCCATTGATAAAATTATGGCAAAAAATGTAACTAAAATTGTATATTTACAAAACTTTTTCATTCTGACTTTTTATAACCCAAGAAATAAAATTAAGTAGAGACGCCCGAAAAAAACGTCTCTACAAAATTATAAAAAAATTCTAATCCGCTTTCGCACCGTTCAAAATCCATTGATCGATCCAATCCTTATCACTTTCAAGATCAAGTTTATCTGTATGATTATGTTTTACTTCAGGGTACTCGCCTCTAAGTATTTTATGAATACTGCTTCTGGCTGTATCTCCCGGCGTAACGATATTAAAATCAGAACGTTTTGAAGATTGTACTCCAACTATCGCATTGTAACTTTTACCTTCAGTTAAAAATAATCCCGCCGCTGCTTTGTCAGCCGATTGACCATGACATTTGGAACATTTCGGCGAAAAATAATTGTCTTGAATGAAAGAATACATCCCGGCTCTTACTTCTCCCGCATCCCAACGGATGGTATCGGTACTATTTTTTTCCTCATCGGTAAGTTTTTTCTGACAAATCGTTAAAACACGCTGACGGATACGATTCAAAACTGTAATTTCCAAATAGTTAACAGTCTGAGAAATACCGCCTAATGTAACATGAATTTTGCCGTTTCCGTCAGAAATTATCTGTTTTGAAATTTCTGAATATTCAGCAATATCGTCTTTGGAATTAGTTTCGTTAACAAAACCCGAAAGCGTAACGGAATAACCGTCAGGCCAACTATCCAAGCCGGTAATTGTAGCATCAACAGCCACTTTCAATCCTTCTTGGTGAAAGGTGTATTTTTCCTCGATATCGCCGTCATCACAAGCGACGAGAAAAAACAATGTAACTATAAATAATAACTTTTTCATAATTTTCTTTTTTCAATTGACAATTGATAATTGACAATTGTCAATTAAGTTCTGCATTGTCAATTGTCAATTGTTAATTGTCAATTATTAATTGTCAATTATTAAAACGCATATTGTAACATCACTGTTGCTGAATGAGTTGCGAGTCCGAGGTCATCGTTGTCACGGTCAAGCTGTGTAGCGTGTCCGGTACGACCCATATTTTGATACATCACTTGAAGTTTCAAATTTGTATCTTTGATGAAATAGTTGAAACCAACTGCCGGCATGTTGATTAAACCGTCTTTGTCAGTAGCATTTCTATCCATAACATCGTAACGTACAGCTACTTGCCATTGAGGTGCTACAAAATATCCGGCTTGAATATATGCTCCCCAATAGTTGAATGTATCATCAATTTTCTGTCTATCGGTAAAACCGATATGCATCATATAAGCCTCGGCTGCAACATATAATTTGTTTTTCATGTAAGCAAACTCAAAACCGTAACGAGAATCGTTTGTAGATTCGCTTTGAGCTTCTACATTTACGTTTGCTGACAATGCAAACATAAGTTTTTCATCGTTAAGATTATTAGGATTTCCCTGACTTGTAGGCATATAACCAAAAGGCATTACGGCAATTCTTCCCGCATAAAACAATGACGGCAAGCCTTTGATGTCATCACTCAAAGTTTTTGTAGCGGTATTAACACCTGAGCCTGTCCCGTTGAAAATTCCGGCTTCGTAACTGAATTTTTGGTTGGCAACCAATCCATGAGCCATTACGCCGAGGTCAAAACCTGTTCCGATTGTAGGATTAACAGCGTTTAAAACGTGCGGCATAATCACGTTAGAAGTAAGCGAAGTCGGAACTGACGGCAACAATGTTTCGCCCAATGTTGTAAGATATGCGTGAGTGTAAGGAGTTTTGAATTTTCCGACACGGAAACTGAGTGCGTTGTTTGCCTTTACGTCAAACCATGCTTGTTGCAAAATTGCGCCGCCCGATGCTGCTGCATTAATACAAAGGTTAAACGAAATTCTATCATAAACTTTTCCCGTAAAACCGAGAATTGCGTATGGAATTGCAAAACCTGAGTTCATTACATTATCTTGATTATAAGCTTTATCCAAACCCTCATCGTCGTACCAATTATATTTTCCGGCGGTCTGAATCAAGGTGTAAGGCTTGAAAACGAAATCGCCTTTTTGTGATTTTATCGAAAAACCCTCTCTTCCGGCAAGCGACACAACGCCGTTGTCGGTATCTTCTGTCTGCGCTGATACAGAAAGTGTAACAGCTGATAATATTGATGCTAAAATTAATTTTTTCATGTTTCTTTGTTTTTTTTTGTTCCCTTTTATAAAAGGGAACCGGAAAATTTTTATATTCGGCTCACTCTCGTTCGCCGGATTTCAATTGTTATAATGATTCCAAAAATGTTATTAAAGCCTCGCGGTCTTCTTTATTCATCTTGGCGAAAAGATTTTTAGAGGCTTCTCCTTCGCCGCCGTGCCACATGATGGCCTCTACAAGGTTTCTTGCGCGTCCGTCATGGAGAAAATATGTATGGCCGTTAACAATTTTTTGAAGACCAATACCCCAAAGCGGAGTTGTACGCCATTCATTGCCACGGGCTAAACCGCTGACGTAATTGTCATTAAGACCAACACCCATAATTTCACTCCCCATATCATGAAGCAAATAATCTGAATACGGATGAATAGTCTGACCGCCAAGCCATGGCAAACGTGTTCCATTAAGAAGTACAGATCCTTGCGGCTGTGTATGCAATGTTGTAACATGACACAAATGACATCCCGCCTGATAAAACATCTGTTCACCACGTTTTACAGTAGGATCGTTGACATTTCTACGTGCCGGAACTCCAAGGCTTTGCATGTAAAGGTCAACGTCTTCCATTTGATCAGAAGTTACATCAAGTTGTTTGTAAGTCAGTCCCATTTGACTTGCGCCTTGTTCCATTTGAGCTTGACCTTCACAAATTTCTTCAGGAAAACGGCTGTTAGTAGAGCCCATATCAGAAGAAAAACCAAGTTCCACGGTAAGGTCAGCATGTTGAGCTTTGTTGCCGGAGAGTCCGAGCTGAAGTTTGCCACGTTCTTTAATATAATTGGCTTTACCGGAAATTCCGAATTCAGGATAATTACTTTGTTTTGCCAATTGTTCAATTTCGTTGCGATCGATAGCCATCATTTGTCCCATTCCGACATGTCGAAGCGGAATTCTTACCGTACAAAAAAGATCTTCGGGAGCAATTGAATCGGCATACCATTCAGTAATAGTGTAATTGGGTTTAGCAAGTTCGTATTTTTCACCGTCAGGAAATTCAAAAGTCTGAAAATCATATTTTACCTTCAACTTACCTTCAGGTTTAACACCGATAATAGCATTGTCGTGAACCACACGACCGTAATCTTGAAAAAAAGCACCGTTTTTTCTTGTAATATAAATCAACAACGACGAAAAGCCGAAATCACCGCTACCGCCGTTAGACCAAAGAGTCGGCTCGGTGCGTCCGGCATTACGGTGACAACTTCCGCACGAATATCCGGCGTAGACAGGTCCTAACCCACCCTGACTTTGCGATGAGCCGAGCGGATCATCATAAAGTTTGTCACCATTATTGAATCTTGAAGTATATTTTCCGCTTACCCAACCGGCATCGGTATCAAAGGCGTATGACGATGACAAAAAAACAGTAGACGTACCCGCCGAAAGAGCGTAGCCGTCCGGAATTGTAATTTCGTCAACCTCAATACCGTCATCATTGTCGCAAGCCGAAAATATCAACATCACGATACCAAAGATTAAAAAAAAGAATTGTTTGATTAAATTCATTATTTTGACTTTAACAATAAAATTCAAAAAAACGGAGAGAGCATACGCCCTCTACCGTTGAAGATTTTTCCACAGGAAATTTCTAAGATTAATGTATCGTTCTTGCTTTACCGTCTTTGAAAATCAAATATTCCAAAGTATGGAAACCACGAAGATTTTGTGCTGAGGCAATATCCTGAGCGTGTTTGTTTTCGGGTTCGTCATCGGCAGAAACATAATCACCTGACCATTCAAGTTCAGCCCAAGACTGAGAATTGAAAATTGATACAATACCGCTCAAATCAAGTGGCCATGAATCCATGTTAGGATCAAGACCTTTGTCAGCAACAGGTCCGAAAAGGAACGCTTCTGAACTTTCCCAAGGAGTACGGGCTTTAACCCAAGCATCAGCACATTTTGAAAATCCATCATTTGACGGATTCTTTTCAAAGGCTACAACAGCATCATAAAGATCGGCATTTCTGTCTTTCAAAGATTTGTATGTCGGCAATACTACATTATCAACATACTGAGAAAGAACTGCATCCCAATCATAATCAGCAAGATTATCATCGATAAATGTCTTGAGTTCTTTATCTAAAACGTCACGCAAATCAGCGCATTTTTCAATAGCTGTTTGAGCCTCTTTGCTTGCGAGATTGTTACGGAAAGGCTGCGGAATCGCCATAATAGCATCTTGAGCATCTTTGATTGCTGCAATTACCTTAGCATCGAGTTCAGCATTTTTACCATTAATTACTTTTGAAATAGAATTTGCGTTAATATTACCATCAAGCGAACCGTAATAAGCATTTTTTACAGAAGTGATGTTGTTAGTAAAGTCAACACGCGAATGCCATGAAAACCAAGATTCTACTTGAAGAACCGCATTAACAGGGTCTGTTGCAAAAAGTTCTACCGGGCTACCGATTTTTGTATCGCTGACCTCGTTAGCGATGTCAATGCAACCGTCAATGATTTGTTCAACGCAATCTTTTGAAGATTTGAAACCTGCGCCCTCATGAGAAAGGAAACGTTTTGCATAACTGTCACCGCCTTCGTAACTGTCATTCCAATAAGCGTAAAGATTATCGGAATCGGTTTTCAAAAGTGTCGCAACTGTACGCATATAGTTGCCCCATTGTTTAGCGTATGCTGAATTATACTCTGCATCAATAGCCTCAGAATCAGCCATTTCCACTAATTTGTCTTTGTCTTCGTCTTTGTCCTTATCACAAGAAGTGAATGTTGCTGCAGAAAAGGCAATCAAGCCCGCAGCGATAAAAACTCTTTTCTTCATCGTTTTTTTTTATGTTATTTTTAATTATAAATTACTAATTATGAATTATGCATTATGAATTATGCATTATTTTTGACAAAACCAACCGATATATCCGATTGAAATACAAAATTCGTTTTCGTTGTTGTAATTGGTTTTGGTGTTTTGGAACATCTCATTTGTACCGATTCTGCGGCAAGTATAATCCGCTTTGATAACAAGATTCGGTAAAGCAAAATAGTTAAGACCAAAAGTCCAATAACTAACCTGACAACGGTCGTCCATAAGTTGCAGATTTACACCTTTTTCCTGAGGATTGTAATACTCGTAATGTGCAAACGGATAAAGTACAGGGAATTTGTCGCCTCCGTGGAAAACGTTTTTCAAATTAACACCGAGTTCAAAATTGTAGTTCAAAGCTTTTTCAGCAACATTAGTTGTGCGACTATAACCCGATTTTGAACTATAAGTACGGATAACCTTGTCCACCGCCTCAACATCCGTCAAACCGCCATGCAAAAAGTTTCCGCGAAATGTGATATAATCGTTTTTGTATTGTGCATCAAACGAATAGATAGAAATATTAATCGGGTCGTAAGTATCAAAAGTAGCCAAACGGTCAGAATTTTTGCCAGCATCATAACAATAATACATCGAATATCCAAGTCTTAAACCTTTAATTCCTTTGTAGTCAAGACGGAAAGTATACGCTGGTCTTGTAAAATTGTCAGCCTCAAAAAATCCTTGCTTGCCGCCTTTAATCCAATTATAACGGCTGAAACCGAGCGGATTTTGACCGGCAACAACTTGCGCTTGATATTCAAATTTAGAAAAGTTAGAACCGAATTTACCGAAAAATTCCAAACCTGTTTCGTGCCAAGTACATGGCATTATGGTAGTTGCACCTTCGGGACGGAAAGTCGTAAAAAAGTTTATCGGTTCGTGATGAGTGTTTGTCAGACCAACGGGCAAAATAAGATGTCCGACTTTAACGTTAAACTCTTTTATGAATTTTCTTGTGATGTGAAATTGTTCGAGGGCAACTTCGCCGCCTTTTTCGATTTCGGTTTCATACTCGCCGTTTTCGCTGCCCGAACCGGCTTCAAGTTCCATTGCCATACCAGTTCCGCCGGCTTCAAACTCGATTTCTGCACCGAGAATCCATTTTTCGGAAAACTTATAATCCAACGCTAAAACAAATCTCGGCAAAGAAATTTCAGCGTGATTGATTTCAGAATTTCCGTTTGTAGAACCGCTCCAACGGTTAAGACCGTAATTTTTCCATGAAGCAAGCATTTCGCCGTAGCCGCCAAAACGGAATTTTTGATAACCATCTTCCGGCGTTTTTGTAGAATCAGTATTTTGTGCTGTTGTTGACATCGAAATAACAGCCATTGTAATTGCAAAAAATCCTTTTTTAAGGAAAGAAGTTTTCATTGTTTTTATATCTTTATTTTACAATTACAAAATTACCAATTACAACTTTTACATGAAATACCAACATTTAGGTATATTTTAACAAGCGAAATACTTATTTTTAGGTATTAGTTAACATTAAATTATCAAACAAAACAAATTCCGAAATATTAAATTAACAAGGGAAAGAATCAATAATTGAAATGCTAAAAATATGAAAATAATAATTTTTTCAACGGGTAGGAAACGGCAGTCATTTGAGCAAACGTGGTGGCAATTGTTTTCATAGGTCAAAAGTTTTATCGGTTTGAATTTGGGTTTCTGTAAAAACAATCGAGCCTTTAAAATATGTTCTAACCTTTCTCGGTCTTTAAGCGGCTCTCTCATAGACTAAAATTTTATCGTGTTCAACACTTTCGCGGGCAAATTCTGACAATGAACCTTCTTCTACAAAATCCACTCTTCTGTCGAGAAGTTTTTCTAAATCACACCACATCCCGAAAAATTTGAACCCAACAGGCTGTAAACGATCAATAACAACAAGAATGAGAAAAAATTATTTCTGCATTTAAAAGTATTATAATAGTTCACGCAAAAAAATAGGACGATGAATTTTAGGTTTATTTAAAAACAAATACTGAGATTCTACATCCACATCAAAAAAAATCCCCGTGCTGAAAAAAAAATTCAACATGGGGATACTAAAAATTTGTAAAAAAACTAATGAATATGATTTATTTCTGTGAAGAATTGTAAACTTCTTCGTACCAATCGATGAAAGCTTGAGAAACTCGTTTGATACCGCCCGGTGTCGGATAATCGCCGGAAAAATACCAATCTCCTAAATTGTTCGGAATCGATTTGTGCAGATTATCAATTAACTGATAAACAATTTGAATATCGCTTTTAACTTCCGGTGCTTTCAACATCTCAACCATTTTTGCAGAAATTTCCTCATCGGTAAACGGAGCGTAAATTTCTTTCACAAAATTTTGCATCTGTGTTTTCGGCAAATTCATTTGCGACTTGCATTTTACATAAACTTCCGAAATCAATTGCTGTTTACCGTTTTGTTTCAAAAGTTCGATAGCGGCTTTAAATGCAATAAATTCACTCATTTTACTCATATCAATACCGTAATAATCAGGGTAACGAATTTGAGGTGCTGAGGATACTATTACAATTTTTTTAGGATGCAGTCTATCAAGTATACGTATAACAGATTCACGCAAAGTAGTACCACGGACAATTGAATCATCAATAATTACAAGATTATCGATACCGGGGCGAAGACTTCCGTATGTAATATCGTAAACATGAGCAGCAAGGTCATTGCGCGAATTGCCTTCCGCAATAAATGTTCTTAATTTGATATCTTTGATAGCAACTTTTTCGGAACGGATGTAATGGTTGCAAATCTTTTCCAACTCCTCGCGCGAAGGTTTGTGGTCAAGCGACATCAAACGATCGATAACCGAATTGTTTAGATACTTTTTGAAACCTTCCAACATCCCGTAAAAAGCTACTTCGGCAGTATTCGGAATAAAAGAAAATACTGTATTTTCTACGTCGTAATCAATTGATTTAAGAATCTGATTTGTAAGACTTTCGCCAAGAGATTTACGTTCACGGTAGATATCAATATCACTGCCGCGAGAGAAATAAATACGCTCGAAAGAACATGCTTTTTTTACTTTCGGAGTTATGATGTTTGCTACTGAAACTTTACCTGCTTTGTTGATTGTAAGTGCATCTCCGGGCTGAAGTTCGTGAATCTGTGAGGCATCCAAATCAAAAGCTGTTTGAATTACCGGACGCTCCGAAGCCACTGCCACAATCTCATCGTCTTGATAATAAAATGCCGGACGGATTCCCCACGGATCGCGCATTGTAAACATCTCACCGCTTCCGGTAATACCGCAAATCACATAACCGCCGTCCCAAATTCTTGAGGCTTCCGACAAAACTTTGCGAACGTTGATATGTTCTTCGATATACGAAGTAACGTCACGACCGCCCAAACCGATGGAACGTGCCTCATCAAACAGGCGTTCGCTCTCACAATCAAGGCGATGTCCCAACTGTTCCAAAATCACAAATGTATCGGAATAAACTCTCGGATGCTGTCCCTCAGCAGTAATTTCGTTGAAAATATCGTCAACATTTGTCATATTAAAATTGCCGCATAAACAGAGATTTTTCGCTCTCCAATTGTTGCGTCTCAGAAACGGATGGACATAAGAAAGGCCACTTTTTCCGGTAGTAGAATACCGCAAGTGGCCCATATATATTTCGCCAACAAATGGCAAATTTTTTAATGCAAACTCAGTATCATGAAGTTGCTCTTTGGAAAGATTCTTGAAATTTTCTTGTACTTTGGCGAAAATTTCGGTAATAGCACCCGCACCCAAAGCCCTTTCACGAAACATATAATCAGTACCCGGTTCCGACTGCAACTTTACACAAGCTACACCCGCACCTTCCTGACCGCGGTTGTGCTGTTTTTCCATCATAAGATAGAGCTTATTGATGGCATACAGCCATGTACCATACTTTTTCTCGTAATAATCCAACGGTTTGAGCAAGCGAATCATCGCTACTCCACATTCGTGTTTTAACGGTTCCATTTATTTATTGCCTAATTTAGTTTAGATTTTGAGCAGCAAATCTACTAAAAAAAATAATTCTACAAAGTTTTTAGAAAGTTATCATAATGTAATTTTATGAAAAATCTTCAACCTTCATGTCAAGAAAACCCAACGCATTGGTAAGAAGAATTTTTTCACGCTCGGAATCTGTCAACGTCAATTTGTTGAATCTGTTGAGTTCGTCCTGATGATCCCACATCGGATAATCTGACCCGAAAAAGAAATTTTCGACACCGTGTTTTCTTATCATTTCGTCGGCTTTTTCTACCGGAAGTTTCCAAAGTGTACTCGATGTATCAAACCAAACACGCTTACCTACAAGATATTTCATGCTGTCTTCCCATTGTGTGTAACCGCCGAAATGCGCCGCTACAATTTTCAGTTTCGGGAATTTTTTTATGACATTTGCTATTCTTTGCGGACCTGAATAATCGTATCTGTAATCACCGGCATGTACCAAAATCGGCATTCCGACTTCGCTCAAACGGTCGTAAACGGCGTCCATCTTCGGAGTATCAAACTGAAAGGTCTGAAAATCGGGATGAAGTTTTATACCGTGAATTTTATTTTGCAAAAGCCGGTCGATTTCTTGCAAATTGATGTCACAATCGGGATGCAATGTTCCAAAACCGATGAACTTTTTTTGTTTGCTGCATTCTCCAATTATATAAGTATTGATATTTGCAACTTGTTCGGGCTTGGTAGCGGTGGAATGTACCACGTAAGCAACTACACCAATTTTGTCACCGCTGTTAATCAATGTATCAACATGACCGCGATACGCCATGGGTGTATTCTCATAAAATCTTGAAATAGAATCTGTTGCCTTTTCTGCAACTTTGTCAGGGAAAATATGTGCGTGAAAATCTATTACCATTTGTTTTTGCTAAATTATTGTAGCAAAAATATATACCAAGCATTAATTAAGGATAGCCGTAATATGATTTTTTTTTAAATTTTTGTAAAAACAAAAAAGAGAAGACAAAAAGCAACAAAGCCGCCTTTCATCTCCTCTATCTTTCGTTTTTCATTAACCACCTAAAAATAACATCTGTAAAGACGAAACAAAATGTCCGTCCGCAAAACTAATCGCGCTCTTTCAAAACCTTGTCAATTACACAAGAAGCTGCAATTACAGCAGCACGCAATGTTTTGTCTGACAATGAATTATTGATATTAACCATGTATTTGTCAGAATCAGTAAACAATTCTTTAAGAACGCCGCCGAATTTTTTACTGATTTTACCGATTTCTTTGTCTTGAGCATCATAAACTACAAAATCCCAAGCAATAAAATCGCCGATAACACTGGCTACTACATTTCCCGTTGTGTTGAGAACTTCAAATTTTGGTTTCAAACCGAATTTACGTTTAATAGTTGCGATTTCTACACCTTGCGAATTTGTGATAGAAATTTTCGGCATCCAAAATGTTAAACCTTTTGAAAGTGTTACCAATACATTTTTCTGTGAATCAAGAATTTGCATTGACCAAGGCAACATCTTGTTTGAAAGAAATAATTTCAAAACCGTATACAATACAGAAGTGTTTTCTTTTACGAAACCGATTTCAGAACCATCTTCTGCCAAAATTTGATATTCATTATTGAGTACTGTAAATTTTTGATTTACAACCAATACTTCTTTTTCAAATAAATTCTCCATGTTAAATTGTGATTTTAAATTTTACATCTTAAAGATAATAAATTTCCCAAAATTCCACAACAAAATGAAATAAAAAAACTCGGAAACTTGCCGCGAAGCATGAATCCGAGTTGAAATTACAAATGAAAAAAAATTATCTTAATGATGGAACAATCTGATACCTGTAAAACTCATCACCATATTGTATTTGTTACAAGTATCAATTACATTGTCGTCACGAAGCGAACCGCCCGGCTGAGCAACATATTTTACGCCTGATTTTTTAGCGCGTTCGATATTGTCGCCAAACGGGAAAAATGCGTCAGAACCCAAAGCAACGTCAGTATTCTTATCGAGCCAAGCGCGTTTTGCTTCGCGGGTGAATACTTCAGGTTTTACTTTGAAATACTTTTGCCATTCGCCTTCTGCCAAAACATCCATGTAATCGTCAGAGATATAAATATCAATTGTATTGTCACGGTCAGGACGTTTGATACCGTCAACAAACTGTAAACCCAATACTTGCGGAGATTGTCTCAACCACCAGTTGTCGGCTTTTTGTCCGGCAAGTCTTGTACAATGGATTCTTGACTGTTGACCTGCACCGATACCAATTGCTTGTCCGTTCTTAACGTAACATACTGAATTTGATTGAGTATATTTCAAAGTAATCATCGCAATTGTAAGATCGATTTTAGCTTGAGCGGTGAGATCTTTGTTGTTAGTAACGATATTGTTGAAGAAATTTTCGTCAATTACGAGTTCGTTTCTGCCTTGCTCGAATGTCACACCAAAAACTTCTTTGTGTTCGATAGGAGCCGGTTTGTAATCAGGATCTATTTTTATGATACAATAATTACCGTTTTTCTTTTGTTTGAGAATTTCAAATGCCTCATCAGTATAACCCGGAGCAATTACGCCGTCGGAAACTTCGCGTTTGATAACCAATGCAGTAGACTTGTCGCAAACATCTGAAAGCGAAATAAAATCACCGAAAGACGACATCCTGTCAGCACCTCTGGCTCTGATATAAGCGTTGGCAAGCGGAGTAAATTCGATATTCAAATCGTCTGCCCAATAAATTTTCTTCTCAACATCCGAGAGAGGAAGACCTACAGCAGCTCCCGCAGGCGATACGTGCTTAAACGATGTTGCTGATGGCAAACCGGTTGCTTTCTTGAGTTCGTTTACGAGTTGCCAGCCGTTGAACGCATCAAGAAAATTGATGTAACCTGCTCTGCCGTTGAGAACTTCTACCGGAAGTTCACCGTCTTTCATATAAATACGCGCCGGTTTCTGATTAGGATTGCAGCCGTATTTCAATTGGTATTCTTGCATTTTTTTATTTGGTATTTTTATTAACTATTCTTGATTCAAATTTTCCGGTTTCTATTTCGATAAATCTTGTAAACAAAGATACTTTGTTATCAGGATTAAGATTATTCCAAACGAGATTTGTAAATTCGTCGATATTTCCTTGGATATCAACCAATGTCGGCTCGCCTTCAAAACTTGGCAACGGATTTCCGTCTTGCATATAAGTATGAATAAATCTGCCTTCACCGGCGATAGGATTATCGTATGAGAATGTGTATCTGCAATTGGATTCCGGGCGTCCGTTATCGCTTTTTAAGATTGACATGTAAAACGAGAATTTATTATTTACAACATTCATTATACCGGAAATTCTCGGAGTGTAGTTAGGTCCGTCCGGCTCAAACTGACGTGTACGAAGCGACATCTCAAATGTTTGCTGCTGATCCATCAAATCATAGATGGTATCGGTTTGGTCGCCGTTGGTAACAATTGTATTATTTCCCAAAACTCTCACCGGAGCGTAGATAATCAAACTTGGGTCAGTGAGTTTAGAAGGGTCGAAAGCTTCGGTTCTGATGCCGAGACCGTCCTCCACAAAAACACGGTTTCTAGAGTTTTCGCTGCGTCCCATAATAAAATACGCTGTTACAGCATATTTGTTGTCTTTACTTTTACCAATCACAATACCGCGTCCCGGGTATGTGGTTTTAGAGAGTTCTGATGCTAATGATACTAATTTCATTTATATTGATGATTTATAAGTTTTTACAAGTTTTCATTGCTGCACCCATCGCAACATCCATATTGTAATATTCCCAATCGGCAAAACGTCCCGTAAAATAAAAACCGAATTTCTGAAGCGAAGTTTTCAGTTCTTGAATCATCTCGCGGGTATTTACATCTTGTACAGGATATGTATATTTGTTGTAAACATGTCCGATATATCTCGGATGCATCGGCATATTTTCCAATTCCTTGTCAATATCTTCTTTGGAAATATAATTTGTAAATTCTACAGTGCCGGTAAGTTTCAGATTTTTAGCAGTATTAGACGGAGAGAAATTGCCCGTGCAAATAATTCTGTGGGCTTTGTGCTGAGTGCCGGGAAGATAAATCCAGCTGTAAGGATTGCGGTCGATTTCGCAAAATACCGAAGTTGTACCATTGAAAGGAAGACGCTGAATTTGTTCTTCATAATCGTCAAGCGTGTTGATACCTTTCAGAATTTTGGGCAAATCTTTGATATTTCCGCAGAAAACCACCTTATCAAATTTGTTACCGTTGATTTCCCAACCGTCCACAGTTTTTTCGATTTCGTTGATTTCCGTATCGTAAATTATATTCGTACCTTCGGCAAGTCTGTCAGCCAAATATTGCGAACCGCCGTTGATTTCGTACCAAAATGTACTGTGCACAAATTGCCGCTCGGCAGTATGATTGAAATTTGCCAACAAAATATCATCGGGCGAAGGCATCGGAAGTTTTCCCTCAAGCCAACTGAGCGGAATTTTACTCAAATCTTTTTGCCAAATTTTCTCGTTGTAAGGCTTAAAATACAAATCATAAAGTGTATCGCCGAAACGATTTTTCAGAAATGTAGAAAAAAATTTGATTTCCCTGCGGCTTTGTTGCTTACGTTTTATAGAAAAAAGGTCATTAATTACTCTTTGCTGGATGTCTTGTTTGAACATGTAGACATGATTTTCCACAGGATACGGAACAGGATTAAAAACAGGGCTTTTTTTCTTGAAAAGTCCGTGATACTCAGGCTCTGCCACTTCGCCATTTTCAAAAATAACCGACGAATTGCGATCCGCTTTTATAAACTCGGTATTCAGATCAAAAATCGACTGAAAAAATTCCATCACCGATTCGTTTTTAGTGTTGAAGATGTGACCGCCGCATGTATGAAACAAACTGTCTTCCAAGCGATTACAACGCACTAAACCACCCGGCGTGCTTTCTTTCTCATAAACGGTAACTTCGTATTTTTCTCTGAGCAGCCTCGCTACTGTCAAACCCGATACACCTGCTCCTATTATGGCTAATTTCTGCATAAATCTGAGTAATATTTTGACTTCCCAAATATATTTATTTCTACAATTCCGACAAAAAATTTTATGTAAATAAAATATGAAAAAAGCGCAGTTTGTGATTTTTTTCTCACAGACTGCGCTTTTATATATTTTCAAGTTATCCTTTAATTTTATTTTTTTCTTTAACTTTTCTTTGTTACCTCGGAAAGCTAATATCAGTTAATACTTTTAATAGTACCGGTTTCAGGATAAAGTGTCATCTTGAAATTTTCGTTTTGCATAAGGCTTTGCGGCAAATATCTTACAATTCCCAACTGATTGATATTGAGAATTTTCTCTGAAATTACATTACCGTCTTTCAAGATTTTTACAACAGCACCCGCCGGAGTAAGATATGCAAAACCGTTTTGTTCATTTGCAACTTTGTTTTTACGTCTCAAAGTATTTTGATTTTCATTGTAAACAGTTTCAACCGCATTTTCGTTCAAATCGGTAATATCAATCATAATCGGCTCGCCACGCAACGAACTTTTTTTCTGAATTCCGTATTCCGGTGAAAATTTAAATAATATTTGACATGAATGTTCCAATTGTTCCGGCACAAAATTGAAAACATAATTTTTTTCAATTCTGATTTTTTTACCGACAAACATGCTCAAATACGATTCCTCAAGCTTGTTAAGTTGCTCAATCATAAATTTAAGAGCATCACCTGTAGGAAGACTTTTGCCGTCGCTTTCGCCAACCAAAAGAGCATTTCTGTCGTCACGAAGTACAAAAATCTGATTTGCAAGTTCCTGAGCCTGTTCGTCGTATGTTTTTCTTACAACTTGTTTTCTTGCAGTAGGAACAGTTGTAAAAATAGAATCGGCGTCTATCACATGCAAAACCGTATCAAAAACAGTTTCATAACGGTTGACATTTACATCTTGAAATTTCTGACGCTTCAAAATATCGTCAGCACTAAAAACATTATTAGAAAGTTGTACATTACGATTATCAGTTAAAACATAATCCGATTTTTCGTTAACACTTTCCAAAAAACCGTTTTCCGAAAAACTCATCGAACACGGATAATTGGTTTCCACAACATAAGTTCTGGCAGAATCTTTCACAGGAAACGACGAAATTTCCACATTTCCGATATACCAAACGCTGGAATTCGATTTGATTATATCATCTGTTCCCAAATATTTCTGCGAAAATTGTGAATACGGACCTTTTACCGAAATCTCGTTAACAGCCGTAACTTTCACACTTACAGTAGTTTTGGGCAACGAATAAATCAACGGATTGTGTTTTACTTGTGTTACATTGTTGATATTTTCTACCTTGATAAACTTCTTTTCGCTTCCGCACGAAGCTATCGTAAATGCTGATAAAATCAGCGCACCTAACTTTAATATATTTGTCTTCATAATGAAATTCTTTGCGGCGCAAAGATAATAAAAGTTGTTAGAACGCAGATTATTTTTTAATTATCACAACACCGGCAAACAACAAAAAACACGAAACTTACATTTTTTCCGGATGTAAATTTCGTGTTTTACAGAAAGATGTTAAAACCGACAAAAAACTATAAATCATCAGTTGAACGATTGTACGGATATTGAGTCGGGTCGGCTGCATAATCTTTTGGATCGGGCAAATCTTTGCTTTTCTCAATGATATCGTGCATTTTTTGTGCCTGTTTCATATCGTATTCATCTTGATTAGAAAGTTTTCCGTTAACATATTTTATTTTTACCATTTTTTGAGTTTCATCGTCTTTTACGAGCCACTCTCCCACTTTTAAATCGTTTTTGTAATTTCCGATTATAACTTTATTTCCTTTAATATCATACTTTACATACGGACCGTCCAAAACACCGTTTTTATATTGAGTTTCAAACATCACGGTTGACGATTCGTAATAACGTTTCCAAGGTCCGTCTTTCTTACCGTTTTTCCACATAATTTCTTCAGCCGGAAATCCGAAATAATAATAAGTTGTTTCCTGACCGTTTTTTACGCCGCGACTATAACGCTCCTCCGAAATCACGATGGAATCCATCTCAAAATACTGCCAAAGACTGTCCTTTTCGTGATTGTAATAATATCCCATCGCAACCTTGTCGCCGTTTTCCGCATACAAAATCGCAGACGCAACATTGTCATCGTAAAAATACAAATGTGCACTTACGCCGCCTTTTTGATAAAATTTGTAGAAATCGCCGCGAGGTTTTCCGGCTTCAAAATTTATTTGTGATTTGCGGTTTCCGTTCTGAAATTTTTCAATCCAAACTCCTGTTTTGTTGCCTGCTACGTCCAACTGATTGGTTTCGCCTTCGTAAGCGGCAAGTGTTTTTCCGGTTGTGATTGGTTTTACAAAAAGTTCAGGCTTGTAGATATGAAGATAAACTTCAGTTGTATCCTTAAAAATTTTAGCTAACATCCCGGCATGTTGACCGGCTTTGTTTTTTTCGCCTTGTGAATAATATTTGTCTTGCAATTCAATCATTTTAGCATGAAGTTCATCAAGATTGGAACTCCAATTTTTTCTGACTTCGCCTGATTTATCTTTGTTAAAAGCCTGAAAAACAGTATTTTCAGTAGAAGTAAGTTGTGATTCTTTTGCAGGATTTTGCTTGTAAAGTTCAAAATACGAAAAACCCAACAAAAAATATCCGTCAGGCTTAGTTTGATTGGAAACATTATATTTTTTTGCGGCTTCCACGCATTCGGTAAAATTCTTACTGTTAAACAGTTGCTGAACTTTATCAAGCTTTTTGTCTTGGGCGTTTGCAGCAAAATTCAAAAACAAAAATGCCGCAATTGCAAATATTTTCTTCATCTTATAATTGATATTTTTTTAGTTTGTGTATAATTTCCAGATTTTGCTTTGATAACGTAAATTCCATCGGAAAAATTATCAAGCGAATATTCCGCATTTGTAGTTTCGGGTTTATCACTCAAAACGATGTTACCCAAAGAATTAACAATCATAACGCAAGAAATTTCACGGTTGGAAGTTACAGTAATTTTGTTTTTGACATCGGATTGTATCTTCAGAGTCGGAAATTGCGGCTCCAAAACTGTAGAAACCGGCAACGATTCACCTTCATTCAGTACAAAATCCAATTGTACAAGTTTATCTTTTTCGGTTGTTACAGTCTGACATTCAGTTTCATAACCATCAATCACGGCACAAACTTCCAAAGTCTTGTCCGCAAGCAATGGTCGGAAATACAATCCGTTGTCAGAACTAAAAACCGAAGAATGATTTGCATCAATGCCTTTTATAACTATCTCAGCTTCAAGATTGTTGCCACTTACATCAGTAACTTTTCCGGTAATTCCTTGCAAACAAGATTCCACCAACCCAAGCAACGACTTATAATTTTTCTGCCAAAATTCGGTCAAATTATCGGAGTCAAGTACCTTAACAGCAGACACTTCCAACGTAAATTCTTTACAACGGTGATTCCAATACATATAATCTTGTCGTCCGCCTTTTACTTTGTACCATTCAGACCCGAAAACATAGCCTTCATCTGTTACAGTTTTCATGTAATCCGGATCCCAAATTCGTGCAAGTTCCACATACTTTTTGCTAACTTCGACAAACCAATCTTCATCCGCCAAAGATTTTTCGTAATCATAAAAAGAGTCCCACGGATAATTTACAACTTCATCACCGCTGTGAATATTTGCCGAAACTACAAAATGGTGATTTTCAGCGAAATCCATCATGGCTTTTACTTCGGGTTCGTATTGAAATACCGAATTTTGTGAATTGACAATACTTGGAAAATTACGATTAAGATCTTCATTATTAGCATTATAACGCTGCGATGAGCTTACATCATCGTTGCCGCCAATATAAGTTCCGTCAGGATTTGACAACGGATTGATATAAAGTACGACATTTTCAAGGATGTTTTTTACTTGACTATCAGTATCTTTGTTGTTAAGCAAAAAGTCAATAAATCTGAGCATCAAGACATAACCGCAAAGTTCATCGCCGTGCATTGTAGAAGTTAAAAGGAACTCCGGATTTTGTGCTTCGTGCTGAGAATCAGATATTTTCAGTACAAGTAATTTTCTGCCTTGAACACTTGTTCCAATTTCGATAAGTTCAGTGATGTCGGGAAATTTAGCATGAAAATTTTCCATCATTTTAATATAAACATCGTAAGACGGATAAGCCGAAAAGTCCGTCATTTGAGAAATATCATCAGTAGTTTTTACAGACTTTGAAATGGATTTTGGTTTTACAAGTTTCAGATTTTCAACCTTGTAAGGAATACCAAGTTTCTTAAATTCAATAAATTCGCGTTCATTGGCAAAAGCAACAATTTCCGTATCGGAAAACAAGTCGATAGAAACCGCATCCGAAATTTTGTCAACAACATTTTTATCGAAATTCCAAATCGTAAGTTTATAATCCTGCGCCTTGGAACTTACCGAAAATAAACAAGTTAAAACTAAAATCAAAAATTTTCCGATTAACTTCATAACAATTAAATTTTTGTTTTAAAATTAGGATTTTTTTTTGAAATCGGAAAAGATTCCACTTCATTTTATTACAAAAAAAATCAGCTGCCCAAACCGAAATTTGAGACAACTGATTCAATGAACTTGTGTGAATGTATAAAATTTTTAGCCAATAACACTCTGTAAATAAGAACATTTGGCAGAATTTCCCAAAGTTTTGCCCTTATCGCAAGACAATTTTACGCAATCGTGCCACTCGCGAGTTTCGGTAATTCTTGCACCGGTAAGTTTTACAACGATATTCATCGGACGAATTGATTCGTTGTCGCTTCCCAAATCGCATGTCAAAAATGTTCCGACTCCAAACGATGCTTGAACTTTGTCTTTACAATAATCTTTAATCTCGATTGCACGCTTGATGCTCAAACCGTTTGAGAAAATTACTTGCTTGTTCAACGGATTGATTCCCAAATCTTTGTACTTAGCAACAATCTTGTCGATTTGTTCTTCCTCGTTGCCTGAATCTACACGCAAACCGGAGAAAAGCATCGCCATTTTCTTGGAAAAATTGTTGAAAAATACATGGTCTCCAAAACAATCATAAAGGTAAAGTCCCAAATCACCGTTGTAAACTTCCGCCCATTTTTCCATTACAGAATGGTTGACTTCAAAAACCGATGAAACAGTTTCCTCAAACGAAATAATTTGATGGCTCATTGTTCCCAACGCATTGAGATTCAATTCTTTTGCAAACCAAACATTGGAAGTTCCGGTGAAAAATCCGGGCCATTTTTTCGATTCGTAAACATTTTTCATTTCTTCCAAAACCATCTTATGATGATTAAAAGAAAAACGTCTGCGAGTTCCCATGTCGCCCAAAACCAGACCGTTACCAAAGATATATTCTGTTTTTTCTCTTACACGTTGACGCTCCGTTTCAAGGTCATATTTTTTGGAATCGCCGTTTAAAATATGCATCAATTCGCTCACGCAACTCAAAATCGGCATTTCCCAAATAATTGCGGAATACCATTTACCTTTTACTGTTACATGCAAATGATTTTCAGCATCTTGCGAGATTTCCAACTCGTTAGGATTGAAACGGAAACCACGCAAAAATACGTCAATAAACCATTTTGGAAGGTAATAACATTTGCTAAGCATGTATTGAATTTCGTCTTCCGTAATTGTAACATCCTTCATATATTCCATCTGCTCGCGCAAAAGATCAGCGAAACCGTCGGGATAAACAGTGTTGTTGCGGTCGTAAAATGTATACTGAACTTCGGCACGCGGATAAGTCTGAATAATGTAATACATACAAGTAAATGTATATAAATCATTGTCAGTGAAATGTTTAATAATTTGCTCCATAATGCATCAAATTAAGTCAATACTATTTTTTTCGGCAAAATCTCTGAGTTTTGCACCACCATCAAGACTTGCTGTAAACATCTCCAAAATATAAAGACGGTCAGCACCAATAAGTTGCACCAAATCGTTTGCTGTATTCAAAACGCAAACATCGCCGGCAATACCGCAAATATCAATATGAAATGTAGGATTTTTTTGCAATTCTTCCAACATCTCTTTACCGTATTTGTTGGTAACATCTCCATCTTTCAAAGAGAAAATACTGTATTGATCCACATCAACATCCTTTCCCTTCAGAGTGTAAACCACATTTTCCTTATCTGCAAGCACTTCCTTGAGTTTCGGAAAGATGTCAGCACCGTTAGTATTTGCTACACAGTGTTTTGGCCATGTACCACCATTTTCTGTAAAACTGCAATGATTCTCCGGATGAAAATCTTGTGTAACAAAAATTTTCTCGTAATATCTGGCATTTTGGCTAACAAAAAACGACAATCTTTCCATCGCTTTTTTAGCACCATCCACAGCCAAAGATCCGCCTTCAATAAAATCGTTTTGCGGGTCTACAATGATTAAGTATTTTGTAGGAAATTCCATTTTTTTCTGATTTTTTAATTTTACAAATGTACAAATAATTTCGATTGCCTTTTCAATCGGTTAAGTAATTTTTTTTAACAGTAATCATGTAAATCTACTTGCGTATTATTTACACAGCAAAAGTAGAATACTTTTCTGAAAGCACCAAATTTTCTTGTGTATTTTTTACGCAAACAATTATAAAATATGTTAACAAACAAATATAAAACAGTAAGATAAAGAATTACAGAAATTATTTTATTGAACATTTTTACAACAATCAAGAAAAATCAAAAGAAAAGATGTAAAGTCACCAAAAATCCGTTTTGAACTTTTTTTATTAATATTCTTTCGACTACTAATCAATTGATTTGTTAGTAGAATATTTTTTTGCACTTTTACATGTATGATGTCTAAAATAAAAAATAGGCATTATGTTTGATACAAAATTGAAAGGAAGAAACACTTAACCTAATTAAATCATAAAAAATGGCATCTAGAAAAAATATACTAATTATCTCAATATTAGCATTTTTGCTAAATTCATGCTCAACATTCAACGAATTTGCCGACAAAAATTTAAACGGAAACAACACTAAAAGCGATCCCAACAATCCTAATTCATACTTATCAAAAGTTTCGGAAGAATATATCATAAATACAGTTAAATATCTGTCAGACAAGGCAGTAAATGTAGTTGACGACGGACAAAGGATTGTATATTACACACGTAAAAACAAAGAAGCATTCCGATTTCAAAACGATTCGTTGATACTACCGCCCAAAGGTCAACGTTACGAACAAAAAGAATACTTGAAAAAATCATATTGTAGAAAATTTTTAAGAAATTTCAAACGGGAAGGCTGCGGATTTGTAGCATTAAAAGAATGGACTGTCAACAACGAAAAATATTCAAATTGGCCACCACGAAAATTTGTAGGACTTGCCTCTGACATGGACAACATAATTACAGATTACCAAAAGTCAGAAAAAAATCTAAACATCCTAAACGACAGATTGTCGTTGGGAGTTGACAGCAACTATCTGTCAAACAAAGAGATATATTATGTAAAAATCAGCAAAAAAGACAAACGCTTTAAATATTCATTGCCATCGGGAAACGAAAACGGAGCTTACGACGGCTCATGGATTCCGGGCGGACGCACCAAAGGCGGCATCCGCGAAGCTGCTCTAATCGGCTCAGAACAAATAAAATACAAGTATAAAGACATGCAATCATTTTTGGACAATTTCGATAAAAACAATCAAAAAAGATTGAAATAAAATCGAAAACACACTTTATTTTTACAACGAAATTGAGATATTAAAATGAAAAAAACGGGGTAAAAGCAAGTAATTTTTATCACCTAATAAAAACAACTGGCTTGCAAAAAAATTGTAAATCAACGTAAAAGAATAAGTGAGCATCGCCAAAAAGCATCAAGATAATACGATTAAATATCAAATTAAATCAACAGAAAATAAAATATAATTGTCATTTTTAGGTACAGACACAAAAAAAGCCTTTCTGAAAAGGCTACCAAATAAAAAAATTATCTAATTACCAAATAAAAAAACTATGAATGATTGTCGGGGCAGCAGGATTCGAACCTGCGACCCTCTGCTCCCAAAGCAGATACGCTAACCGGACTGCGCTATGCCCCGTGAAAACTTCAATCAAAAAAAGCGGAGAATGAGGGATTCGAACCCCCGGAGGTGTTACCCTCAGCGGTTTTCAAGACCGTCGCAATCGACCACTCTGCCAACTCTCCAAAAACCTAACTCGTAGGCTAATTATGTCTCAATAAGTTAAATAATTGATTGTCGGGGCAGCAGGATTCGAACCTGCGACCCTCTGCTCCCAAAGCAGATACGCTAACCGGACTGCGCTATGCCCCGAACTTTGAAAAAAAACTTGCGGAGAATGAGGGATTCGAACCCCCGGAGGTGTTACCCTCAGCGGTTTTCAAGACCGTCGCAATCGACCACTCTGCCAACTCTCCAAAAATTCTTTTAACTTATTTCTAAGAACTTCGTCATCAACGTTAGTGTTTTTCGTTTTTGACGTTGCAAAGGTAGAGCTAATTTTCAATTCTCCAAAATATTTTTTCAGTTTTTTTCAAAATATTTTTCTTTTAACTGATTTTCAATTATTTAAAAATAAAGAAAATTTTGATTAAAAATAGTGTTTATGATTTTTTAAGATGGTTTTGTCTGTTTTTCGTATTTTATTAGTAATTTTGTGTTGACATTTTTTGTAAAAAAACGAATTTTAAATTGGAAAATACTAAAGAACTTACAGAATATCTTTCTACTTTTATGCTGCAAGAGCGTTATAATCAGATGCTTAAAGTTTTGGGCGAAAGAACTAAGTATATTGTACCGGTTTTGGAAAATATCAATCAGGCTCAAAATGCTAATGCAGTAATAAGAACTTGCGAATGTCTTGGTTTTCAACAACTTTGCGTTATTGAAAATAATCACGAATTTGTTGTACATCGCGATATTTGCATGGGTTCCACCAAATGGATTGATATCGAAAGATTCAATCAGAAAGATAATAACACGATTGAGGCTATCACTACTTTGAAAAATCGCGGATACAGAATTGTTGCAACCACGCCTCACGAACACGGACAGATGTTGGACGATTTTGATATTTCAAAAGGTAAATGCGCAATTATGTTCGGAACTGAAAAACACGGACTTAGCAAAGAAGCTATTGAAATGAGTGACGAATTTATCACGATTCCGATGTGCGGTTTTACCGAAAGTTTCAATATTTCGGTGTCGTGTGCGCTAACACTTTTTAATCTGCAACAAAAGATGAAAAAAGACAGTAATATCAATTATCATCTTTCAGAAGAGGAACATTACGAGATACTTTTTGATTGGATGAAAAAAAGTATTCGTGAAAGCGGTAAAATTTTAGACAGATATTTTTCAACCAAATAAAAATAGTAAAAATCATGATGTTGGAAACTAACAGACAGTTGTTTACGCGATGCGTAGCGCAAACTTCTTACAAACCGTTGATGGAAGAAATTGTAAAAGCAGAAGGCATTTATATGTACAGACCCGACGGAAAAAAAATTATAGACACCGTTTCCGGAGTTTCGGTTTCAAATGTAGGACACTGTCACCCGAATGTTGTAAAAGCGATAAAAGAACAATGCGAAAGTTATATGCACCTGATGGTTTACGGCGAGATGATTCAAGCCCCGCAAGTGCAATTGGCAAAGCGACTTACAGATATTTTACCGCAGAATCTCAACAATGTATTTTTTGTTAACTCAGGTTCTGAAGCCACCGACGGCGCACTAAAACTCGCAAAACATTACACTGGACGCAAAGAAATTATCTCATTTAAAAATGCTTATCACGGCAGTACAATCGGTGCGATGTCGCTTTGGGGTTCTGATTTTTACAACAAGGCATACAAACCGCTGTTGCCGGGCGTAAAGAGACTGAATTTCAACAAGATGAGCGATCTTGAAAAGATTACTGAAAAAACTGCGTGCGTAATTACCGAGGTAATTCAAAGCGAAGGCGGGCTCAATATTCCTGATTATGAATGGGTTAAAGCATTGAGAAAACGTTGCAGCGAAACCGGCGCACTTTTAATATTCGACGAAGTTCAAATGGGTTTTGGTCGTACAGGTAAGATGTTCGGTTTTGAAAATTTTGATGTAACACCTGATATTGTGACATTTGCTAAAGGATTGGGCGGCGGAATGCCAATCGGAGCTTTTGTTTCTGACCAAAAAATAATGCAAAGTTTCTGCAATCCTCCGCTCGGACATATCACAACATTTGGCGGTCATCCGGTTTGTGCAGCAGCAGCTTTGGCAAGTCTCAACACAATTATTGATGAAAAACTTGCGGAACAAGCCACTGAAAAAGGAAAATTTTTTGAAGAACATATCAAAAATCACCCGAAAGTAATAAAAACTTGGGGCATCGGATTGTTTATCGGAATAGAAGTTGACCACAAAATAAATATGATGGACCTTTTACACAAGTTTTTGGAAAACGGAATTTTAGCGGACTTGTTCATTTTCAAAGACCATTGTTTCAGATTTGCACCGCCGCTGATAATAAACAAGGACGAAATTTTGGAAGCTATAAGTCTGATAACCAAAACATTGGACGAAGCATAATTTTTATAAAAATAAATTTTAATAATCCGCTAAATTTGTATAATTTTAAAACGTCGAAAAAAGTCAAAATGTAAAAATTAAATGATTCCAACAAAGCAGAAAAAAATTATAGGTATTCTTACCGGCGGAGGAGATGTGCCCGGACTAAATCCGGCAATTGGAGGCATTGTAAAACGGGCGAACAACGAAGGGTTCAAGGTAATCGGAATAAAACGCGGATATGCGGGACTTGTGGAAATGGTCAGAAACAAAAACGCTGACAATTCAGATTGTTACGAGGAGTTTCCGCCGATATTTCAAATTGCAACAAGTATCACAGAAGAGTGGTTTTTGCATTCGTCACGAACCAATCCGGAAAAACTTCTGCAAGAAGATGTCCCCGACCATCTGAAAGACAAATATTCTGAAAGTCAGAACGATGTAACGCCGGAAATTATAAAAAATATAGAATACTTACAGTTGAATTATTTAGTTGTAATTGGCGGAAACGACACACTGAAATATTCGTTACGGTTACACAAGGAAGGCATAAAAATAATTGCAATTCCCAAAACCATGGACGGCGATGTTTCAGGAACAGATTATTGTATCGGATTTAGTACATGTATCACACGAATAATCAGCATGATACTTACACTGAGCATGTCAGCCGGAAGTCATGAAAGATTTTTGGTGATAGAAGTTTTCGGACGCTCAGCAGGATTTACAGCGATGCTGCCGACAATTGCCGGAGTAGCAAACCGTTGTGTAATTCCCGAATCGGAATTTAATATCCCGCAACTTGCTGAACTTATGGTAATAGACCGCGCAAAAAATCCGGGAAAATTTTCAACCGTTGTAATTTCCGAAGGTGCGAAATTCAAGGGTATGACTCCCGAAAATAATTACAGAATCGGCGAAAAAGTAGCGCAAAAACTACACAAAATATCAGCCAAATTC